>JAAELL010000177.1 GCA_024226735.1 bacterium | reverse complement strand
TTGGTCGGTGCGTACGCGTTCGCTGCAAGGCGCAGCGACGACGCGACTTCGCTGCAAGTCTCGGAGGAGGCGCAACGCAGCAGCGGGCGGGTACGGGCCGACCAAAATGCCGCACAAGAGTGAATCACACCACTAGTGGGGTGTACCCATGTTCACCAAGCGCTACTCCCCCACCCTCTGGGTCCTGCTCCAGGTCCTCCTGCTGGGCGGCTCGCCGTACGTCAGCGCCACTACGAGCGCTGAGACGCGGAGGAGAAGTGCCTGGATCCTACTGCGCGCCGTGCTCGGCGTACCAGGCGGCCAGGCGCTCGCGTAGCGTCTGTTCGAGCGCCTTGCCGTCCTTGCCCATACGCTTCTCGTCGAAGTCACCGTAGCGATCGAGTACGCCCTTCAGGCTCGCGTGCAGCGGTGCGCCCCGCGCGCCCAGCGTGTCGAGGACGTGCAGCAAGCCGTGTTGCCACTTGCTGCCCGAGATCAGCCACTTGCTGTGCTGGTGGTAGGGCACCCACGCCTCGAGGTAGACGTCGAACTCGTCGAGCAAGAGCGCGTACACCGAATTGTCGAAGTGCTTCAGGATCATCATCGCGCGATGCGCGGCCTCGTGCACTCCGGCCTCGCCGTAGCCATCGGCCACGAGCGGTGAGTGTGTCATCTCGCCCAGCTGGGTCACGACGCGATCACGGCTCGCGCTGTCGAGCGCGGGGAACTTCTTCTTCACGAGCGTGCGGAAGCCGCCGTCGAACGACGCGCGCTCGAACACGTGTCGTGAGCGCGCGTACGCGTCGCCGACTTCGCGGAACTCCTCGCCAGTGATCGTGTCGCCGAGGCCGATGAGCGCCCAGAACGCCGCCTCGCGCAGATACCACTCCTCGTGGCGACCGAACTTCAGGATCGTCCCGAGGTTCGCACGGACGTCCTCTGGACGCGCGCGCCCGAGGGCGAACAGCGCGCCGTCGATCTCCCACCACGCCGAGCGCCCGTCCTTCAGCGTCTCGACGATCGCTGGCAGGAACAGCGACGACACGACGGCGGGTGACACTCGACCGCGCATGGGACGACTCCAGTTGTCGTAGCCGGAGACGCCATCGAAGGCGGCGCGGCGAACCCGCGGATCGGCGTCGCGCGCGGCCTCCGCGAGCGCTGCGTGCGCCTCGGCGTCGTTGCGCTCGCCGAGCGCGCGAGCCGCCCAGCTGCGCACGAGCGGGCTGTAGTGACGCAAATGGCGGGCGCAGAACTCGACCGTCGCAGCACCCTTCTTCTTGCCGAGCAGGCGCGCGTACACCTCGCGCGGGTCCTCGCGCTCCTCGCCGAAGCCGCTTGCGTCGCGCGTCGAGAGGAACTCGCGATCCGCCGCTGTGCCCCAGGTGATGCCAGTGCGCTTCGCGCGCTCGCTGAACTTCGTGCGCGGTGCGCCCGTGATGCGCAACGTGCGGCGCGGCGCAGTGTACGTCAGGCCGATCGCGCCGGTGCCCCACGCGAGCCCCTGGTAGCGCTTGTTGTCGGGCGGCGTCGGCAACATCGAGAAGCCGCCGCCCGGCTGCCGGCAGAGGTCGTAGTACCACGCGAGCTCGCGCATCTGGCGCTGGTAGTGCGAGCGGCGCTCGCGGGGGACGTGCACCGAGGCCAGCCCGCGCCAGATCACGTTGAATCCGCCGCCGGTGTGCCCGAACTCGGGCTGGTGGTAGGAATCGGTGACGAGTAGCGCGAGGTGCTCCGCGGCGCGCTGGAACGGACGCTCCTCCAGGAGCGAGAACGCGCACGCGAGCATCCCGTTGCGCCCGTTCGTGTTCGACCACCAAAGCTCACTGCGGTGATCGCCGTAGGGAATGCAGCCGTGACCGGCCATGCGGTAGAAGAGCTCGAGCGCGGCGCGGTAGCCGTCGGCGTCGACCTCGATTCCACACTCGCGCGCGAGCACGAGCGTCGTCACGACGGGACCGCCGGCCGAGTTCATGAGGCCGCTCTGCACGTACCCCGGCCCCGGGATCCCGCCGTGTCCCCAGGCGCCCGCGGCCTGCGCCTCGATGGCCTGCGCGCAGAGCGCTTCGAGGCCCGGCAGGACCGCGGCATCGCCCGTCCTCAGGTAGTACTCCGCGAGCAGGATGCCCTGGTACCCGAGGTGCCAGTTGCTGTGCGTCGGACGCTTCTGCACGGCCGCGCCGAGCGCGTGAACCTGGCGGCGCACATTGGGCAAGTGGGCGTCGTCTCCCGTCGACAGGAGGAACAGCCCGGCCAGGCAACCCGTGAGCCCATCGCGCTCGGGCCGCGCGGAGCCGAACACGTACGCACCGTCCTCGTTCTGGCTCGCCACGACATAGCGCGCGGTCGCCGCGACGATAGCATCGGACTTCTGGCACTTCTCTGGCCACGTGGCTGCGTAGCCACCGAGCGCGGGCAAGCGCACGGTGACCTCATGGGTCTCGCCGTCCCTCAGGACCGCCAGCTGCAGCCGTCCATCGTCCGCCTCCGCCAGGCCGATCGCGTTGCCGAGCGGCACCCGCGGGTCCATTACGCGATCGAGCGCCAGCCCGCTGGCGACGGTGAGCACGTCCCCCACCTGGAGCCCCGCGGCCCCGGCGGCGGTGCCAGGCACGATCCTGGCGACGGTCACCGCGTGGCCACCCTCGATCGTCGCGACGATCCCCGTCGGACCGACGCCGAACTCGGGGTAGCTGCGATCGAGACGGAGCTCCTGCGCGCCGACGGACTGGGAGGTGACGAGCAGGAACGCGACGATCTTGGGGAGTGGGTTCATGGGTGGCCCAAGCCTAGCGCGGATTCGTCACCAGCTTCGCCCAATACGCACGCAACTCCTTCATGCGGCGAGCAAGCGCCTCCCCAAAGGTCGCGGCGATGGCGTAGGATTCGACCACGTGGCCACGTGGTCGCGCTCCGCAGCTCCAACGCGCGAGTCGTTCGATGAAGTCGTTCGCGATTGCAACCCTCACCGTCCTCTGCGCTTCCGAGTCCGCGCGCGCAGCGCAAGCAGGCGAGCTGCGTCTCGCCAGGATCTTCGGCGACCACATGGTCCTGCAGCAGCAAGAGCCGATCTGCATCTGGGGCTGGGCGGAGCCCAACGCGCCGGTCCTCGTGACACTGACGCAAGACGCCGGTGACGTGCTCGCGCGTGGTGGCCAGCTGGAGGAGGACGAACAGGAGGACGGGTACTCCGTCACGGTGCAGTACGTCGAGACGAACGCTCCCGAGCTCGACACGACGACCATCGACGCGCGCGCGAACGCGGACGGTCGATTCCAGGTGCAGTTCGAGCCGGCGCACGCGAGCTTCCGGCCAACGTATCGACCCGATCGTCTACGAACGCTGGAAGCACATCGAGGACAACGCCTACTGGCAGGTGCTCCCGTGCCCACGCGAGGGCAACGCCGAGTTCGAGGGCTTCATCCTGGCCGGCGCGGATCAGCGCTGGTATCCGGCCAAGGCCCGGCATGCGAAGCTCGACGGCGCGTGGTCGATCGAGCTCTCGAGCGACCTCGTGCCCGAACCCGTGGCGGCACGCTACGGCTGGGCGAACTGGCCGACGGGCAACATGGTGGGACGCAACCGGCTCCCGATGCCGACCTTCCGCACGGACGACTGGCCCATTCCGCGCGGTGTCAGCTACTCGAAGGAGGCCGAGGCGGAGAGCAAGAAGGCCCTCGACGAGCTGAAGCTCGCAGCCCGCTACCAGGCGCTCGACCGCAAGCTGCGCCAGGCCCAGTTCGACGTGCCGCGTCTGGAAGCGGACCTGTTCAAGGGCGACGTGCGTAGCCAGCTCGAGAGCAAGGTCGCGCGGCTCGCAGCCGTTCTCGACGAGCTGCAGGGCGACGGCTGGCTGCCGAGTCGCGTCAGCCGCCAGCACGCCGCCGTGGCGGAGCAGGTCGAGGCGCTGCGCCAGGGCGTCGAGACGCTCCAGGCGCAGGTCGCCGCGATCGACGAGAAGTAGCGCTCAGCGCACCCGCAGGCGCGTGACGTCGCCGACGCCGACCGTCACCGGAGAGTGGTGCTCGATGTCGAACCGGTCGTAGAGCACGAGGTCCACGGCTCGCTCCGACACGGTGCGGATGCCGGACTTACCCGCATCGAGCGAGCCGCCGGGGCATCGCTCGGCTTCCTGGCCCCGGAGCTGAGAAGGTCGGCCCCCGACGCGGCGCACCGTGAGGTCCCAACTCGAGTACCGGCTCGAAGCCCACGCCTCACTCGACCGAACGCGCAGGTCGCAGCCCCAGGTCCGTGTTGCGCGTATCGACCGGATACCGCCCCCGATACGCGGAGCGGCCCCGGCCGGCGGTCGTGCTGTAGCTGCCCCCTCGAAACACGCGGTTCCCGGTCCCGGTGTCGAGGCGCTCACCGTCCTCCGGCGCGACGTCGTTGTCGTAGGGCGCGAAGCCTTCCCGGCACCACTCCCGGACGTTGCCGTGGATGTCGTGCAGCCCGAACGGGTTGGGCCGGAAACGCCCCACGGGTGCATGCACTACCCACCCGTCCTCGAGATCGGGCCAGTCCTCGATCGCGGACCAGTTGGCGCCGCCCGCGGCTGCCGTCGCGTCGGCCAGGTTGACCGCGCCGACGAGCGACTCGCGCTCATCCCCGGTCCACCATGCACTCGGTGACTCCCCGCGCGCGGCGCGCTCCCACTGGGCTTCGGTCGGCACCTGCAGCCCCATGTGGGTGAGCACCTCGAAGCAGTCGTTCCAGCTGACCAGCTCGACGGGATGGAGCAGGTTGATCTGCCGACCCTGCTGCGCCTTGGTCGGGTCGTACCGGCTCGGGTTCCGGCCCGTGAACCGCAGCCACTGCCCCTGGGTCATCTCGAACTTCGAGAGGAAGTAAGGAGCGAGCTCGACCGCGTGCACCGGTCCCTCGTCCGGGCCGGCGGCTGGATCGAAGTTCGGTCCCAGCGGGTCACCCGCCTGCGCGCCCTGATCGAACGTGCCTCCCGGGATCAACACCAAGACGAGGCCGGTGTCCTCGGTCATGACGAACTCCCCGTCGGCGTCCCGTGAGGGGGCGTTGCCGGTCAGCGGGTGCACGAACTCCCACAAACCCGAGCGCGAGTCGCGCCCGATCGGCAACAGGCCGAGCTGCGGCGCGAGGGCGAGCCCCCCGTAGCGCGGGCACTCCGCGGGGTCGGCGATCGAGGCGATCGCGCGCTCCCAGGCCTGCCGCGCCGGGCCGCCGGTCCGGGTCCGCTCTTCCACTTCGAGCGCGAACCGCAGTCGTCGGTCGACTCCCCAGCCCCACCGCTCGGAGACACCCTCGATCAAGCCCGCGGCGGGATCGGCGAACGCCTCGATCTCGGTCACGAGGGTGTCGAGCTGGTTGTGCCACCAGCGATCCTGGTCGTCAGCGAACGTCCACGTCCGCGGCTCCGCGAGTAGATCCTGCAACGTGGCGATCTCGGCCCCCACCGCAGCCAGCCGCGCTCGGCCGATGGGACCGCGCGCCGTCTCGACCCTCGCCTCGAGCCGCGCCAGGTAGCCCTGGAACACCTCGGCCTCGTCGGCGGGGGCCGCGGCCAGCGCCTCCCGACTCGCCGCCACGGCCTGGTCGTGGAGCCCGTTCGCCAAGAGAGCCCACGCCAGCGTGTCGCCCGCGGCGGCACGCTCGGCACCATCGCCACTCCGCTCGAGCGCCAGGCGCGCGAGGGCCAGCCCCTGCGCCTCGGGGCCATGCTCGGAGCGGACCGGGTCCACGAGGGACCACGCCGCCTTGTTGAGCTTGGCGAACGGCTGGAGGAGAGTCGCGGAATCCAGCGCAGGTACCTCGACCTCGGTCACGGGCTCGAGCGAGCGCCGCTCGGCTTCGAGCGCGAGCAGCTGCGCGCTGCGTGGGTGCTCGCCGCGGTCCTGCTCGATCTGCGCGTGTGTCCTCGGGATCGCCCGGGCCCTCAGCTCCGCGCGCTGCGCGTAGTGCCCCGCATCGTCGTCGGCGGGATCGGGATGCAGCCCGGCGACCAGCGTGCGCGCTCGCGCGAGCCAGGCCTCGTACTCCTCGCTCCGCTCGGGCACGGCCGGCCAGAGGTCCCGCGCCTCGGCTTGCAGCTCCTCGAGTTTCTGCATGGCCGAGAGCCGCAGCACGTGCGCGTGCTTGCGATGAGCCTCTTCGGCGTTCACATTCGCGATGCGCTCGTTCTCCTCGGCGATCCCGCGCTGAACGTCCGCTTCCTTGCGCCCTCGCGCCTGAACGTAGCTCATGCCGCCCAGCCCGCCGATCGAGGCCAGGACCAGGGCCACGATCGCCGCGGCCAGCCCTCGGTTGCGCTTGATCCACTTGCGCAGCTCCGCCACGGCCCCGGTCCGGTGAGCCTGGACGACGCGGCCCTCGAGGTACGCGCGCAGGTCCTCGGCGACCTCGTGCATACGCGCGTAGCGGTCCTCCGGCCGGCGCGCCATGGCCTTCTCGCAAATGGCTGCCAGCTCGGCCGGCACGTCGGGCGCCAGCTCGTGGAGTGGCCGAGGCGGACCCTCCAGCACGCGCATCAGGATCATGTACTGCGAGACCTTCGCGCCGTCGGGAACGAAGGGGCTGCTACCGCCGAGCAAGTGGTAGAGCATGGCGCCGAAGGAGTACACGTCGCTGCGCGCATCCAGCTTCCCCACCTTGCCCAGCGCCTGCTCCGGTGACATGTACGCCGGCGTACCGACGATGTCGCCGTCCATGGTGTACAGGGCCTCGTCGGGGCTCTCGACACCTCGGACCTCGTCGGCCCGATCCGTCGCGATCAAGCTCAGGTCCGTCGTCTCCTTCTGCAGGCGCAGGTCGTGCGCGTCCTCCGTCCCTCGCACGTGGGCCAGGCCCCAGTCCATGACGTAGACCTCGCCGAAGCGTCCGACCATGACGTTGGCGGGCTTGAGGTCACGGTGGATCACGTCCTTCGAGTGGGCGTAGTCCATCGCGTCACAGACCCGGAGCATGACGCTCAAGGCGCGCGTGATGGACCAGCCCTCCTCCTCGCGCTGAACCAGACCGAAGACTTCCTTCAGATCGCGGCCCCTCACGAGCTGCATCGTGAAGTACACGTGCCCGGTGTCGTCCACGCCGATGTCGTGGACCGGCACGATGCCCGGGTGGTCGAGCTGGGCCGTGATCTGGGCCTCCTCCATGAAGCGGCCCAGGGTCTTGGGATCGACTTCGGCCGCGGTCGGCTGCTCGTCCTCGTCGCCGGCTCCCCTGCTGATGACCACCTTCATGGCCAGGTTGCGGCGCAAGTCCTCGTCCCAGACTCTCAGGATCGCGCCCATCCCGCCCCGCGCCACCTCGCCGGTGATCCGGTAGCGCGTCTTCCGCGGATCCCGGGCGATGAGGTGGCGCAAGGCAGCGTTGGAGTCCTCCGGGATCCTCACCGCCGCGGAGTCTCCGCGCTCGTCAGCGGAGTCGCTGGCGGGCGAACCCTCCTCTGGCGGACCACCCGGCTGATCGGTCGACATCGCGCCGAAGATAGGCCATGACCGCCGCGGTCGCCAGGAACGAACGTGCGGCCCGGGTCACTCTGGACAGAGGACGCCACCGTTGCGGCTGGTGCCAGCGAGGATGAGGAAGTCGCCGAAGACCATGCCCGGCTCGATTGGAACCGAGCAGCTCGTGTGGATCCGCTCGGTCTCGACACCGTCGATGTAGATGTCGATCCAGGGCCCGAAGGTCAGCATGTGATCGGCGCCGAAGAAGCTGAACGCGTCGTCCGGCTCCAGGACATCCGCGAACACGAGGACGCCGTCCTTCTCGATCACTTCGACCAGGGCCGTGCTCGACCCCAGGTACCGCAAGGAGAGGGCGTCCGCTTTTCCGGAACAGTCTCCGCAGTCGCCGAAGCCGAAGTCGATGGTGGCGTTCTGGGACCCGCCGCTGAAGTTGCTCTGGAGGACGACGCACACCGGTCCACACTCGCTGTCCAGCTCCTCGTCACCCACGTTGCAGATGACCGCGCCGAGGGCCTCCGCGCCCGCGGCGGCGCTCACGTCGACCGAGACCAAGTACACCCCGTCAGGCAGGCCCGTGAACTGGTAGTTGCCGTCGTCGTCGGAGATGGCCGTCGCGAGCAGGTTCCCCTCCACGTCGTGAAGCGAAAGGACGGCTCCCGCCACTCCCACGTCACCCTCGTCCTGGACGTTGTCGCCGTTGAGGTCGTTGAAGATCAGATCCCCGATGGATCCGTCGGAGCCGGCGAAGATGAAACCGAAGTCCACGTCGGCGGCGGGAGCGCCGTCCGCGATCTCCAGGGCGACCGGACTGCAGTCACTGTCGATGGTGTCGTCCCCCCCGACGTCGCAGGGGGAAGGAACAGCTCCCGGCGGAGTCTCGACCGTGAGCGTGTAGCCCCCGGGCGCGAGGGGCCCGGAGTCGTAGCATCCGTGCTCGTCGGTGGTGATCTCGAGGGTCGCGGCGAAGGGGCCTGCGAGCGCGAGCGTGACGCCGGGGATCCCGAGTTCGCCGAGGCCCTGAAGTCCGTCCGCGTCCTGGTCGTCCCATACGAAGCCCGTGACACGGCCGGGAAGGAGGCGCTCGATGACCACGTCGTCGATCGCCGCGGATCCACCGAGGTGAACCTCCATCGACGTCACGCCGGCGACGTGCTCGAGATCGACGCGAGCCACGCCGTTGTTCCCCGTGACCGGGAGGGCCTTCGAGGCCAGGAGGATTCCACCCGCATCGAGAGCGTCCACGCGGGCGTTCGCGCTCTCCACGTCGACCACCGTGATCGCGTGCAGGGTCACGGGCCCCACGCTGGAGAAGTCGAGCACCACCATCGCGCCCGGGTCGTTGGTGTCACCCGGGTCGTCCACCCGTCCGTCGCCGTTCGAGTCGGTCAGGTCGTCCGCCACCACGAGCACGCTCCCGTGGGGCAAGTGGTTCTCGTAATCGCTGCCGGCGGCGCCGCCCGCGCCGATCCCCGGTCCGCCGAAGTCCTCGTGGGGCGTCCCGAGGTCGTCGTCGCCGCCGGTCGGATGCGCGGAGTCGAACACGACCGCCGCGTTGGACGCGAGTCTCGGGTTCACTCCGAGCACGCGGATCGGGCCCAGGCCGAACCGCGCGGTGACCTCGTTCACGATCGTCCCCGCGGGCAGGCCCTCGAAGTCGATCACGTCGAGCCGGTTGGGAGCGACGTGATCTTGAATGGCGCTACCGGCGAGCAGGCAGGCGAACAGGGCAGACAGGGGGGCGGCGGTTCGCAGCATGTTGTTGACCGGAGTTGCTCCAGGAGCGCCGAAAGGCGCAATCCGGTGACTATAGCATCAAGACGGCGGACAGGACCAACGAGGGGCCTCACCCCTACTGTCCACGAGCTCGGTCGCGCCGCGGCGGGACTAGCCCGGAAGTTCATGACGAAGAACGCCTTCCACGCGGGCAAGAAGCCCCAGGCCGCGATCGAGGTCGCCTGGAGTAGATACTGATGCACATCACCGCGAACACTGCGCAGGCCGTCGCAAGCTGACCGCACGGATCACCGAAGCCTGGGTGGTGCAGGCCCAAGAGGCAAGCACTGCTGCGCCGCGCCACCTGGAGCTGCCGACGGACACAACGAACGGCGCCTCGTGATCGCGCGGTTGCCACGTCAGTGGTGATCACGCATCCCTTCCACCCCTTCGAGGGGATGCGCCTGGAGGTGCTTCAGGTCACGTCGCGTCGGTGGCGAGGATCAGATCACTCTTCGCCGCCCGGAGGGAGGCACGTTTCCGATCGCCATGGCGCAGACGGAGGAGTACTACCAGGCGCTGAGTCTGCGCAAGGTCGACTCGGCAGACGGGCATCTACGGCTGCTACGGTGCGGTGGGTTGCGTCATCGAGGGGAACGTCATCTCCGAGACCAACTATCGCAACGAGTGGTTCGGGACCAACCAGGCGGCCATCAAGATCCTGTTCCCCATCGACGCGGTAATACGCGACAACCTCATCGTCGCAGCGCCCGCGGTCAACAACGGCACCAAGGGCATCTGGCTCGATTGGGGATCGCAGAACGCAGCGCTCGATGACGTTGTCGCGGACGAGCTCCCGGCTCGTCGTGGTTCGCACCGCATCGGCGCCAAGCGTGGTGCAGGATGTCCTCGCGGTAGATCCTGTCGTAGAGCAGGTAGAAGCGAAACGCCGGGTCTCGCTGGCCTTCTTGTACAATCTGGGCCAAGGAGGACACACATGGAGTTCGTCTGGTTCCTCTTGATCGGTCTCGCCGCAGGCTGGCTCGCCGGTCAGGTGATGAAGGGTCGCGGGTTCGGTGCGTTCGGGAACATGATCGTCGGCGTCGTCGGGGCGATCCTCGGCGGCTGGCTGTTCGGCGTCCTCGGCCTGAGCTCGGACGGCAGCCTGATCGGCTCGCTCGTGACCGCGTTCGTCGGGGCGCTGGTGTTGCTCTTCGTCGTCGGCAAGATCAAGAAGTGAGCGCGTGGTCATCGGCGCGCCGCACATGCCGGACGGCTCGCGAGATCCACAAGCAGCTTGCTTCCTCCGGCGTCCGGGGGCCTTGCTCTCACTCGACTCCTCGCGGCCGGGTAGGATCCACCCATGCTGTTGCTCGGACCGCACGCGGCGTTGCTGCTCGCCTTGGGGCTCGCCGGCGCAGGCCCGCGCGGGACCGGCCCCGGCGGACCGACCCAGGACTCGGCCGACTCGCCGGCGGCCCGCGCCTGGCAGAACCCGATCCGCAAGCGTGGTTACCTCGGCTCGCCCCTGGTGGAGGTCACGCCCTTCGTCTTCCAGGATCGCCTGTACCGCCTGGAGAACGAGCAGAGGTTCTGGACCATCGCGGGCGCCGAGCCCGGCGCACGGTTCCACGAGGACGCGGTGCGCGTCCGGGACGTGGAGACCGGCGCGATCGTCTCCGTCGCGCTGACCAATCACGCCTTCGCCACCGCCCTGGTGCACGGCGGCCGGGTCTACGTGTTCGCCGGCGACTTCGGCCGGGGCAAGGGCTGGCGGCAGGTCACGCAGATCGCCATGACCAGCTCAGCGGACCTGAGAAACTGGAGCGCGCCGGTGACAGTGCTGGAGGCCGAACGCGGAGAGCTGATCTACAACACGGCGGTCTGTCACGACGGCGACCGCTTCGTCCTGCTCTACGAGACCAACGATCGCCGCTGGCCCGCGTTCACCTTCAAGTACTGCCAGAACCCGGACATCGACGACCCGCGCGGCTGGGAGCGAATCAGCGGGGCGCTGTACGGCACGCAGGAGTACGTCGGCGGCCCCGCGCTCTACTTCGAGGGCGGCTGGTACTACACCCTCTACCTGCACGCGCTGCCGACGGGCTGGGAGACGCGCGTCACACGCTCGAGGGACCTCGAGCGCTGGCAAGACGCGCCGCCGGACCGGCCCTTCGTCAGCTTCGACCCCGGGCGGACCGGCCTGCCCCTGCGCTCCGAGGAGGTTCGCGAGCGCAATGCCTCCGACGTCGAACTGTGCCACTTCGAAGGCCAGACCCTGCTGTACTTCACGGGCTCGGACCAAATGGTCGCCGGGGACCTGCAATGGGCGACCTACGCGGGCACGCCGCGGCAGCTGTTCGAGGAGTTCTTCCCCGTCGCTACCAGCTCGGATCCAATCGCGCCGCCCCATCGGGGCGACTGGGCGCCGGTCCTCATCGCCGGGGAGGAGGCCGGGCACGCCCCGGGCCAGGCCCCTGTCGGTGACCTGGCGCGACAGCGACCCACGCCGGCGCAGCTGACCTACCAGGAAGCCCAGCTGGGGGCCTTCGTTCACTTCGGCCCGGCGACCTACACCGGCAATGACATGCACGCCACGCCCGAGCCCGAGGTCTTCGATCCCATCGACCTCGACGCCGGGCAGTGGGCGGCAGCGGCCAGCTCGTTCGGCGCCAAGCACGTCGTGCTCACCGCCAAGCATCACAACGGGTTCTGTCTCTGGCCCACTCGCACGACCGACTACTCGGTCGAGTCCAGTCCCTGGAAGGACGGCCAAGGCGACGTGGTGCGCGAGTTCGTGGACGCCTGCCGCCAGCTCGGCTTGCGGCCGGGGCTGTACCTCTCCGGCGGTGACATGCACTTCGCCTGCCACTCGACGCCCCAGCCGATGGGGAAGCGTCACATCGTCGGCGACCGCGACACCTACTTCGAGGTCTTCATGGGGCAGCTCGAGGAGCTCCTGACCGGCTACGGGCCCCTGGCCGTGATCTGGTTCGATGGCGCCTACGATCCCTTCGGGTGGGACGTCATGGACGACGAAGGCACGCGCCTCGGCACCCAGCACGGTGATGCCATCGCCGCGCTGGTTCGAGAGCACCAACCCGACGCCGTCATTTTCGCCGGCACGCGCCCCGACGTTCGCTGGAGCGGCAGCGAGGCCGGGTGGGCGAGCTACCCCCTGTGGAACGTCGTGCCCCAGGGCCAGGGGCCGCTGCACTGGCTCGGCCCCGACGACTTCGGCTACATCCTGGCCGAAGCGAACCTGCACACGCGCAACACCTGGTTCTGGGGCGCCGACAGCGACCACACGCTCATGTCAGTCGAGCGTCTGATGCAGGCTTACGACAGCGCGATCGGGCGGGGAGCCAACCTGCTGGTCAACATGACGCCCGACACCCGCGGCCTGATCCCCGAGGCCGAGGTCGGGCGCCTGGCCGAGTTCGGCGCGGAGATCCGCCGACAGTTCGGTCGACCCATCGCGCGCACCGACAGCGCCGACGGTTGGGCCGAGGGCCCCGCCCTCGAGCTCGAGCTGGGCTCCGGCCACAGCGTCAGCTGTGTGGTCATCGAGGAGGACCTGAGCCAGGGGCAGCGCGTGGTCTCCTACAGCATCGAGGCCCGCGTCGACGGGCGTTGGCTCACTGCCACGCAGGGCTCGTCCATCGGGCGCAGGCGCATCGCGAGGTTCGAACCGGTGCGTACGGAGCACCTGCGGCTGCTCATCACCGGCGCCGCCGGAGTGCCGGTCATCCGCGCGCTGCGCGCCTACTGAGCGACGCAAGTGAGGGGGCGCCACGAGGTCCTCGTACAAGCGCCGCGCCCGACTGCGCAGTGTTGGCGGGGGCGGTGCGCGCCATCGCGCTCGTCTTCCGCGCGTCTGCTCAGGCGATGGGGAGAACGCGCTTCATGGACACAGAATCCCGAAGTCGCCGGTCTTCTTCAACGCAGCCGCCCCAAGGCGCCCATGGCGGGGCACGCTCGTCATGCCTCGGGTTCAAGAAGGCCCGAGGCATCACTGGATGGCGCCCGCCTTGCCGACGCTGCGCCGGATGACACCGAGCTGGCCCGTGTGGTAGCTCTCGTGGAAGAGGAAAGCGGCGAGCTGCTCGGCCACGGTCTCCTCGTTCTCGGGCTCGAAGAGCTTGGGCACGCGGCGTTCGAGGTCAGAGGGGCCGCAGGCGTCCAGTCGGGCCAAGAGTGCCGCCTGGCTCGCGTCCCACAGGCGCAGGAGCTCCTCGAGCGCGACCGTGTCCGAGGTGGTGTCGGCCGGGCCGGACCCGCGGCCGTAGAGCTCCCCATGCCGGGCGTCCGTGACCGGCTCGCCCCCCAGGAGCTCGAGCATGCTGCTTCGGGTGTTCACCAGGTGCCCGAGCACCCAGTTCATCGAGTTGCCGCCCTCGCCAGCGGAGCGCAGTGAGTCCTCGTGGCCGATTCCCTCCAGGTTCTTCCTCACGGCGAAGTCGGTGAAGCCGGCCTGGGTGCGAAGTACGTCGTGGATCATGGCTTGGTTCTCCTGGGAGTGTGTGAGGTCGGGGGACGCACGACGACCTGAGTCTCGGCAGCGATCGCGGCGACCACCGCCTGGAAGCCCTTCAGGTCGCGGTCGCCGATGCGTCGGAGCACGGCGCGCTCGAAGCTCCGCGTCATGCGGTTCAGGCCGTCCGCCGTACTCCGACCCGCGTCCGAGAGGTGGACCAGGAACGAGCGCCGGTCTTCGGGATCGATGCGGCGCTCCAGGAGCCCCTGGGCCTCGAGCCGATCGAGCACGCCGGTCAAAGTCGCACCCTTGATCCCGAAGACGCGGGTCAGAGCGCCCACTGGACACGGGGCGTAGCTGCGCAGGTAGCTCAGGAGGTGCCCTTCGGTCGGCGACCGTCCTTCCATGCGCTCCTCGAGAAAGAGCGAGATCTGCCGGGAGGCCCGGTGGAGGGGCGATAGGAGTTGGAGTCGGGCTGGTCGTGTCATTGTTTCGGAACCGAATAATACGGATCCGAACCATAATGATCAAGCACTTCTTCTTGGTGCATCCTGGGAGGACTTCAGGTGGTACCTCTCACGCTCGTACAGCAGGTGGACCAGCGGCCGGAGATGCCGCGTCCAGACCTCGTAGCCGCGTTCGTTGAGATGCAGGCGGTCCCCCTGAACGGACATCGGTTAGAACTTCGTGCATGGACCTCGCGGCATTCCGGGCCACCCTCGAAGGCGACGCTCCGACCCTCCCGAGCCTCGCCCTCCTGGCCCTCTGGCACGCGGCCAAGGGAAACTGGGACGCCGCCCACGACCTGTGCAACCAGGCGGGCAGCACCGACGGGGACTGGGTGCACGCCTACCTGCACCGGGTCGAGGGGGACCTGTCCAACGCCGATTACTGGTACCGGCGCGCCGCTCGTGCGCGCCCGGAGGGGACGACCGAAGAAGAATGGTCGGCCATCGCCAGTGAGCTCCTGGAGCGCGCACGATGAGGCGCGCGATGTGGATGGCGCTGGCGCTCCCGGCGGCTGCCCAGGAGCAGGACCCGCTCGACGCGCTGGTCTCCACCCTGCGCACCGCGCCCGCGCTCGAGGTGAACGTGTGGGCGCGCACGCCCATGCTCTCCAACCCGACGAGTATCGACGTGGACGAGCGCGGCCGGGTGTGGGTGGCCGAGGCGGTCAACTACCGCGACTTCAACAACCAGGACGACAAGACCACCTGGCGGGCGGGCGGCGATCGCATCGTGATCCTCGAGGACACGACCGGCGACGGCCGGGCCGACTCCTCGCGCGTGTTCGTGCAGGACGAGGATCTGGTCTCGCCCATGGGGGTGGCCGTCGTTGGGGACGAGGTGATCGTCTCCTGCTCCCCGAACCTGATCGTGTACACGCGTGGGCCCGAGGACGAGGTGCTCGACAAGCGCGTGCTCCTGACCGGCTTCGGCGGCCTCGACCACGACCACTCCCTGCACGCGGCCCAGCTCGGCCCCGACGGACGCTACCTCTTCAATGTGGGCAACGCCGGGCCGCACCTGGTCGAGGACGCGGCCGGCTGGAACCTGCGCGCGGGCTCCTGGTTCACGGGCGGCAGCCCCCACAACAAGGAGAACACCCCGGGCCTGGTGAGCGACGACGGGCGCGTGTGGCACGGGGGCGTCGCCCTGAAGGTCGGCACCGACGGGCGCGGCCTCGAGGTGGTCGGCCACGGCTTCCGCAACGCGGTCGGCACCTGCGTCGACAGCTACGGGGAGCTGTGGATGAACGACAACGACGACACGCGGAGCTGTCGCACGACCTTCCTCTTGCCCCACGGGGACTGCGGCTACGACTCGAAGGACGGCGCGCGTTCCTGGCGGGCGGACATGCGGCCCGGACAGAGCGTGCGCACGGCCCACTGGCGTCAGGACGACCCGGGCGTGATCCCTTCTGGCCACGTGTATGGCAACGGCGCGCCGACCGGCATCGGCTGGCTGGAGGGCTTCGGCCTGGGGAACGAGTACGCGGGCGGGCTGCTGCTCTCCTGCGAGGCCGGGCAGAACGTGGTCTGGGGCTACCGTCGCGCGCCAGCGGGCGCGGGCTACGAGCTCGAGCCGTTCGTGTTCCTGGGCACGACCTCGGACCCGGACCCGGACTACGTGTGGAGCGCGCGAAAGGCCGATCCCGCGCGCTGGTTCCGGCCCTCGGACGTGGCCGTTGGCACCGACGGCGCGGTGTACGTGTCGGACTGGTTCGACCCGGTGGTGGGCGGGCACCAGATGGACGACGACCTGGCGACCGGCGCGATCTACCGGGTGGTGCGCGAGGGGACCTCGCCGACCTCTCCGAATCTGGCCGACGTGTTCGACCGCCTGCGCTCCCCCGCCCCAAACGTGTGGGCGGCGGCGATC
The DNA here is from genome assembly GCA_024226735.1 of bacterium. Lineage (GTDB taxonomy): Bacteria > Planctomycetota > UBA1135 > UBA1135 > JAAELL01. The sequence goes on along the minus strand of JAAELL010000177.1, from coordinate 15,620 downwards.
GAGGAGCTGGTCGAGCAGGGCGAGAGGGTCGTGCCCGCCCTGCAGGAGATCCTCGACGGACTTCGTGAGTCGCCCGAGCTCGCCGCGCGCGTGGCCTGGGCGGCTGGGCGCATGCGGGCCAGGGCCGGCCACCTCCTGTGCCTGAAGCTGACGCGCCACGTGGACCCGGAGCTGCGCGCCACGGCCTGGCGCGCGCTCGGCGCGGGACCCTACGACGTCGGCATCCACGATTCCCAGCGCGCCCAGGACGTGTCCACGCTAGTGCGGCGGGACCTGGCGCTGAGCCTGCGCGATCGTCCCTGGGAGACGCGGCGCGCGACGTGGCTCGCGCTCGCGAGCGCGTACCGGCCCGACCCCTGGATGCTCGAGGCCCTGGGCCAGGGCGCGGAGGGTCACGAACTCCTGGCCTGGGCGTCCTTGGCCGACAGCTGGGTCGACCAGGATCCCCTGGCCTGGTCGCCGGGACTGGTGGACCTCGCCCGGCGCCTGCACGCACCGGCGACGGTGCCGGGCATGGGCGCGCGGGCCCTCGCGCCCGAGCTGCCCCGAGCCGAGCGGCGACGCGCCATCGACGCCCTGGGCTTCACGGGCCCGGTGGCGGCGGGCGAGATGCTGGTTCGGGTCCTGGCCGAGGGGCCAGAGGATCTGCGCCCCCTGGCCCGCTGGTGGCTGGAAGAGGGCGCGGGCGGCGCCTTCGCGCACCTGGCGCCGGCCAGGCCCGCGCGCTTCCCCGGCCTGGCGCGCTTCGACAGCGGCGTGTTGCACAGCGGCGCGGTGGACCTCTCCCTCGACCTCACCGGTGCGCGAAAACTGTGGCTGGTGGCCGACGACGGGGGCGACGGCAACTCCTGCGACTGGGCCGACTGGCTCGACGGTCGGCTCGTGCGGGCGGACGGCACCAGCGTGCGGCTCGAGCAGCACGGCTGGTCCCTGGGGGAGGTCGGCTGGGGCGCGCTGAACCGGGACAAGGACTGCAAGGGCGGTCCCCTCGCGGTGGGCGGCGAGGTGTACGAGCACGGCATCGGCACCCACGCGCCCAGCGTACTGGCCTTCGATCTGAAGGGGGACTTCGTGCGCCTGACCGTGCGCGCAGCCATGGACGACGGCGACTTCGACGCCGCGCAGCGCCGCTCCTCGGTGCGCTTCCTGGCCTACCACGACGGTCCACCCGACCGTGTGCGCCTGGCGCGACTGCGGTCGGCCCTGCTCGAGGGGGACCAGCCCATACAGGCGCGCGTCGACGCGGCCCGGGCGCTGGCGCTCGATGCGACGGGCGGGCACGTGCTGGTGGCCCTGGCGCAGGAGGGCGCCCTTCCGGCGCCGGTGCTCGACGCCGTCGCCGCGGAAATGCTCGCCCACGGCGACCTGGCGGTGCGCGCCCTGGCGGCGGGCGTCTTCGGGGAGGGCGCGGTCGCGTCGGTCGCGATCGAGGCCGCGGCCCAGGGCGACCCGGACCGCGGCGCGCAGATCTTCTTCGAGGCGGAAGCGGCCTGCTCCCGCTGCCACGCGGTGGACGGCCGGGGCGGCGCTGTGGGCCCGGACCTCTCCGCCGTGGGCGGCAAGTACGGCCCCGCGGAGCTGCTGCAGCAGATCCTCGAGCCCAGCGCGGTCATCCTGACCGGCTTCGAGACCTGTGTGGTGCAGACCACGGACGGCCTGGTGCACGCGGGGTTCCTGCGCGGAGACGGGGACGAGGTCGTGCTCGAGGATGCCCAGGGGCGGCGCGTGTCGATCCCGTCCGACGAGGTCGCCGTGCGCAGGCAGTCCGAGCGCTCGACCATGCCGGACAACGTGGCACTGGGCCTCTCCGCCCAGGACCTTGCGGACCTGATGGCGTTCCTGACCAGGCTGCGCTGAGCGGGAGGTGTGCACCGGACACCGGCGCGCCGCCCGGGCGTTCGAGCCCTGCTGCGGAAAGAGGCGGCTCTCTCGACCTCGGCCGGAGTTCTCCAGTCGAGCGACTTGTGGGGGCGCAGCACCTCACAGCGCCAGTAACTCTCCTCCACGCATGCCGGCCCCGGATGCCAGAGGTGGAGGAGAGTGACAGTCGTCACCGCGCCAGGAGACCCACGGCCCGGACCGTCCGCGTCCGCTCTTCGATCTCGTCCGGAAGGGACCCCTTGAACCACGCCTTGGCGCGGTAGTGGAACTCGTCACCCTCCGGCAGGAACTCCAGCGGAGGGTACCTGGAGGCGATGGGCCGGGCCGGCGGCGGGGCGGAATCCGGCGTCTCGTGACAACCGATGCAGGAGCGCGTCTCACCCGCCCTCGCGGTGATCCATGTCTTCTGGTTGCCGATCACGCGCCGGTCGCTGTCGAGCACCTGGAAGTGCAGCAGCCGGTCGGCCGGAACCTCGACGTAGAAGGAGCCGTCCGCGGCGAGCGGCGCCGTTCCGAGCACTCGCGCCAGCGTGCCGCCGTGGTTCTTCCAGACCTCGTGCTCGTTGGTCTGCGTGCTGTGGCGGGCGACGACGGGCGTGCCCTCGATCAGCCGGACGAGGCGCCCACGCTCGGCGACGCCCTGCTCCTGTGAGGTGAACACCGAGGCACACAGGAAGCGAGCGTCGTACCCCGCGTCGCGCCGCTCGCACGGCAGCTGCCGCGGGGGCGGGCGGGGCCGGAGCGGGCGCGGCTCGAAGTCGGCCGTGCCCGGATCGTTGAAGACGAGCGTCAACGCGCCGCTCCCCGGGTCGAACGAGTAGATCCCCAGGTCCACCTGCGCGCGGTCGGGCGTCTTGAGGGTCGACGCGCACAGGATCCGGCCGTCGGGCAGCGGCCAGGGCGTGGTGTAGCTGCGCGTCTCGTTGTCCGGCGTGATGATCTGTTCGTAGTCGCGCAGCGGCCCCACGAGCGTGAGCCCGCCTTGCGTGACGACGACGATGCGCCTGCCGTCGGGCATCGGCTGGGGCTGGGTCATGCGCAGCACGCGGTGCGTCAGGGGGGCCTCCTGTCCGTCCGCCGGCGTCGGCGCCCCGTGGTCGAGCGTGCGCCAGAAGGTGCGTCTCTCCGGGCCGTACAGGACCGTGTCGCGCACGCCGTCGGGACCCATGGCGTGCAGGGTCAGCTCGGTCTTGTTGCGCGAGTAGAAGACCTCGAGGCGGCTGAACACGATGCGCCCGTCCGGGAGGATCGCGGGCTCGTTGTCGCGTCCGATGTTGGTCGTGATCGGATGGATCCCGCTCCCATCGGCGTGCATCACGTGCAGGCTGGTGCACGGATAGCCATGGTACTCGTCACGGATCCCGGCCCGCGTCGAGGCGAAGACGATCCGACCGTCCGGGAGGTACGCCGGGCCGACGTCGTGGTACGGGCCGTGCGTCAGCTGCTCGAGCCCGGAGCCGTCGGCCTGGATGCGCCAGACGTGCCACCAGGGGTCGTCCTGGCCGCGATGGGTGAACACGATGTCCCCTCCATCCCACGCGACCTCGGGTTCGGCGACGTAGCCCTCCGCGAACCGCGTGAGGGCTGTCAGCGTTCCGTCGGGTCGGACCGGGCGCAGGGTGTAGAGGTTCCGTCCCGGCCTGTACGCCGGTCCCGAGTCGGTGACGACGTACGTCTGTCGCCAGCGATCCGCCTGCTCGACGGTGCCGATCGTGTTCGGAATGCTGTTGTCGCCGCGAACGAAGACGATGGCGTCGAGGGGCGCGGCCGGGGGTGGGTCACGACGCTCGCGGTCGAGGGGGCGTGGGGCACCGTCCGCCCTGGGAGTCTCGTCGAGCGGGACCCCGGACGCCCGCAGAGCATCGCGCGCGAGGAGCCGGACGGTGTGGAACGGGTGCTCGACGGCAGCCCGCCGCAGCGCGCTGTGAGCTGCCGCGCCGCCGAGATCCGCGAGGGCGCGGGCCGCGGCGTGCCGGACCTCGAGCACCGAGCGCTCGTCCTCGAGGACGCGGACGATCAGCGGCGCGTGCTCGCGGGCGCCGAGCAACCCGAGCGCCCGGACGAGCCCCTCGCGCCAGCGCGGTGCCGGGTCGGCGTACTCCTCGTCCTTGAACGTGCCGCTGTATCCGTACGCGGCCTCGGCCGGCGCGCTTGCGAGAAGCGCCGCGATCGGCGCAGCCGCGCGCGGGTCCCCGATCCACGCCAGGGTCTTCGCGGCGTTGAGACGGACCCAGCCGTCCTCGTGCTCGAGCAGGGCGACGAGCCGCGGTAGATCCTCCTCCTCCGTGCACAGCGCCGGCAGCCACGTGGCCATGCGACCGGCGCCGAAGCGTGGCCACTCAGGAGCCCCGGCGGGGAGCTCCGGCACGCGCCGCGGCTGACCGAGCATCGCGAACGCGTGTTCACAGGCGTCCTGACGTAGGCCGCCGAGCTCGAGGAGGTGCCGCGTGAGAAGGTGGCCGACCTCGGGCTCGTAGAGGAGGAACGTGTCGTGGTCGCCGGGGAGGTTCGCCATGAGGCGCGGCGCGATCTCGCGCGCTGCCGCGCGGTCCTCGCCCGAGCCGGACAACAAGCGGCAGAGGGCGAAGGCGATGCGGTAAGGGGTCTCGAGCATCCGGTCCTCGGACGGGAACCCCATTCGGTCGTCGGCCGGGACGTCGGACGGATTGGCGCCGTCGAGTCTCTTGGCGTACCGACCGTAGGCTGCGACGAGCGGTGAGATCGCCCGACGGTCGCCGAAGTCGCCGAGCGCCTCCGCAGCGTGGCGGGCCCAGAAGGTGTCGTCGAGCAACGCCAGGAGGAACGGAAGGGCGTCCTCGTCTCTCAGCCTCCCCAGCGCACGAATGCCGGCCTGCGCGACCAGCCTGGAATCTCGGGCCGTCGACGGGCGCGGTGCGAGGGACGCGAGGATCGCCTCCGACGCCCCGGGCCCGCCCAGCGCACCAAGCGCACGGAGGCCGCGTTCGCGTTTCCACGCATCGGTGCGAGGCGCCGAGAGACCAGCGCCGGATCCGTCGTCGACCTCGACCTCGAAGAACGTGGTCGGGTACGTCCGATTGGCCGAGTCGAGGCTCGTCACGCGGATGAAGCGGCACGGACGGGTGCGGAAGGTGACGGACAGCCGGACCGGCGTGGGGCCCTCCTGCTTTGCGACGACCTCGAACGTGAGGCCGTCCACGCTCGTCGCGAGCTCGTAGGCCGTCATCACGAACGCCACTCCGTACTGGTGGACGATCACTCTCGAGATCGTCTCCAGGCGACCGAGATCGACCGTGCACGATTGTGGAAAGGGAACGTTCTTCGTCTGCCAGAACTCCGGTCCGATGTGGCCGTCGACCAGGACGTCCGAGCCTCCCTTGTACGTCGACGAGGTCGTCACCGATCGTCCACGCAGCCGGTCATCCCGGCTCGCGAGGAGCTGGAGGACCTCGGCCGGGGGCTCGCCGTCGGCCGCGGTCTTCCACCACTCTCGCCAGGCGTTGCACTGTGACGTTCGCGTTTCCTCGGACGCCGCGGCGTCGAACGGGAACTCCATCCCGGTGAGGTTCGTCAGCGCCGTGTGTGCCGCTTGCCGCGTCGTCGGGTCCACATCGTCGAGCGCGTCGATGAGCGGGCGCACCGAGTCGCGCCCACCGCACCAGGCCAGCGCCAGCGCGACCTGCCGGCGAACGAGCGGCGAGGGGTCCGTCAGCCCGCGGACGAGCTCAGCCTCGGCGGCGTAAGCCCGCAGGAAACCCAACGCTTCGGCGGCGCGGGCGCGTGCGTGCGCCGACGTGGAACGCAGCCGGGAACGTCGCTCCCGGATCTGGCGCTCGTAGGGGCCGGTGACCTCCTCTGCGGAGCCGCGGTACTCCTGCACACTCGGCCGAACGCAGACACAAACGAGCGCGAGGATGAGCCGCAAGGCAAGCACCAGCCGTCTTCGAGCGAGGCCGGCGGAGCGTTCGATAGCTGCACCGATCCGACTCGATGGTTGCCCGGACGATCCGGCATCACGCCTTGGTCCGGCGGGGGGAAGGAGAGATTGAGGGCCCAACTCCAGGATCCTGTCACGACCGATCCCTCTTCGCCAGCCCGCGCCAACCCTGAACACCGGGCCCTGCAGTGGGTCGCGCCGCAGCCGAGTCTGTGGACAGCACGGTGTGCGGGCCGCGGGTAGTCGCCCCCCGATATCGCCCTTGCCCTCCCGGCGGTGTCTCGGGATACTGCTTCGATCAGTGGCTTCTCGGTGCGGGCCTCACGGGTCGGACATCTGGACCGACCGCCGGTGGTCTACAGTTCGTTCTGCTGAGCGAGGAAACAGCTCCATGTTCAACGTGGTCGAGGCAAGGGTGGCGCTCGTCGTCTTGGTAGCGCTCATGCCCTGGGCCTACGGGAATGCTGCGGCTGACTGTGAGAACCTCGCCCCGGCTGCCTCGATCTCGGCGAGTGGGCAGCACAGCGAGGCGTACGACCCCAAGTACGTCGCCGACGGGAAGATCCCCGCCCCGCTGTGCAAGCAGGACACCCACCAGGCCTGGTGCATTCCCCACGCCCAGGCAAGCAGCGCCTCGATTTCCTTCGAGTGGCAGGACCCCGTTCGCGTTGCAGAGGTCGTCTACTGGGGACGCACCGCCTGGCTGGACAATGAGAACTTCACGTCATGCCATGTCTACGTTGACGATGACGAGCAGCCGGTAGCCGAGGTCGAACTCGAACCCGGGCCGTCGGCGCAGCGAATCCCTCTCAGGAAGCCGGTCACGGTCAAGAGAGTCACACTTCGCTTTCCCGACAACTACGGTGGGCCGAACCCTGGGGCCTCGGAGATTGGGATCTTCGACGGGCACCCGGCGGACGCGCAGCTCGACAAGATTGCACGCGGTGGGGCCGGAGAGGTGCTCCCTGTGGACGAGGAATCCCGTGACAGACTCCGTTCGGGTGAACTGGGCTTCACGAAGATCGTGGTTTCCCAGCGGCATCCCATCAATTCCAGCCACGTCTACACTTACCACCAGGAGGGGTTGCGTCCCGGAGGCGGGCTCTGGGTCTGCGATTTCTCCGGCGCGGACGCCCGACTCACGCAGATCCTCGACAGCAGCGAAGGCCAGGTTCTCGATCTCAACGTTCACTATGACGGCCGGACCATTCTGTTCAGCTGGAAGCGAACGATGACAGAGCCCTTCCAGCTCTACACGGTCGATGTTGACGGCAAGAACCTGAAGCAGATCACTACGGACGAATCCAACAACTTCAATGCCTGCTGGCTGCCCGACGGCGGCATCGCGTTCCTCTCCGACCGCAAGCCCGCCTTCGCCTACTGCTGGAAGACCACGACCCCGATTCTCTGGCGCTGCGAGGCCGACGGCAGCGAGGAGATCCGGCTGAGCGCAAATTACCTGAACGATTTCACGCCAGCCGTGTTCTCGGACGGCCGCGTCGTGTACAGCCGCTGGGAATATGTCGACCGGCCCGCCATCCCGATCCAGAGCCTCTGGGCGATCAACCCCGACGGGACGAGGCTGGCCGGAGTGTTCGGCAACCGCGTCTTGAGTCCTGCGACATTCATGGATGCGCGCGAGATACCGGGCAGTGCTGGCAAGGTGCTCTGCGTGCTCACCTCCCACAACGGGCCCTGCCGCGGCGCGATCGGGATCGTGGATCCGGAGCTCGGCCCCAACGCCCAGGCCGCCATCACGAACCTCACGCCCGAAGTCGATATCGGGCAAGTTGACAAGGGCGCCGGGAACCGGGTCCGCGGGCCCTACCTCAACCCCTTTCCTCTCGACGAGAAGTACTACCTCGTCTCCAGGAGCGGCAGCATCGAGTTGCGGGACTACGCGATGGAGTACTCCTCTGTCGTCCTGAGGGGAAGCGACTCCCTGGGGTTCTACGCCCCACAGCCCGTCAGGGAACGCAAGCGCGAGCACCTCATTGCGTCGACGTTGCCTGACCCGATCGAAGACCGCCAGGAGTGGGCTACCATCTTCATGCAGGACGTATACAACGGCCTGGGCACCGAGGTGGAGCGCGGCTCCATCGAGCGCCTCGCCGTGGTGCAGGAGGTCGAGAAGCCGCTGGGCATCGATCCCGACAGGCGCGCCTTCGGCTTTCAGTTCCCCGTTGTCAGTGCTGGCGCCACCTACGCGCCGAAACGGATCTGGGGCTATGCCGCCGTCGAGGACGACGGGTCCGCACACTTCAAGGTGCCAGCCCGCGAGCCGATCTACTTCCTCCCGCTCGACGCGGAAGGACGCGCCGTTCAGCGCATGCGAACCTTCACGCATCTCATGCCAGGCGAGGTACAGGGCTGCGTGGGATGTCATCCGAACCGCAACACCGTGGGACCACCGCCCCGCATGGCCGAGGATCGCCCGATGGCCATGAGGCGGGCCGCCCAGGAACTCGTGAAACCGGAGTGGGGCGTCCGCGGGTTCAGCTATTCGCAGATCGTGCAGCCGGTGCTCGACCAGCATTGCGTTCGGTGCCACGACTGGGAGGAGCAGGCGGGGGGGCTTGAACTGACCGGCGGCAAGACGGATTTCTTCAACGTGTCCTACGAACACCTCGTCAGGAAGGGTACGCGCAGCGAGCACCACGGCGGCGGCGGCGAGTCCAAGTACACAAGCTGGATCCAGACCTACAACGGGCAGGAAGCCAATATCCTGATGATCGAACCCGGACAATGGGGTGCCAGGGCTTCGCTGCTCGGGAAGGTCATCGCCGAGGGACACCCCGACGAGAATGGCATGGATCGGGTCGAGCTCACCCCAGATGAGCGGCACCGTGTCTATGCCTGGATGGATCTGAATTGTCCGTACTATCGGAGCAGCGACTCCGCGTACAAGGCGAACAAGGGCTGCCGTCAGATCCTGCCCGATCGACTGCAAGATACCTTTGCCGACGTGGCGCAGCGCCGCTGTGTGTCCTGTCACGAAGGAATGGAAGACCCGTTCCAGGCTCCCGGGGACGACAGCTTCTTCCTGCGTCTGGATCATCCGGAGCAAAACGGTTTCATGGCGGCGCCGCTGGCAAGAGAGGCCGGAGGTACGCAGAGGTGCGGCAATGCTGTGTTTGCCGACACTCAGGACCCCGACTACCGGAAGCTGCTCGAGGCCTTTGACGGGACCCAGAAGATGCTCGAGGAGCGGCCGCGCATGGACATGCGCCCGTTGACGGACGCCCCCGTCCGCCGGCCGTGAGCCCTCGAGGGGGCGTTGGCGCATCGACCCGAAGGGAACACAAGGCCGCGGCCGAGAAGTACGACAACTGCGTGGCCGTGCCGAACCCACCGCTCTTCGTTGTCGCCCGAGGGCAAGGTCGTCTACGAGCTCCGGCGTCCGTGGCGTGACGGCACGACGCACTTCGTCTTCGAGCCGCTGACATTGCTCGAGCGGCTCGCGGCCCTCGTGCTGCACCCGCGACCCCGAAGACGCCGGGGGCGCGGCGCGATTCGAACGCCTCGTATCCGTCGACGACGAGATCGTGCGAGGAGACTGGGAGCTCGACCGCTGTCGTGCGCCGCTGGAGCCGGAAGACGGCCGACGTCGACCGCGAGGCAGATGCACCCGGACGACTGCACGGGGTCCCGGAGGCGCTACGCATCGCCCGGGCGGTACCATGGGCGGTACTAACCCGGGATCATCGACACGGCGTCTGGACCTTGGACCCGGCGCACTCGAGCCTGGAGCAGCCACTCCCGCCCCGGATCTCCCTCGATGTACACCGTAGTCACTGCCTTGCTCAGTCTGGCCCTCACCTCGTCTGTGGCAGGACAGGAGCACGGATTCGTTCCGATCTTCAATGGCAAGAACCTCGAGGGTTGGGACGGCAAGCCGGGATGGTGGTCGGTCGAGGATGGTGCCCTCACCGCCGCGAGCACCGCCGAGAAGCCCTGTCTCGAGCACAACTACCTGATCTGGCGCGGGGGACAGCCGACCGACTTCGAGCTCCGCTTCTCGTTCCGCCTCCAGGGCGGCAACTCCGGCGTCCAGTTCCGCAGCGAGGAGCTGCCCGACTGGGACACCAGCGGCTACCAGGCCGATATGGATGCCAACGACGACTGGACCGGCGCCCTCTTCGAGCACGCGCGCGGCGGCATCGCGATGCGCAACGAGAACGTCCACATCGCCCAAGACGGTACCCGCCACGTCACCGCCCTGGGCGATCCGGACCAGTTGCGCCGAAACATCCGGCACGACGACTGGAACCACTACCGCGTGATCGCACGAGGCACCGAGATCCAGCTCTTCCTCAACGACGTGCTGATGTCCAGAGCCGTCGACGAGCAGGCCGGTCCGCGCGGCGGCGTGATCGCCTTGCAAATGCACCCGGGCCCGCCCATGAAGGTGCAGTTCAAGAACCTCCGCCTGAAGGTCTTCGACCAGGGCTCCAGCCTGGAGCCTGACTCGTACTCGGAATCCGAACCCGGTGAGCCCCGACCCGAGTGGATCTGGTCCGGGGGACAGGCGCAACAGGGAGAGACTCGCCACTTCCGCAAGGAGTTCTCGCTCGAGGGTCCGATCGTTCGCGCTCAGCTCTTCGCCACCTGCGACGACGAGATGACAGTGTGGCTGGACGGTGCGGAGGTCGCTGCGGGAGATCTCTGGATGACGCCCGTGCTGCGGGAGTTGAAGTGGCCACGCGACAACGACCGCGAAGGACACCACGTGCTCGCGGCGACCGGTCGCAACCGCCAGCGGGGTGCGGCTGCCTTCCTGCTCCAGCTGCGTCTGGAAGGGCCGGATGGAACCACCCTCCTCGTGCAGACGGACAGCAGCTGGCGCATGTCCACGGCAGAAGTACCGGGGTGGCGGAAGCCCGACTTCGACGCCGGCGAATGGCCTCACGCGCAGGTGGTGGGCCGGCTCGGGGACGCACCCTGGAACAGCATCACCCGGCACTCACTCACGGGAACACCCGCACCACTGAGTCCGGCGGCCACGCCTGCGACGCAGATCGAGATCATGGAAGGATTCCAGGTCGAGCTGCTGTACTCGCCGCCCAAGAGTCAGGGTTCGTGGGTCAGCATGTGCGTCGATGATGTCGGACGCTTCGTGGTCAGCGATCAGTACGGCAGCGGTCTATACCGCGTGACGCCGCCGTCCCTGACTGGAACGCCGGAGGACACCATCGTCGAGAAGATAGGCGTGGACCTCAGCAGTGCCCAGGGTCTGCTGTGGGCCTTCGACAGTCTGTTCGTTCTGGTCAGCAAGAACGGCAAGCACGAGAGCGGACTCTACCGGGTCCGCGATACCGATGCTGACGGGCAACTAGACCAGGTGGACCTCCTGCGCAGGCTCGGGGGAGGTGGAGACCACGGCTGGCACGGCCTGGTGGCCGGCCCCGACGGGGATTCGATCTTCGTGGTGGCGGGGAACGCCACCGAGCCTCCCGAGCTGAGCTCTTCACGGGTACCGGAGACCTGGGGCGAGGACCTGTTGCTGCCGCGACTGCCCGATGGTGGCGGGTTCATGGTGAATACCCTGGCGCCCGGAGGGTGCATCTATCGCGTGGACCGCGACGGTCGGAACTGGGAGTTGATCTCCGTCGGCTACCGCAATCCCTACGATGCAGCCTTCCACCGCAACGGCGACCTCTTCACTTTCGACGCCGACATGGAGTGGGACATGAACACGCCGTGGTACCGACCCACGCGTGTCTGTCTCGTGACCAGCGGCAGCGAGTATGGTTGGCGCAATGGTTCGGGCAAGTGGCCGTCCTACTGGATCGATGGCTTGCCACCGGTGATCGAGGTGGGGCCCGGCTCACCCGTCGGGATGACATTCGGCTACGGAACCGACTTCCCGGAGCGCTACCAGAGCGCGCTGTTCCTACCGGACTGGAGCTATGGACGCATCCACGTCGCCCACCTGCAACCGGAGGGCTCGGCGTACAGCGGTGAAGTGGAGCTGTTCATGAGCGGCACGCCTCTCCCGACCACCGACATCGTGGTCAATCCGCGAGATGGCTCGCTCTACTTCATCACAGGTGGTTGGAACATCCAGACCGGACTCTACCGGGTCCGCCACGTCGGGGACGGGAGAGAGGCAACCGAGGCAACGAACGAGGCAACGAACGGGGTCACGGCGACAGCGGAGGCGGTGAGTGCGAGGGCGAGGGCGGTCCGCCGCCGGCTGGAGAGCTTCCACGGCCGCCAGGATCCTTCGGCAGTGGACAGCGTCTGGCCTGCACTGGGCCACTCGGATCGGTACGTGCGTTTCGCCGCACGCGTGGCCCTGGAGTGGCAACCGGCGGCTCTGTGGGCAGACCGCGCACTCGATGAGCGGGACGCGCAGAGCGCATTGACGGCGCTCGTCGCTCTGGCCCGAGTGAGTGCCAGAGATCCGGCGCACCGCGCACCCGACGCGCCCGACGCCGACCCCGACCTCCAGACGAGGATGCTGGAGGCCCTGGAGCGGATCGACTGGGAGACGCTCGACTATGCGCTCAAGCTCGACCTCCTGCGTACCTACACGCTGGTTCTTACGCGACTCGGTCCGCCTGCCCCGACTGCCCGGGAACACCTCGTCGCACATCTCTCGCCTCGCTTCCCCGAGCGCGGTCGCGCTCTGAACGCGGAGTTGTGTCGTCTTCTCGTGTACCTGCAAGCGCCCGGCGTGGCAGCTCCGACGCTGGAACTCCTGGCGTTGGCACCGACTCAAGAAGAGCAGCTCGAGTACATCAAGTCTCTACGTCGTCTCGAGACCGGCTGGACGCCACCACTGCGCAAGAAGTACTTCGAGTGGTTCGCCCAGGCCGGCGGCTACCGCGGCGGGGCCAGCTTCGCCGGCTTCGTGAGTGGGATCAAGACCGAAGCCATCGCCGCCCTGACGCCAGAAGAGAGAGCTGGGCTGCAACCGATCCTCGACGCCGGCCCAACGACGCGCTCCCCCCAGGAAACAACACAGGCATTGCTGGGCCCGCGCACGGTGAACCGGCAGTGGACCCTGAAGGAGCTGCTTCCGCTCGTCGAGACGACCACGCGAGAGCCCGACCTCGAACGGGGCCGCCGGATGTTCGCTGCAGTCGGTTGCTTCGCCTGCCACCGCTTTGCCAACGAAGGTGGTGCCATCGGCCCGGACCTGACCGGCGCCGGGGGACGCTTCAGCGCTCGCGACCTGCTGGAGGCGATCATCGAACCTGATGCGACGGTCAGCAACCTGCATCGACAGGTGACGATCCTCATGCACGACGGTGATGTCATCCATGGACGCATCGTCTATCTCCGTGGGGACACCATCCAGGTACTGCCGAACATGTACGAGCCAGGCGAGACGATCACGGTGGACCGCAAGGACGTGGAGGAGATGCGCGAATCCGCGCTGTCGCCGATGCCCAGCGGGCTGGTGGACATGCTCGAGGTCGATGAGATCGTCGACCTCCTGGGTTTTCTTCGTTCGTTCGGGCGCGAGGTAGGAGCCGGGGCGGACGACGGAGGGCCTTGACGGCACTTCGAGCGGAGACGCCCACCTCATACCGAACGCACGGGCTCCGCGCCCAGTGCCTTGCGCGGAACGATCGCCTCGATGCGGTCGCCGTCGAGGTGCACGGCCTACTCTCCGAACGGTCCCTTGTTCCCCGCCACCAAGGTGCGCTGGATGCCTACACCACTAGCCACCACCCTGCGCGCGACCCGCCTCCAGCACCCGCGCGAGTGCCTCCCGCAGATCCTGATCGGCTGGGCGCAGCTGCATGATCTCGCGCGCCACGTGCAGGGCGGCGTCCGGCCGGCCCATCAGCACGAGCTGGTGTACGCCGCGCGTGATCGCATCCGTGGACCCGGGCGTGCGCTCGCCCAGCTCCTGGGCGCGAACGAGCATGCGGGCCGCCTCGGCGTGCTCGCCTCGGACCGCGAGGACGCGGCCGAGCTGGTACGGCGTGTCGGGATGATCCGGCTCACCTTCCATGGCCGCTCGGAGGTGGTCGACGGCGGACCCGGTGTCGCCTCGCACGAGGGCGAGCCACGCGAGGCGGCGATCGATGCGGACGTCACGCAGGAGCCCCAGCGTCCGGGCCCGGCGCAGATGTTCCTCGCCGCGCCTCGCCGCCTCGAGCACCGGCTCGCCCACGCCGGCGAGCGCCGTCGCGTCCTGCGATAGCGCGGCCACGGCGACGCCGCGCGTGTGCTCGGTGGCTCGGGCTGCTGCGAACATGTGGTACTGGACGAGGCCGGAGTCGATCACGACGAGCAGCCACGTGCCAGCGAGCACTGCGAAGAGGACGCCCGGACGGCGGAACCTTCCGCCGGAACGCAGCACCCGGCCCTGCAGCGTGTACGCCGGGCGCAGCACGAGTCGGCGCAGGTGCACGACCGCGAAGGCCGTCAGCAGCGCGAGCGATGCCCCGAGGAAGAGCGGCATGAAACTGTACAGCCGTCCCGCCCAAGGGGCGATCGATTCGGGGAAGCCCGTGCAGATCGAGAGCGTGACCGCGAAGACGAGCACGGCGAGCAGCTCGTCGCCGCGGCCGAGCGACGGCCGGCGCTTCCGTTTCGGGCCCGTCCGCTGCGCGAAGAGCGCGGGGCGGCGCATGCCGTACTCGATGGCGCTTTCGGGGCAGACCGCGGTGCAGTCGAGATCCCGGAAGCACCCCGGATCCACGACCATGCCGTAGCGCGCCAGCTCCTCGTGCACGCGGACGTGGGAGGAGCAGGTCGCCGTGCAATGCCCACACTGCAAGCAGTGCCCCGTCAGGAGGATGCGCCCCGGCGCGAACCGGTCGGCGAGCGAGAAGATGGCGCCGTAGGGGCAGACGTACCGGCAGAACGACCGCGACCCGAGGAAGTAGACGAGCACGAAGCCGCAGACGAGAAACGTCGTGATGGTGAGCACGGGGCCCGGCAGGTTGCGCCAGAAGTCGGTGGTGACGAACGACTCCCACTGTTCGCCTTCGGCTGCGATGCGGAACGCGAACGGGGGCGGTGTGCCGACGACCTCGGTCGCCGCAGGCCACGCTGCGATGAGCGCGCGTCGTGCCGGCGTGTAGAGGAACGTGTACAGCATGACGCCGAAGGGCACGTAGAACAGCAGGCGCGAGCGCAGCGGGCGCGGGCGAATGTTCAGCTTCGCGAGGAGCCACGCACAGAGGTCCTGAAGCGCCACGAGGTGGCACGCCCAACCACAGAAGAAGCGCCCGAACACGAGCGTAGCGAGAACCGTCACCACCATCAGGATGAGCGCGGCCGTGATCAGCCCGTGCTCGAAGGTGAACATCACCTCGTTGAACTCCAGCGGCGCGAGCGTACGGCCGGTGAGCATCCAGTGCGCGATGTGGAGGGCGACGAGCACGTGCAGCGCGATGAGGACGACCGCCCTCCTGCGCCCCCATGGCGAAGGGCGTGAGCGGGGGGTCGTACTTCTGGACTGCGGGCGCGAGACCGTGCCACGTCCTCTCGTTGGTCGTCTCATCGCGTCGCTGCCCAGTGTATCGACCTTCCCGGGGGAGCTCGCTCGCCGGCCGGTTGGCGTGGCATCCCAGGTCTGGAGCGCGACGGACGAGGCCCCTCGGACTTCTCGGACGGGACCACGATCACCTTTCGCCAGTGATTGCGCCAAGAAAAGCTCGGGAGGCTGGGATCGCCATGACGTGACGTGGAATCCTCATCGGAACCCGGTGAGTGAGAATCCCAGGTGCTTCGCTCATTCGCTGTTGCTAGTGGTGTGATTCACTCTTGTGCGGCATTTTGGTCGGCCCGTACCCGCCCGCTGCTGCGTTGCGCCTCCTCCGAGACTTGCAGCGAAGTCGCGTCGTCGCTGCGCCTT
>JAAELL010000176.1 GCA_024226735.1 bacterium | reverse complement strand
CAACGGGCTGCTAGCAGGCTGTCGGAGTGGTCACGATTCGCGAGGCACCGATCCTCGAACGCAGCTCGGCGTCGCGCCAAGGTCCCCAATGGCATCCAACCATGGGGGACTTGTCGCTCCTTGATCTGCGTCCGATGCTCGGCACCTCGCGAATCGTGACCACTCCGACACCCCACTAGGAGACGACCTTTGCGTTCGGACGACTACGGCGGCGACGTGGTCGAGGGGCTGGCGCCGGCCAGTCCGGGTGTTTTCGGCTTACATTCGCTCTCGGCGCCGAGAGCCAATTGGCGTCGGATCGACAGTGTTACCCGCGAGGCAACGCCGGTACTCGGACTTGGCGATCGAGACAGCACTCAATCTGCGGCTCGTGCTCCATTCGCCGTTGCGCCAGGCCGAGGGTGTTGACGACACTCTGAAAAGGGACCCCGCGGGACGTTCAAAAGGGCCCCGTGGAGGGCGTCTGGAGAGCGGGGTGGCAGCGCACCCCGGGCAGGCGGTGGAGCGGTGCCGTTGGAGCGGCAACGCAGAGCAGGGTTCCCCGATCGAATTCGATTCTCAAGTCCATGGTGCTTCGTCACCGGATAGACCGGTCGTCACGCAATGGGTTGCGGGCGCCACGTTCGGAATCGGGTTTCAGTCGAGTAGCATCCCGCGGATGCTGCCCATCCGGAGCACGTCCTTCGCCCCGCGCACCACGTCCTCCTCGCCGAACATCCCCGCCTCTCGTGCGAATTCGTACTCCGCCTCGTTCAACGTGTGCGCCGCCGCTCCGACCCGGCGAACCTCGTCGAGGTAGGCGCGCAGTTCGTGGGGCTCGAAGTCCTCACGCACTCGAGCGACGAATGCGGGCAACTCGGCGGCGAAATCCAGCTCGCTCTCGGAGACGCGGATGAAGTTCAGGAGCTTCTCGCCGATCAAGTAGCCCAGGGCTTTCTCGAGGCCGAAGTGCTCGCGAACGCCCTGGGCGGCGTCGCATTGCTCGATCCAAACCTTGTGGAAGTCGCTCATGTCTCGCCGAGCAGCGTGCGAGCCGTTTCGAGTGAGCAGCTGAGCTCGTCACACGCGCAGGAATCCTCGAAGGCGACGAACTCGTCGATGCGATCGTCCACCTCCTCGACCAGGGTGACCAGCGAGCGCAAGGTGGCCTCGTCGCCGTTGTTCCGCGGGCGCTCCAGCGCCAGGTCAACCAAGTGCGACGTTGCCGCCACCCAGGCGCGCGTCTGCCATGGCTCGCGTTGGCCGTGCTGGTTGCGTATGACGAGGTCGCCCAGGAAACCGCCGCGCCGGGTCGTCGACACGCGGTCGGCGACGCGGTCGCCGAGACGCCGCGGATCGGTCCGACCACACCGGACCCGTTCCAAGTGGACGAGCCCCTCGAGCAGGGATTCCAGCTCGTTCTCCGGCAGATGCTCCAGGACACGCTCGATCAGGAGGCGACGTGCGCACGTCGCTGGCCAATACGCGGCCGGCGGCGGCGG
This sequence comes from bacterium, assembly GCA_024226735.1. Taxonomy (GTDB): domain Bacteria; phylum Planctomycetota; class UBA1135; order UBA1135; genus JAAELL01. Next base: position 10,002 of record JAAELL010000176.1, on the reverse strand, counting down.
CGAGCGGCAGCATCTCCGCGCGGGCGGCGACATCGAGCGCGGCGATCGCGGCGCGGGCTTGGTCGTAGGTCAGCATGCTGCGCGCCCTCATGGGCGGGCGCAGATTGTAGGGGCCGCGCGGCTCAGCGCCCCGGCGCCAGCTGGTCGGGCCCGAGCCGTAGCGTGAGCTGCGACTTGGCGGCGAAGAAGGCGCGTCGCACGGCATAACGCGAGGAGTAGCCGAGGCGCTCGGCGATGTCCTGGAAGCTCATCCCCAGCTCCAGCCGCGCTCGCAAGAGCCGTTGAGTGCGCGGCGGCAGCGCGCCCAGCGCGCCCACGTAGCGCTCCAGGAACTCCTCGTCCTCGGGGGTCGCGCCGAGCGGCGCAGGCCCGCGGGTGCCCAGCTCATCGACCTCGACCGAGCCTTCCCCGCGGTGGAAGTCGCGGCAGGACGCCGCGTGGTGGCGGACCACGTCCAGCGCCCTGCAGCGAACCAGGCGCGCCACGAACGCCACGAACTCGCCCTCCGTCGAGCCGCGGAACTCGCGCAGGTTCTGGAGGAGGCACAGGAAGACCTCCTGGACCACGTCCGCGGTGCTGAAGCGCGCCGCCAGCGCGCCGCGCTGCTCCCCCAGCGCGCGGCGCAGCCGTGCGTGCGCCACGCGCTCGACCCGCAGGTAGTAGCGGCAGAACAGCTCCTCCTGCGCACGCCGCTGGCCACGTCGGGCGGCGTCCAGCCAGCGCGGGAAATCGACGGCCCAGCCGCTCGCGGGGCCGCCCTGCGTGCTCGTCGACATGACGATCTCTCCTGCGCCGCGCCGCTCAGTAGTTGAGCGCCGACACCCAGGTGCTGCCGATCGCGGGACTGCCATCGGTCGGTAGCAGGGTGCCGACGATGCTGATGGGGAACGGGGTCGGCAGGTTCAGCATGCCCGAGAGGTCCCCGGGGAAGCGGAAGTTCACCGTCTCCTGCTCGCCGTAGACGGGCACGAAGCCGAGATCGAACCACTGGCTGGGGTGGTAGTTGAGGTTCGAAACCTGCTCCGGCGTCAGGAAACCGACCTTCAGGTGCAGCACCGCGTCCAGGTGGTCGTAGGGCAGCTCCAGCCCCGTGACGCGCACGTTCAACCAGTCCTCCGGCGCGCCGCCGCCTTCGGCGGAGATGCCGCGATAGACCGACAGGCCGAAGAGGGTCGGGATGCTCGGGTCGAGCCGCGCCACCGGGATGGCCAGCGTGCCGTTCAGCGTGCCGGCTTCCGGGTCACTGCCGCACGTGCCGTTCACATTGTCGACGTCGGTCGCGCCGACCCCGCGGCGTAGCCCGAGCTTCGCGGTGACCGGGTCGCCGTTCAGGGTCTTGAGCGGTTGCGCCACCACCGCCGGGTTGGTGCCCATGCTGGCGCGGTCGAAGCCGAGGAGCTGATCCGCCGAGCCGCTGGCGATCGTGGTGGAGAGCACCACGCGGTAGGTCGACGAGGTGACCGGCTCGACCTCATTCCAGTACACCGACAGCGCGTCGAGCTCGGTGGTCGCGGCATTAGCCCCGAACAGCTCCTGCGAGGAGAAGGCGACCTCTGGCGCGGACCACTCCCAGCCCGGCCCCGCACTGGCCTGCACCCAGCGCATGGAGTAGATCGTGGCCGAGTCCTGGAACAGGGGCTGGTTCGTGGTGGGATCGAGCGGGTAGAAGTCGGGGTTGGCCGCGATCCAGTCTGAAGTGAACGAGAAGAAGAACCGGTCCCGCACCGGGGTGAGCCAGGCCGAGCGCGTCCCGCTGGGGTCCACCGAGATCGCGCCGGTCCCCCAGTCGATGCCGACCAGGTCCGCCGTCGAGGCGTTCGACATGCCCAGGGTCTCCCAGGTCTGCTCGAGGGTGGTGGCGTCGACCAGGGAGCCCTCGATGCCGGCGCTGCCTTCGAGGTAGTAACTGAGGATCGCGCGCTCGGGGTCGGCGAGGCCGCGCAGGGTGGAGCCCGGCACGCCGTACACGGGCGTTGGCTGGCTGGGGGCCGGCTCGCCGACGGTGACCGAGAGGAAGTACCAGCGCTCCGAGAGGAGCAGGTGGCCCTGGACGTCGATCGACGGGCAGACGTCGCCACCGGTCGAGAAGCCGCCGAAGCCGATACTCGTGGCATGCTGACTAAACACGTTGCGGTTGAGCCCGGCCAGCAGCGCGGCTGACGAGTAGTTGGGGAAGGCCTCGCCGGCGGCGCCGAAGCGGGCCGTGCTCCACTCGGTGGCGGGGCCGGCGGCCTTGCCGGCGGCGCGCACCAGGAGCTCGCCGCCCCCGATCTGGTCCTCCACGAGGACCCCCGCCGCCGCGTTGGCGAACATGCCGTGCAGCTCATTCGGCTGCCACTGGGTCGCGCCCGCTTGCGCGGCGTGCGCGCTGGACGAGAGGAGCAGGCTGAGGAGCGCGAGGCGCGTGGCGATCGTAGGAGAGGATTCGATGGGTTGGGACATGGGTTCTCCTTGGAGTAGCTTGCCAGGTGCTTGAGAATTCGTGTGCGGCCGGGTCAGTCCTCGCGCTTCGCGGCCGCGGGCGTCGAGCGGCGCGAAGCGAGGGTCGGGATCTGGGCCTGTAGGACGCGCTGAACCGCCGCGGTGGCTTCGGGCCCCAGGTCCTCCGGCATGTGCTGGGTGAGCTGTAGCAGGACCCACTGGTGGTGCGGGTCCTGGAGCAGCAGCTGCGCGAGGCCGCGGAAGACGGCGTCCTCGTCGCCGTCCGCGAGTCCTTCGAGGATGGTGAAGTCGGCGCCGTAGACGATCGGGCCGAGCTCCTGCGCGGCGAGGATGTGCTCGACGGCACGCTCGACGCTGGCCTGCGCCGCCTGCGGCTCCCCGCTCGCCCGCAACGCGAGCGCGCGGTGGGTCTCGACGCTCGCGCGCTGGACCAGGCGCCACTTGGGAGCGTCCGGCGCTGCCTCGAGCGGGGCGCGCTCGATGCGCTCCAACGCCTGGTCGAAGCGGCCCTCCGCGAGCAGGACCCACAGCAGGACCTGGAGCGGCTTGCGGTAGTTCGGCCGCAGGTCGATGGCCACGTCGAGGTGCCGGCGCGCCTCCTCGAAGTGCCCCTGCCCGAACGCCGCGAAGCCAGCGTTGATGCGGATGGTGTACGCGCGATCTGCGAGCTCGATCCCATCGACCAGGACCTCCAACGCCTGGTCGTACTGACCGATGAGATCGAGCATGCGGCCGGCGAGGTGCGCGGTCGTCGCCGTCCGGCCGCCGAGGCGCTCCTCGAGCCGGATCGCGTCGCCGTAGGCCTCGACCGCGCGCTCCTCCTGCGCGTTGGCGGCGAGCTCCCCGAAGGGGATCGTCGTCAGCCGCAGCTCCTCGGCGTGGTCGATCGCGCGCAGCTCGGGGTCGGCGAAAAGCGCGTAGCCCTCGGCCTCGCGCCCGACGCGCAGGAGGTGGTAGCCGCGCAGGTAGCGATCCACCGGCGTGCGCGGGGCGGGCTCCCCCTCCCAGCCCACATCGTCTGCGCTGCGGGCGTCGGCGGGTAGGGCCTCGTAGCGCTCCGCGAGCCAGCGCGCGTACTCGCCGCCCGCGCGCCCGGCCAGGGCGCGCATGTCCTCTGCAGCGCCCACCGCGCCCCCGTGGTCCAGCCGGAACGAGGCGCGCAGGAGCAGCGCGCGCAGCGCGTCCGCGCTGTCCTCGACGGCCTCGTCGAGCAGCCGCGCCACCTGCGCGCGATCTTCTTCGTAGCGGTACGCGCGGTTCGCGCGGCCGACGATCGTGAAGCTGGGCGGCAACTGGCGCAGCGCCGCGAATCCCCGCGCGTGGCGCCGCGCCAGGGAGGCGGCGCGCACCTGGAGCGCCGCCGAGCTGAGCGCGACCAGCGCCAGCACCAGAGCCGCCCCGCGGGCGACCTTGGAGCGCGCGACGCGCCGCGCGACCCGCGCGAGCGGAGGCACCGGGCACGCCACGACCGGGCGGTGCTCCAGGAGCGCGCGCAGGTCGGCCGCGAGCGCCCCGGCGGTCGCATAGCGGGCGCTGGGATGGCGCGCCATGCCCTTGTCGAGGATGGCGAGTAGGTCTCGGGGTAGCCCCGTGCGCACGCGTGCCGCGGGCACGGGGTCGCGCGTGGCGATGGCTGCGAGCACCTCGGTCGGGGTCCCGCGGTACGGGGGGCGCAGCGTCAGCAGGTGATAGAGGGTCGCTGTCAGGCTGTAGACGTCGCTGGCCCGCGTGTACTTGCGGTGCCGCGCCAGCGCCTCGGGCGGCATGAAGGCGGGGGTGCCGACGCTCGCGCTGCCACGCGTCAGGGTCGAGTCAACGTCGAGGAGGGCCAGCCCGAAGTCCAGCAGCGCGGGGCGGCCGTCGCGCCGCACGAGCACATTGGAGGGCTTGACGTCGCGGTGCAGCACGCCGGCTTCATGCACATCGTGCAGACCCTCGGCCAGCTCCACCACCCAGCGCACGACCGTGCACACGTAGCTCGACTCGCCGCGCAGCTCGAGCCCGAGGTCCGCGTGCAGCCAGCGCGCGTCCTCCACGCGCCTGCCATCCTGCAGTGCGCCGTCTTGGAGCTCGCGCGCGCGCTCGACGACGTCGCTCAGCGCGGCGCCGTCGACCCACTCCATCACGATGAAGGGCTCGCCCTCGTCCGTCTGGCCGCTGTCGTGCAGCGTCAGCACGGACGGGTGCTGGACCGACGCCATGGCCTCGGCCTCGCGCGCGAAGCGTCGCAGCGCCTCCTCGGGTTTTGTCAATCCGTTCCGGATTACCTTGACGGCGACGAGGCGCGTGAGCTCCTGGTCCTCCGCTCGGTACACCACGCCCATGGCGCCGGCGCCGGCGCGCTCGATCAGGCGGAAGCGCGACGCGAGCGTCCTCCCGACAGCGGGGTCGGAGGCCGGCGGCCGCACGAGCACCTGGGCCAGGGTCTCCGTTTGTTGCGCGGCGCGCCGCACGGGCTCCGCGAACTCGGGGCAGTCGCGCACGGCCTCCTCGAGCCAGTCCGCGCGGCCGCGGTCACGCAGCTCGAGGGCCCTGGCGAGCAAGGACTCCAGGAGCTCGGGGGGCGGGGTGCGGGGTTCCATCGGCGTGCTCGGAGACATTCGCACTCCTCACTCTCCACCGAGAGCGAGGGCGAGCCGCGCCTGGGCTGCGTAGAACGCGCGCCGCGCCCCCGACTCGTCCTCGTAGCCCAGCTGCTCCGCCAGCTCGGCGAAGGTCGCGAGCTCCTCGACGCGGCCGCGCAGCAAGAGCTGGTCGCGGGGCGTCAGCGCGGCCAGCGCGACGCGCACCCGCTCGTGCTGCTCGCGGGAGGCGACCTCCGCCGCAGGGTCGGCGAGGGTCGCAGGCGCGTCCAGCGGGTCTTGCGCGCGCCCCCCGCGGCGGCCGTCGCGGCGCTCGGACTCGTGGAAGCGCACCGCGTCGATGATGCGGTTGCGCACCACCATGCTGAGGTAACCCACGAAAGCCCGCTCGCTGTCGCCCCCGAAGGCGTCCAGATCGCGCAGGACGCCATGGAACACGTCCTGCACGACGTCGCCCGTGCTGAAGCGGGCCGCCAACCAGGGGCGCGTGCTGCGCAAGTCTCGCCCCAGCCGCGCGTGGACCAGCCGCTGGACGGTCGGGTAGAAGCGCTCCGTCAGCTCGGCGAGGGCCGCGCCGTCCCCCGCCCGGGCGGCTTGAAGCGTCTGGCCGAAGGTGCGGGCTGGGTTCACGTGGGGGACGAGGGCGGCTCTCATGAGTCTGGGTGGGGGCTCACCGACGTCAAGCTGGCGCCGGGCCCTGCGCATAGGGGCGTGCCGGCCTGCGGAATCCGGCGAGCAATCCTCCATATTCTAGTGGTGTGATTCACTCTGACGGGGCAGATCGATCGGCCCGCACGGGCGCGCTGCGGCGTTGCGCCTCCTCCGACCAATCCCAGTATCACCGTCTTGGCAGAGGAGTCGCGTCGTCGGCGCGCCTTGCATCGCATCCCGTACGCACCGCCGATCATGCCCCATCAGAGTGAATCACACCACTAGGTCGCGGTGCGTGCAGGGCCCGTAATCGTCCAGTGCGCCAGCTTCGCTGGCGCACTGAACGGTTACCAGGGCCGGACGCGCCGGGAGAGCTCTACTCGTTCAGCTCGACCGGGAGCCGGTTCGTCGCCTGGATCAGCGTGCCCGTGGGATCCAGCACGATGGCCTGCAGAAACGCCTCGGCCTCGAACCACACGGGGTCGGCCGGGCCGAAGTTGGCCGGAACGGTCAGCACCCCGCCGGCCGGGATGATCCCCACCGCGACCGTGACCGAACCCCCGGTGAGGTCGACCGCCAAGCTGGTCTGGGTGAGCATCGGGGGGAACAGCGTCGCGTCGCCCAGGATGTTCTGGTACACGGACGTGTTCTCGATCATCGCCCCGGGGAACGCCGGGTCCGTGATGAAGTCGAAGAACCCGACGCCCGACAGCAGGATCACCAGGTCCCCGGGCGTGCCGGCCACGTCGACCTCCGTCAGCCACTGCCCGGCGGGGTCGGTGACCAGGTTGCCGAGGATGTCGAGGTCGACGCCGACGGCCGACCCGACGCTCCGTGCGAGGGTCGCGCCGCGCGTCCCCGCCGGGCCCAGGTCGGTCACTTCATCCGCGCCGATGTCGATGATCAGATCGTTGGGGAGCGCACCGCCGGAGACGCGGGCGTCGAAGTCACCGTCGAACGCGTGGTCGCGGCGCACCACGCTCGGGCCGGGGAAGCCCGGCACGAGGACGAGGTTCGGGAAGGCCGCCGAGCTCGGCTGGGCCTCGACCGCCGGGGCTAACTCGCGCAGCTGGGAGGTGGGGTTGAGGTGCAGGTCGGTGAGCGCGGCGCCGTTGCCGACGTTGCCGCCCACGAAGTCGGGATTGGGCGGGCCCAGGCCCGGCCCGAAGTTGGGCAGCGGTACCATGACCCGCAGGGCGTCGTCCTGGTCGTAGTTGAACCACGAGAGCCGGCCGCCCGCCGTGAGTGCCGCCGCAGGCCCCGCCACGTCCTGCGGGTCGCCCGCGAGCCCGATCTGATCGGGGTTCCAAATCAGGTTGTTGGCGAGGGTCAGCTCGGTCACGAGCACCGTCCAGTCGACTCCGATCGGGACCAACCCGGGGGCGTAGGCGAACGCGATCGTGTTCCCGACGAGGAACGGCGCGCAGTCCTCGCAGCGCACATTGGTCGCCCCGAGCTGGATGAAGTTGGCCTGCACCCGTGCCTGGTGGCTCAGGCCGCCGCCCTCCAGCAGGACGTTGACCGGATAGCGCTGGATCTGGTTGGCGCGAATCAACGGCGAGGTCGGGGAGGCGCCGCCGGTCACGTGCACGCCGGCTGTGGGCGCGGTGGCCTTCCCCCGCTCGAACTCGATGATGTTGCGCTCGATGACGGGCTCCAGGGTGATGCCGGCATTGGCCGCCGGCGCACCGACCACGTCGATCCCGAAGTCGGTCCCGCCCAGCAGCAGGCAGTCGCGGATCTCGGGCGCCACGCGCTGCGGCGCGGGGGCCGCGCCGAGCGGAACGTCGATGCGGACGAGCGCCGTGTCGATGATCCCGCCGATGTTGGTCACCTCCAGCCCACGCAGCACCGAGTCCGGCAGCCCCGGGGTGCCGATCGTGTTGAACAGGAAGACCTCGACCGTCGGCGAGCCGGTGGCATTCACGAGGGGCAGCGGACCGGCGCCAACGCCGTACGCCTCGATCGAGACCCCGTGGGCCGGGAGCGTGATGGGGAAGACCTCCCCCTGGGCGACGCCGAACGTGCCCCCCGGCAACACGTTGATCGTCACCGGGACCGTACCCAGGTTGCCGGCCACGACCGCGGCCTGGAGCGCGGAGGTGATGGAGGGCAGCGGCTGGGCCAGCGTGCCGGGGTTGCCAATCGCGCCGTTGGTGGAGACGAAGAGCTGCGCCGAGCCCGGAGCGACCCAGTCTCCGAAGAGCTGCATCATCTGTGCGTGCGCGGTCGCGGACGCCAGCAGCGTCGCGCAGGCCAGGAGGAGCCCAGCGCGGGCGCGCGATAGGAGGGGTAGTAGCGGGTGCATGATCGAGAGATTCACGGGTTCGATCCGATCGAATGAGAGGCTGATGTGGGGCGCCCGCCGGGCGGCGGGGGGCCCCGTCCAGCACTGAGGTCGTTGCCCCGATTGCGGGTGGGCGGTTGTCCTCTCGGATTTCGCTGCGTCGCGCGCCGCAGCGCGCTTCCCACCGCGCATGACCTGCTCCGCCACACGGCTTACGCTCTCCCCATGCCCCCCACCCGCCGCGAACCGCACGAGCTGATCGCCATCCTCATGGACGGCCAGGGCGGCGGCATGTCCTCGAGTGCATGCTGCCGTCCCTCGAGCTGGACCCCGATGTGCCCGCCGGCGAGAGCCCGGGGCGAATGCCGTGGCACGCGCCTCGTCGATGACCTGGGGGAGAACGGGCGAACGCCGGCCGACCATCTCCGGTGTGCGGCAAGCCCGGGAGGGCCAAACCGACGGCAACAGGACTCCAGCTCTTCAATCAGCAGTCTCTCGAGCGTGAGTTGCTCCTCGGGTCCCAGCCGGTCAAGGGCTTGCAGGTCATAACCGATCCCGTCGCGCCATTCGTCTCGATCCGTGACTGTGCTGTCGAGAAACGCCTCGTCGTCCTGATCGGTCACAGCAGAGCCTGTACCGTTGCGGCGAGACCTTCCAGGCCTCTGCACTTGAGGAGTAATGCGTGCCACAATTGCAGTTGCGGGCGGAGATCGCCTCCCGCCTGCTGGATTCTCCCTGCGCCCTGGAAGTAGACGGTCAAGTCCGATGCGCGGTTACCGGGGTTGTCCTCGTGCTGGATAAAGGACCATGACTTCTGTTTCCGTTCGAGCATCGCCCCGAACGCGGTTTCGAGCTTCTTTGGTGGGGCTTCGTGGACCTTGGCAATGTAGTCGACAACATCTTCTGACTTACCGTTGAGCAGTTCGATCAGGCACTCGTCCAGGTCCGGGAAGTCGGTGATTCGCTTCCGGGCCGACTGCCGGATATCAGGGTTTTGTGAGAACATGTACTGAAGCAGTTTTACCAGCGATGCATCTTTGCCGATCTCTTCGAATCGGGCGGCTTCTTCCCGCCTGTTCTGGTCATCCTGCTCCTGGACCTCTCGCTGTTTGGCTTCCAGTTTTGCCTGGGACTCTTTCATGTAGGTCGAAAACCCAGCGACCGCTAAACCCCACCCGATGATTCCTCCTCCGCCCAGCAGCCCTCGGGCCACCCATACGGTGATATGACGGGCCGGTAGCGACGCACCGTTGATTGCGATCAGCCCGCCTGCAAGTAGCAGGAACGGTGTCGATATAAGCAAACCCCGAAGCGCACGGTTGTCGCAGTCGGATGCGCCCATCAGTGATATCATGAACAGGGTCAGGAGGCCAATTGCCGTGAGGAACTGCACAAAGCCCCCTCCGGGAATAGAGTCCATCTCGCCTCTAATCGAGAGAACAAGCAGCAGGACGCCGAACAGCAGCGTCGCCAGCATGGCAATGTAGACCGTTCCCCAATCGCCCTCAGGACCGGTCGGGCTAAAGGACGAGACGATGGCGAGAATCGCGCTTATCAGCGCCAATCCGAGAAGGATGTCTAAGAGGATGGTCATCACTGCCTCTCTTCGTTTATCAGAGTTACCCGATTCTAAGGATGAACGAACCGCAGGGCAACTCGAGAGTCCTGACCGGCATTCCGCCGATGGAATCCCACCGACAGGGGCGCAGGGGCTGTGCAACCCGGCACCTGGGTAACACATCTGTCCGGGCACCTGAGCAAGTGTTACCCAGGTGCCCGGACACGGCGCGCGAACGGGAGCGCGTACGTCGGCCTTGACTCGCGCAGCCGGTATCCCCCGCGTCGCTCCGTGGACGCGTGGCCGGCACGGACACATCCGTTTGGCTTGTCCACAAGTTGCTCAACTCCCCTTCGCCGCGTCAACCGCTCTGCGAGCGGAGTTGCCTCCTTCCAGAGGCTGTGGCTCCCCGGTCCAACGGTCTTGCGAGCTTTCTCTCTGTTCGCGTCTCCGTTCGGACCGGGGCCCAAGCAGGACGGGCT
>JAAELL010000175.1 GCA_024226735.1 bacterium | reverse complement strand
TCGATGACACCCTCTTCTCGACGACCGACTTCGCCAAGCGTGCCCGCTCGAACGCGGTGCGGGCGATGATCGAGGCGGGCGTCAAGCTGCCCGAGAAAGATGTCTACAAGGAGCTCGAGGAGGTCATCAAGGAGTTCAGCTCCAACTACGACCACCACTTCGACAAGCTCCTGATGCGGCTCCCGCAAGAGGCGGTGACGGTCAACCCGGCGTTGATCGTGAGCGCGGGGATGGTCGCGTACCACGACACGAAGTTCCAAGGCCTCGAGCCCTTCCCCGACGTCAAACCGTTCCTGCGCTCCTTGATCGGCGCGGGCCTGCGCACGGGCATCATCACCCACGGCTGGACGACGAAGCAGTCGGAGAAGCTGATCCGGCTCGGGCTCCTGCCCCACCTCGACCCCTCCGCGATCTTCATCTCCGACCAGGTCGGGATCTCGAAGCCCAACCCCAAGCTCTACGCCCTCGCCCTGCGCGAGATGGGCCTCGAGCCGCCCCAGGTGATGTTCGTCGGCGACAACCTCGCTAACGACGTCGCGCCGCCCAAGTCGCTGGGGATGCACACGGTGTGGGCCAAGCGCGCGGCGAAGACGGGGCAGGATCCCGAGGACTTCGGGCCCGACTACGTCGTGGAGGGGTTCAGGGAGCTGGCGGACATCCTGCGCGACGCGCACGGGGTGAAACTGGCGGCTTTCTGAGCCACGGAAATGGGGGCGGCGGCAAAGGGTCGGGGAGGAGATCCCCATGAAGACCTGCCTGCCCGCGCTTGCCGCGATCCTGGTCCTCGCCCCGCCTGCGATCGGGCAGTGGACGACAGCGAGCCTCTCCCAGGCGCGCAGCCGCCTGACCGGCACGAGCGACGGTACGCGTGCCTATTTCGCAGGTGGCTGGGTGGGGCTCTCGAACTACTCGAGCGTGGTCGACATCTACGACCCGATCACGGGGGCCTGGTCGACGGCTTCGCTCTCCGTCCCCCGCGCGGACATCGACGCCACGAGCGCGAACGGAATCGTGTTCTTCGCGGGCGGGCGCAACGCGCACGGACCCAGCGCCGTCGTCGACGTCTACGATTCGGCGAGCGGCGTCTGGACGGCGCAAGCTCTCTCGCAACCGCGCGTGTGGCTGGCGGCGACGAGCGTCGATTCCCGGGTATTCTTCGCCGGCGGCCGAGCGCCCAGCCCTCCACTCACGTCGGACGTCGTCGACATCTACAACGTCACGACCGGCAACTGGTCGATGGCCTCGCTGTCCCAAGCGCGCTCCGGCCTGGCCGCGACGAGTACCGACGAGCTGGCCTTCTTTGCCGGCGGATCAGGATCGAGCCGGATCGACGTCTACAGCTCGACGACGGACACTTGGTCCACGCGCGAGCTCGTCACACCGCGCTTGAGGCACGCGGCGGCGATCGTGCACGATCAGTTCCTCGTCGCCGGCGGATACACGACGGCCGTCGACATCCTCGACTTGAGCTCGGGCTCGTGGACCGTGAACTCGATTCCCCAGCAGCGAGTGGACTGCGTCGCCGCCGTGGTCGGACACCGAGTCGCCTTCGCGAGCGGGACCTCGTCAGGGTCCGTCGACCTGTACGACGCCACCACACGCACCTGGAGCACGGACGCGCTCAGCGTCGCGCGCTCGAGCCTGGCAGCAGCCTCGGTCGGGGGCCAGGCGCTCTTCGCTGGCGGCAAGTCGGGAGGCTCGACGTTCCACGACCGCGTCGATCTCTACGAGCCCGAGCTCGGCACGCGCTACTGCTCCCCCGCCGTCCCCAACTCGACCGGCCTCCCCGCCCGCATCTCCGCCGACGGCTCGCCGTTCGTCGATGACGACGAGCTAACGCTCGTCGCCGAACACCTCCCCCACGGCGAGTTCGGCTACTTCCTCGTCGGCGCGAACCAAGGCGCTTTCCAGCCCCCGGGTAGCCAAGGCGTGCTCTGCCTCGCCTGCGGCTTCCAGGGTTGCAGCGGGATCGGCCGCTTCAACCAGGCCGGCCTGATCGTCCAGGGCCCGAGCGGCTCGATCGCGGTCGACCTCGCCGCGCTTCCGACGACGCCCGCGACCGCCGTCCAACCCGGCGACACGTGGAACTTCCAGTGCTGGTTCCGCGACCAGGGCACGAGCAACTTCACCGACGCCATTTCCATCCCGTTCTTTTAGTCCGATGAAGATGCAACCTCTGTCCGCTTGCGTCGTGCTCCTCGCGGCCGCCCCCCACGCCGCCGGCCAGTGGACGACCGCGAGCCTGTCCCAGGCGAGGAGCTACCTTGCGGCGACGAGCGTAGGCACGCAGGCCTACTTCGCGGGAGGGTGGCTCGGTCTCTCCAACTACTCGAACGTCGTCGACATCTACGACGCGAGCACGGGGGCCTGGACGACAGCATCGCTCTCCCAGCCACGTGAAGGCTTGGCGGCGACCAGTGTCGGCGGGGTTGCATTGTTCGCCGGCGGCAACAACGCCCATGGAGCAAGCGCCGTCGTTGACCTCTACGACACGCAGACGGGGATGTGGACGACCGCGGTCCTATCCCAGGCACGGACGGAGCTCACGGCAACGAGCGTCGGCTCGAGGGCTTACTTCGCCGGCGGCCGACAAGCGGCGCCGTCGAACGTCGTCGACATCTACGATTCCACCACCGGCACGTGGTCGACGGCTCTCCTCTCGCAGGCCGCGCTGCGCCCCGCGTCAACCAGCGTCGGCGGCAAGGTGCTCTTCGCCGGCGGGCGTACGCCCGGGAACGTCCCATCCGACCGCGTGGAGATCTACGAGCTCGCCAGCGGCGTGTGGTCGGTCGCATCGCTCTCGGAGCCGCGCGACTACCCGGTGGCGGTCAGCCACGGAGGCCTGGCCTACTTCGCCGGCGACACCGACACCGTGGACGTCTACGACCCGGCTGCGGACACGTGGAGCACGCTGACGATGAGCGCGAATCACTGGCGGCCCGGTGCGGCGAGCGCGGGGAGCGACGTCTTGTTCGCGGGGGGCGAGTCCACTTCCACCGTCGACATCTACGACACCGGGTCCGACACATGGAGCGTGAGCTCCCTGAGCGTGGCTCGAGGCTGGATCGGAACGGCGACCGTGGGACACCGAGCCCTGTTCGCAGGCGGTTCGACCTCAGGGTCCGCGGTCGACATCTACGACTCGGTCACGCGAACCTGGAGCACGTCGGCGCTCCCCGCACCGGCGTCGGGGCTCGTCGGAGTGTCGGTCGGGAACCTCGCCTTGTTCGCAGGAAGCGGCGACGAGGTCTACATCTACGAGGCCGAGGTCGGGGCGCGGTACTGCTCGCCCGCCGTCCCGAACTCGAGCGGGCTTCCCGGCCGCATCTCGGCCACCGGCTCCCCCATCGCCCTCCACCAGGATCTGACCCTGATCGCCGAGGACCTGCCCGCTGGCGAATTCGGCTACTTCCTCGTCGGTTCGAACCAAGGCGCATTCCTGCCCCCGGGCAGCCAGGGCACCCGGTGTCTCGCGTGCGGGTTCCAGGGATGCAGCGGGCTCGGCCGCTTCAACCAGGCTGGCCTGATCGTGCAGGGTCCGACCGGCTCCCTCACCGTCGACCTCGGGGCGCTGCCGACGAGCCCGCAGGTCGCCGTCCAGCCTGGGGACACGTGGAACTTCCAGTGCTGGTTCCGCGACCTGGGCTCGAGCAACTTCACGGACGCGATTTCCGTGCTCTTCCTCTAACTCGCGGGGTAGCCCCCCGCGTTCTCCCGATCCGCGGCAAGATGAAGCTGGAGCCCCCAATGCAGAACTACCTCACGGTCCCTCTCGTTTTGATCGCCCTCGGCCCCCTCGCCTCCGCCCAGTGGTCGACCGCGACCCTGTCGCAGGCGCGCACGGTCCTCGCCGCGACGAGCGACGGCACGCGCGCCTACTTCGGCGGCGGCTGGCTCGGCACGACGAACTACTCGGACGTCGTGGACATCTACGACGCGAGCACGGGAAGCTGGACGACCGCCTCCCTTTCGCACGGCCGTTCCGAGCTCGCGGCCGCTTCGGCCGGAGGGATCGTCGTCTTCGCCGGGGGCCGCGACGCGATCGGAGCCTCGAACGTCGTCGACATCCACGATCCCGCGAGCGGAACCTGGACGACCGCGTCGCTCTCGGAGGCGCGGTCACGGGTCGGTGCGACAGCGGTCGGAACGCGCGTCCTCTTCGCCGGCGGGTACCGCGGATCCGCCGCGACGCCGCACTCGGCCGCCGTCGACATCTACGACACGCAGACGGGGGTCTGGACCTTCGCAACCCTGCCGCGCGAGGTCGGGCAAGTGCAGGCCACGGCGTCGGACAGTGCAGCCTACTTCACCCAGGGTTACCTCAACTCGGACGTTGTCGACATCCTCGACCCCGTTACGGGAGCCTGGACGAGCCACACGCTGAGCGCACCGCGACGCCATATCGCCGCGACCCGCGTCCTCGATCTCTTGCTCTTCGCGGGCGGCAGCTCCACGTCGGTCGTCGACGTCTTCGAGCTCCAAACGGGCACGTGGACCACATCGATGCTCAGCTTCGTCACCGGAGGGAGGCCGGCGGCGATCGGGCACCGCGCACTCTTCGGCACGTGGACCGTGGTCGAGATCTACGACGTGGTCGACGGCAGCTCCACCGCCGCGCCCCTGAGCGTGAGCCGGGGCGGGTACGCGGTCGCCAGCACCGCACACCAGGTGCTCTTCGCCGGTGGTAAGTCCGGGCCGACGTTCTACGACGTGGTCGACATCTACGAGCCCGAGCTCGGGACGCGCTACTGCTCGCCGGGCAACCCGAACAGCAGCGGCGTGCCGGCGCGCATCAGCGCGGATGGCTCGCCCTTCGTCCTCGGCCAGGACCTCACGTTGATCGCCGAGGATCTGCCCGCCGGCGAGTTCGGCTACTTCCTCGTGGGAGCGAACCAGGGCTCGTTCCAACCGCCGGGGAGCCAGGGCATCCTGTGTCTCGCGTGCGGGTTCCAGGGCTGCGGTGGGCTTGGACGCTTCAACCAGGCGGGCTTCATCATCCAGGGACCGAGTGGCTCGATCGCGGTCGACATCACCTCGCTTCCGACCAGCCCGCCGACCGCGGTGCAGCCCGGCGACACCTGGAACTTCCAGTGCTGGTTCCGCGATCAGGGCTCGAGCAACTTCACCGACGCGGTCTCCATCCTCTTCTTCTGAGACGACTGGCCATGAGACATGTGATCCTCTTTGCGTGCGCCGCGTTGCTGGCACCGGACGCCACGGGCCAGTGGACGACGGCGAACCTCTCGCAAGCGCGCTCCCGCGTCGCGGCGACGAGCACGGGCTCGCTCGCATTGTTCGCGGGCGGGTGGCTCGGCGGCACCAGCTACTCGAACGTAGTCGACCTCTACGACGCGGACACGGACACCTGGACGACGGCGAGCCTGTCCGTCGCGCGAGCGAGCATGGCCGCGACGAGCGCGGGCGGCGTCGCGCTCTTCGCCGGCGGCCGCAACGCGCACGGCACGACCGCGGTGGTCGACCTCTACGACAGCCAGACCGCGTCGTGGTCGACGGCCTCGCTCTCGGTCGCACGGGCCTACCTGACCGCGACCGCCGCGGACGGCGTCGCCCTCTTCGCGGGCGGCAAACTCGACCAAGCCCAGCAGGACGTCGTCGACCTCTACGACCCGGCGACCGGCACGTGGTCGACGGCTTCGCTCTCGACGCCACGCAGCTACCTCGCCTCGGCGAGCGCGGATGGCATGGCGTTCTTCGGTGGCGGACGCTGGCCGTGCGTCGACCGGGTCGACGTCTACGACGTTGCGGCCGACACCTGGTCGACGATGTCGCTCAGCGTGCCTCGCGCCCGACTCGCGGCGACGGCGGTGGGTCGACGCGTCCTGTTCACGGGCGGGTGGCTCCCCACATCGGACTTGGTCGACATCCTCGATCTGGACAGCCGGTTCCTGGACGACGACGACCATGAGCGTCGTGCGCTACCAGCACGCAGCGACGACCGTCGGTCAGCGCGCGCTCTTCGCGTCCAGCGGGAGCAGCCCTGGGCTCGGAACCGTCGACATCTACGACGCAGCCATGGATGCCTGGTCCACTGACATCCTCAGCGTTCCCCGAGCGAACGTCGGGGCGACCTCGGTCCGCGGCCGCGCGCTCTTCGCCGGGGGCGGAGGCGGCTCGACGTTCTACGACGTCGTCGACATCTACCAGCCCGACGTCGGAGTGCGCTACTGTTCGCCCGCCAACCCCAATTCG
Source organism: bacterium (assembly GCA_024226735.1). GTDB lineage: Bacteria > Planctomycetota > UBA1135 > UBA1135 > JAAELL01. The sequence goes on along the minus strand of JAAELL010000175.1, from coordinate 17,531 downwards.
AGCGGCGTTCCGGCGCGCATCCGCGCCACGGGCTCGCCCGCGGTCCTCGATCAAGACCTCACGCTGATCGCCGAGGACCTGCCCGCCGGCGAGTTCGGCTACTTCCTCGTCGGCGCGAACCAGGGCTCGTTCCAGCCACCGGGCAGCCAGGGCATCCTCTGCCTCGCCTGCGGCTTCCATGGCTGCGGTGGCATCGGCCGCTTCAACCAGGCGGGCTTCATCATCCAGGGACCGAGCGGGTCGATCTCGGTCGACCTCACGTCGCTTCCGACCAGCCCACCGACCGCCATCCAGCCCGGCGACACGTGGAACTTCCAGTGCTGGTTCCGCGACCAGGGCTCGAGCAACTTCACCGACGCGATCTCCATCCTGTTCTTCTGATCATGCAGCACCACCTCGCTTGCCTCGGCGCGCTCCTCTGCTTCGCGCCCAACGCCTCCTCCCAGTGGTCGACGGAGAGCCTCTCCCAGGCGCGCACGCGCATCGCTGCAGCGAGCGAGGGTACGCGCGCCTACTTCGCCGGTGGCTGGCTCGGCCTGATGAACTACTCGGACGTTGTCGACATCTACGACGCGAGCACGGACAGCTGGACCACGATGTCCCTCTCCGTGCCACGCTCGGAGATGGCGGCGGCCTCCGCGGGTGGCCTGGTCTTCTTCGCCGGTGGACGTGACGCGAACGGCGCGACGAACATCGTCGACATCCTCGATCCCGCGAGCGGGACGTGGACGACTGCGATCCTCTCCCAGCCGCGGTCCCAGTTGGCCGCCACGGCCGTCGGTACGACCGTCGTCTTCGCCTGTGGGCGCCGTGGACACGGCGCGCCTTCGGTCTACTCCGACGTGGTCGACGTCTACGACACGTCGACGGGCGTCTGGACGACGACGACGTACGCGAACCAGAACGGCAAGCTCGCCGCGACGAGCTCGGGCTCGCACGCCTATTTCACCTCGGGCATCCTCGTCAGCACGAGCGAGGTCCAGGTCTTCGAGCCGGCGACGGGCACGTGGACGACGAAGATGCTCAGCGCGCCGCGCCGCAACGTCGGAGCGACGCGCCTGCTCGACCAACTCCTGTTCGCCGGTGGGTCTTCGGGACCTTCCGGAACCCTCGTCGACCTCTTCGACCTGACGTCGGGGACGTGGAGCGTGAGCGCCATGAACACGTCGCTCGTTCGACCCCCTGCGGCGACGATCGGCCACCGCGCCGTCTTCGTGGGCAATACCGCTGTGGAGATCTACGACGCGACGACGGGCAACTGGACGACGGCGCCGCTGAGCGTCAACCGCGCCGACGCGGCGGCGACGAGCGTCGGCGGCCGCGTGCTCATCGCCGGCGGAGGAGGTGGCTCGACCTTCCACGACGTCGTCGACATCTACGAGCCGGAGCTCGGCACACGCTACTGCTCGCCCGGCAACCCCAACTCGAGCGGCCTCTCGGCACGCATCACGGTCGACGGGTCGCCCTTCGTCAGCGACCAGGACCTGACGCTGATCGCCGACCAACTGCCGGCGGGCGAGTTCGGCTACTTCCTCGTCGGCGCGAACCAGGGCACGTTCCAACCGCCCGGCAGCCAGGGGATCCTGTGCCTCGCGTGCGGCTTCCAGGGCTGCGGGGGCATCGGCCGCTTCAACCAGGCGGGCTTCATCATCCAGGGACCGAGCGGCTCGATCTCGGTCGACCTGACCGTGCTGCCGACGAGCCCACCCGTCGCCGTCCTGCCCGGCGACACGTGGAACTTCCAGTGCTGGCACCGCGACCAGGGCTCGAGCAACTTCTCGGACGCGGTCTCGGTGCTCTTCCTTTGATCGAGCGCCGGCTCGAGAGCGCGCCGGGTGAATGGATGCCCGCGCGCCGCGTAAGACCAGAGCGACGATGACTCCGAGCGCTTTCCCTCTCGCCTGCCCGAGCTGCGGCGCGGACGTGCACCGCAAGCGTCAGCCGCCGTGGCGGTACTCCACCTTCTCCTACGTGCTGTTCCTCATAGGAGGGGCGATCGGCTACGCCGCTTTCTGGAGCTCGGGAACTCGGGATTGGCGGTTCGGTTCGATGCTCGCCCTGGTGAGCTTCTTCGCGTTCTCCGCCATTCGGTACCCGCGCGTCCGCGTCATCCGGTGCTCGTCCTGCAACCGCTCGCACAGGATGTATTCCAAGCCCCAGCGCACGGACTGAGCCCCCAGGCTCTGGCGGCTACTCCTCGAGCAGATGGCACGCGGCCGAGTGCCGCTCGCCCACGGCGGTCATCTGCGGGTACGTCTCGCGGCACTTCGCCACGGCGACCGGGCAGCGCGTGTGGAAGTGGCAGCCCGGCGGCGGGTTGATCGGCGAGGGCACGTCGCCCTCGAGCGGCTTGTGCGTCCGCTCGCGCGTCGGGTCGGGGTGCGGCACCGACGCGAGCAGGGCCTGGGTGTAGGGGTGTGCGGGGCGCTCGTAGATGTCGGCCGTCTCGCCGATCTCGACGATGCGACCCAGGTACATGACGGCGACGCGCGTCGAGAGGTACTTGACGACCGAGAGGTCGTGCGCGATGAACAGGTAGGAGAGGTTGAACTCGTCCTGCAGATCCTTCAGGAGGTTGATGATCTGCGCCTGGATCGACACGTCGAGCGCCGAGACCGCCTCGTCGCACACGATGAACTTGGGCGACAAGGCGAGGGCGCGGGCGATACCGATGCGCTGGCGCTGGCCTCCCGAGAACTCGTGCGGGAAGCGGTTGCGCGCCTCGGCGCGCAGACCGACGCGCACGAGCAGCTTCTCGACCCGGTCGTCGAGCTCCGCCCCCGACGCGATGCCGTGCACCTTGAGCGCCTCGCCGATGATGTTGCCGACGGTGATGCGCGGGTTCAGGCTGGCGTAGGGATCCTGGAAGATGATCTGCAGGTCGCACCGCCACTGGCGCAGCTCGGACTGGGAGAGGCCGAACAGATCGACCGGCGCCTCGCCCGGGCCGGGGCGGAAGAGCGCGCTGCCGCCGGTCGGCTCGAGCAGGCGCAGGATCGAGCGACCCGCGGTCGTCTTGCCGCAGCCCGACTCGCCCACCAGGCTCAAGGTCTCCTTGAAGCCGATGTCGAAGGACAGCCCGTCGACCGCGCGCACGTCGCCGACGTGTCGCGAGAAGACGCCCTTCTTGATCGGGAAGAACTTCTTGAGATCGCGCACCTCGATCATTGCGCCGTTCGAGGTCGACTCGCTCACAGCTTCTCCGCTTCCTCGAGGTGGTGGCACGCGACAGTGTGGTGCCCGCCGGCGCCCTCGGCCAGCTCGAGCGCCGGCTCTTCCTGCGCGCACTTCTCCGTCGCCAGCGGACAGCGCGTACGGTAGCGGCAGCCGCTGGGGAAGCGGTAGGCGGAAGGCACGATGCCAGGGATCGTCGCGAGCCGCTCGCCCGGTGCCGCCAGGTCCGGCAAAGACCGGAACAGGCCAATGGTGTACGGATGCCGCGGCCGCCCGAACAGGTCGACGACGTTCGCGTACTCGACGACCTTGCCCGCGTACATCACCGCGACGTGGTTCGCCGTCTCGGCGACGACGCCGAGATCGTGGGTGATGAGCAGCACGCTCATCCCCTCGTTCTCCTGCAGGTGCCGGATCAGGTCGAGGATCTGCGCCTGGATCGTGACGTCGAGCGCAGTCGTCGGCTCGTCGGCGATCAACAGGTCTGGGTCGCACGCCATCGCCATCGCGATCATCACGCGCTGGCGCATGCCACCCGACATCTGGTGCGGGTACTCGTCGACGCGCCTTCTCGGGCTCGGGATGCCGACCTTCTCGAGCATGCTGATCGCGCGCTCGCGGGCTGCGTCCTTGTCGAGGCCCTGGTGCAGCCGCACCGTCTCCATGATCTGGTTGCCGATCGTGTAGACCGGGTTCAGGGCCGTCATCGGCTCCTGGAAGATCATCGCGATGTCGTTGCCGCGGAACCCGCGCACCTCGTCGTCGGACATCTTCAGGATGTCCTTGCCGTTGAACAGGATCTCGCCCCCGACCGTCTTGCCGGGTGGATCGGGGATCAGGCGCATGATCGACAGCGCCGTCACGCTCTTGCCGCAACCCGACTCCCCCACCACGCCGAGCGTCTCGCCGCGGTGGAGCTGGTAGTTGACGCCGTCGACGGCCTTCGCAGTGCCCTCGTCGCTGAAGAAGTGCGTGCGGAGGTCCTTGACGTCGAGCAGGACCTCGCGCTCCTCGGCGGCGTGCGCCTTCTCCTCGAGCGCGCGTGCGGTTTCGGTGTCCATCTTTAGTCAGTGCCCATCCTTGGGCGGGTCAGACCTTCCTGCGCGGATCCAACGCGTCGCGCACGCCTTCGCCGACGATGTTGTAGCTGAACACGGTGACGAAGATCAGGAGTCCAGGAAAGATCTGCAGCCACCAGTACTCGGCGACGCCGCGCGCCTCCGAGAGCAAGGACCCCCACGAGGGGATCGGAACCTTGACGCCGAAGCCGAGGAACGAGACCGCGGACTCGGTCAGGATGCCGGCCGCGATCGAGAACGCGGCGGCGACGAGCACGGGTCCGAGGGCGTTCGGCAATACGTGGCGGAAGATCACGCGCCGGTTCGAGAGGCCCAGCGCCTGCGCCGCGATCACGAACTCCTGGTCCTTGAGGCGCAGGAACTCCGCGCGCACCAGACGCGCGACCCCGGTCCAGCGCACGAGGGCGATGACGACGACGATCGCGAAGATCGGCGGCATCTTGTCCTCGGGGATGATCGCGACCGCGGTCAGGATGATGAAGAAGGCGGGGATCGACTGGAAGATCTCGATCAGGCGCGAGATCAGGATGTCGACGATGCCGCCGAAGTAGCCCGCGAGGGCCCCCATCACGACGCCGATCAACACGAGTAGCACGGTCGAGACGATGCCGACCATGAGGCTGATCCGGCCGCCGTACAGGATGCGCACGAACAGGTCGCGGCCAATGTTGTCGGTGCCGAGCAGGAAGCGCGAGGCGTCGTTGACGTCCGGCTCCGAGTGCAGGACTTCGACCTTCTGCCCCGGCGGGAGCAGGCCGAACTGGTCCGCCTCGGGAACCCGCGGGCCGAACTTGTAGTGGCCCATGTCGGTCAGCGCCGAGTTCTTGATCCACGTCGGCGGACGGAAGCGCTCGGAGCTGTGGCTCTCCGACATGCCCATCGTGATCGGCGCGAAGCTCGCACTCGCCAAGTCGATGTCGCCGTTCGTGATGCGCGTCTTGTACTCCGCGCCGTGGAACGCCGTCTGACCACCGACAAGGACCGCCCAGAAGAGCGCGACGATCGCCGACGAGCCGAGCACGAGGCCAAGCTTCTTGCGCCGCGCCTTGCGAATGCGCTCGCGGTCGCGCTTGAGGGCGATGCGGTTCCAGATCGAGTTCCACAGCGGCCAGGTGAGCACGAGCACCCAGAGCCACATGAAGAAGATCTCGATCGCGGTCGTCGACTCCAACACCGGCCAGCTCGTCTTCGCCTCGAGCTGCAGGCCGCCGTCCGAATCCTTCGAGACACGGAACGCGTCGCGCGCCTCCTGCGCCTCCTTGGCTGCCTCGCCCGCGACGCGCAGCGCACCCGCGCGGTCGCCCGCGAGCGCCGCATCGACGGCGGCCTCGAGCTTGTTCCCGATGGACCCGAGAGGAGCCTCAGCGTCGTCGGGCAAGTAGACCCGGAGTCCGTTCGCGCTGTTCTCGAACGCGGCGACCTCGTCTCGTAGGGCGTCCTCGTACGTGCGGTCCTTGTTGTCCTCGGCGAGGGCCGCCGTGAACGCCTCGGGCGTCGTCTCGACCAGCTCCAGCACACCGCGCGCGAAGGAGAGCTGGTTGCGGTTGAAGTCGCCGTACTCCTTGTAGTCGATCGCCTCGATGCGGTACGGGCGGTCGTTGGCGATCAACGGCGCGAACACCGCCGTCGCGTACAGCAGAGCCAACAGCGCGATCGCGAACTTGACGAGCGGCCGGCGCCCGACCTGCTCGAACACGTTGTCCCAGTAGTCCTTGGAATAGACCGCGGCGTCGTCCTGCCCTTCGTCGGGCACGAGTCCCGGCGGCTCGTTCTTCGTGGCCTCACTCATAGCGGATGCGCGGGTCGACCACGGCGTACATGATGTCCGAGAGGAGGATGCCGACGATCGTCATGAACGCCGAGAACAGGGTTGTCGCCATCACGACGTTCATCTCGCGGTAGGTCAGCCCCTCGTAGGCGTAGCGGCCCATCCCGGGGATGTCGAAGACGACCTCGACGATGATCGAGCCGCCGATCAGGATCGGCAGGATCGATGCGAGGAGCGTGATGATCGGGATCATCGAGTTGCGCAAGACGTGCTTGAGCACGACGACCTTCTCCGACAGGCCCTTCGCCCGCGCGGTGCGGATGTAGTCCTGCGTGATCGTGTCGACGACGCCGACGCGCATCTGGCGCGAGAGGTAGGCGAGGCTGCCGTAGGAGTAGACGAGGATCGGCAGGATCAGGTGCTTCAACAAGTCGATGAAGTACGCGAAGCCGCCCATCTGATCGGCGTTCTTGTCGTGCAGCCCGAGCACCGGCAAGAGGTCGAGCCCCGTCTTGCCGAAGATCATCTGCAGCATCAGCCCGCCCCAGAAGGTGGGGATCGCGTACAAGAGGAACAGCATCACGGTCGAGGTGACCTCGAGCGGATGGCCCTGCCGCACCCCTGAATAGATGCCGATCGGCAGCGCCAGGAGGTAGCTGAGGATCACCGACAGGAGCGCGATCGGCACCGTCACCCAGAGGCGCTCCTTCAACTCGTCGATCACGCGTACCGACGGATCGAGGAACTTGTTCCCCAGATCCATCGCGAGCAGGCCGTTCCACGGATCCTTCCCGGTGCCCCCCCACATCTCATGCCCGTCCGGGCCGAGGTTGAAGGGACCGACGTAGTGCAAGTACTGCTTCCAGTTCGGCTGGTCGAGCAGGTACTTCTTGCGGAACTTCTCGACCATGGCCTCGACGTCCCCAGTGTCCCCGCTGCCGCCCTCGCTGGCGGTAGCGGCGAACTTCATTGACTCCACGCTGCCCGGCGCGAGCTTGAGCAGCATGAACATCACGAAACTGACCCCCACGAGCGTGGGGATCATCAGCAGCAAACGCCGCAGAATGTACTGAAACACAGTCTAAATTGAGCCGGCTGGGGATACGGCTATTCGACGATGTACCAGTCGCGAATCCGGTAGCCAGGGTCGTTGGCGTAGGACTTGTAGTTGCGGATGCGCTTGGAGACGACGATCTTCTTCGGCTGGTTGAGGCCGAACATGTACGGCTGCAAGTCGTAGACCCGCGCCTGCAGCTGGTGCTTGAGCGCGATGCGCTGGTCCATGTCGAGCTCGACTTGGATCTTGGCGATCAGGTCGTCGACGATCTTGTCGTCCATGCCGCAGTGGTTGGACGAACGGCCCACGACCCATTTGGAGTGCCAGAGCTGCTCGGGATCGCTCTCGAGGCTCGGGACCCAGGCGAGGTTGGCGCAGTCGTAGTCGCGCTCGTAGAGACGCTCGAGGAACGTCGCCCACTCGCGCGTGACGATGTTCATCTTGATGCCGACCTTCTCGAGGTTCTCCTGGTACTTCTGGCTGAAGCTCTCACTCGACTTGTTCCCGGTCGGCATCATGAACTCGATGACGAAGTCGTCGCCGTCCTTGTCGATGATCCCGTTGCCGTCGCGGTCCTTCCAACCGGCATCGGCGAGCAGATCCTTGGCGCCCTCGATGTCGAACGGCACGTGCTTGATCGCGCGGTTGTAGAACGGGGCGAAGTAGTACACGGCGCTGGTGACGCGCGAGGCGAGGCCCATGTACTGGGACGGGATGTACGACTCCCAGTCGAAGCACATGTTCAGCGCGCGGCGCACGCTCGGGTCGCTGAACTTCGGCCGGCGCATGTTCCACGTCGTGTAGCCGCAGTACGTGTACGGGGCGAGGCCCTTGTAGTAGTTCTCGACGAACTCGGGCTGCTTGACGTATTGGCCGAAGTAGTCCTCGGAGCGCAGGCGCTCCCAGTAGTCGAGCTCGCCGTTGATCAGGGCCTGCTTGGCGGCGTCGTCGCCCGGGATGTGACGCCAGCGGATCTCGTCGACCCAACCGGCGGAGTCCTGGTTGTGGTAGTCGTCGAAGCGGGCGGCGTCGACCCACTGCGAGTCCCAGTCGGTCACCTTGTAGGGACCGAGGCCGACCCAGAGCGTGTTGTTCGGGTGCTCGTTGACGAACGTGCCCTGGTCCTGGTCGGTCGCGTCCGCGTCGAACTTGGGGTTGTCCTTGTCCTTGAGGTTGTACAGGTGCGAGGGCAGGATCGTCAGGTTCGTGAACGTGTCGATCGCGGCGAAGTACGACTCGCCGAAGAAGATGCGGATCGTGCGGTCGTCGATCACGTCGCGCGCGACCATCTTGTCGAACTGGAAGCGCACGTTGTCGCAGTCGACCGCCGGGTTCTTGTAGCTGTCGAAGGCAAACGCGATGTCCTGCGTGTCGAGCGTGTGGCCGTCGTGCCACTTGACGCCTTCGAAGATCTCGAAGGTGAAGACCGTCTCGCGCTGCCAGCTCTCGACGTCGCTCTTGGGCACGTCCTTCGCCGCGGTCAGCGGATTGCCCTTCGAGAGCGGCGTGACCACGTACTTGTCACCCTTCTCCTCGACCTTGCCGTACACGATGTTCGAGTTGTCCTCGCTGCGGCCGCCCTTGAGGACCAGCGTGTCCTCCTCGACCCACTGCGGACCGAGCGTCGGCTCGTGCTCCCACGTCTCCCAGTCGCGCTCGACGAGCATCTCGTGGGTCTCGCGCAGCATGCGCCGCGTGACCGCCGAGTTCTCGATCATGTAGTTCATGTTCTTGGGCTGGGTCGACAGGTGGACGATCACGCGCCCGCCGCGCCGCGGCTCGGGCATCGCGTCGTGCTCGGGGTCGAAGCCCGGATAGAACTGGTCCGGGATCGCCTTGCCGGGTCCGCCGCCGACGGCCTTCTCCCACTGCGGCCGGTCATCGTCCGCGGGAACCATCGCGTCCGAGCGCTCCCCGTCGCCGGAAGAGCTCTCCATCCCCCCGTCCTTGCCCGACTCCGTGCCCGCCCCGTCACCGGAGCCGCCGCCGGAGCCGCCGCCCGAACCCGACCCGTGGTCCACATCGACGGCCGCGCCCCCGGAGCCACCGCCCGATCCGTCGCCCGCGCCAGCGCCCGACCCGGACGAGCCGGACGAGCCGCCTTCGCCACCTCCGCCGCAGCCGGGCAGGAAGAGGGCAGTCGCGCCGAGAACCAAGAGGGACGGGACGAGGAGGCTTTTGCGCTTCATCGATGTGGGGGCCGTCGAAAGGCCGTTGTAGCTCCGGAAAGCCAGGGGTTTGGGGGGCCCGAATGAGCTTGCGGGGACCGCCCGGGGGGGGAACAGACGCCCCGGGGCGCGGCCTGCGGCCACGACGGGGCGTCGGAGGGCCGTAGGCTATACCCTCCCCCCCTGGCAGTCAAGCATACAAACCTTTGTGTGGCATGGACTTGTGGCGATCCGGGCGAGACCATATCCTGCGCCGATGGACGCCCCTCGATGGCTGCGGACCGGCCTGTCCCTCGCGCTCCTTGCTGGCGTCTTCGCGGCCGTCCTGGCGCTCGCCGGACGCGCGCGGCTCGAGCGAGCCGACTTCGTCTTCAACAACGGCTCGGAGCCCCAGACCCTCGACCCCGCCGCCGTGACCGGCGTGCCCGAGGGGCGCGTCGTGCGCTCGATCTTCGAGGGCCTGATCGTGCAGCACCCCGAGACGCTCGCGCCCCTGCCCGGCATGGCCGAGTCGTGGACGATCTCGGACGACGGGCTCGTCTACACGTTCCGCATCCGCGAGGGCGCGAAGTGGACGAACGGCGATGCGATCACCGCGCACGACTTCACCTACTCCTTCGAGCGCCTGCTGCACCCCGAGACGGCGGCCGAGTACTCCTACCAGCTCTGGTACGCCAAGGGCGCGAAGGCCTACTCGACCGAGCTCGACGACGACGGCGAGCCGATCCCCGACTTCGACACGACCGTCGGGATCCGCGCGACGGACGAGCTCACGCTCGAGATCGAGCTCGAGGCGCCGACGCCCTTCTTCCTCGACCTCGTCGCGTTCTACTCGCTGTACCCGGTCAACCGCCGCAACATCGAGGAGGCGCGCGAACGCTGGCCGGACGACTGGCGCATCGAGTGGGTGAGGCCCGAAAACATCGTCACCAACGGCCCGTACAAGATCGCCTACCGGCGCGTCAACGACCGCATCCGGCTCGAGAAGAACGAAGGCTACTGGGACGCCGACAACGTCGCGTTCGAGACGATCGACATCCTCGCGGTCGAGCAGTACACGACGATGCTCAACATGTACCTCACCGGCGAGGCGCACTGGATCGATCGCGTCGCGACCAACGTCGTGCCGCGCATGATCGTGCGCGAGGACTTCGACCCGACGCCTTACCTCGGCTCGTACTTCTACCGCGTCAACGTGACGCGCGAGCCGATGAACGATGCGCGCGTGCGGCGCGCCCTGTCGCTGACGATCCCACGCAAGGCGATCTGCGAGAAGATCATGAAGGCCGGCCAGCTGCCCGCCTACGGCGTCGTGCCGCCCGGCATCCCCGGCTACGCCGGCATCCCCGCCGGCAAGGAGGATCCCGAGCTCGCGCGCGCGCTACTCGCCGAGGCGGGCTACGGCCCGGGGGGCAAACCGTTCCCGACGATCGAGATCCACTACAACACGGCCGAGGCGCACCGCGACATCGCGCTCGCCGTCGCCGACGTCTGGCAGCGCGAGCTCGGCGTGAACGCCAAGCTGCTCAACCAGGAGTGGAAGGTCTACCTCGACACCCAGACGAACATCCTCTACGACGTCTCGCGCTCGTCGTGGATCGGCGACTACGGCGATCCGAACACCTTTCTCGACCTGTGGGTGACCGGCGGCGACAACAACCGCACGGGCTGGGGCGACCCGCGGTACGACCAACTGATCGCGGATGCCGCGCGCGAGCTCGACTACGAGAAGCGAATGGAGCTCATGCTCGCGGCCGAGACGCTCGCGATGGAGGAGCTGCCGGTCCTGCCGGTCTACTACTACACGACCCAGAACGTCGTCTCGCCGCGCCTCGGCGGCTGGTTCAACAACACCCAGGACGTGCACTTCCCCAAGTTCTGGTACTGGATGGACGACGCCGAGCTCGCCACCAAGCGCGCCGCACAGCAAGCAGCGTCCATTGAGGGCAACGCAACCGAGATCATCGAAGCCTCCGGCCCGAGCGCCGGGCTGTACTCCCCCGCCGCCCGCCTCGAGCGCGGAGAATGACGAACTAACACGTTGCTGCGTTTCCTGCTCCGGCGGCTGCTCTGGTTCGCGATCACCCTGCTTGTGGTGATGAGCGTCTCGTTCACGCTCATGCACTCGGTCAAGGGCGGCCCGTTCGACAACGAGCGCACGCTGCACCCCTCGATCGAGGCGAACATCAAGGCGCGCTACAACCTCGACTGGCCGATCTGGCGCCAGTTCCTCGACTACGTCGGGCCCCTCAACCTGAACGAGAAACGGGCGACGTTCCTCGGCGGGGACGGCAGCGACGTGTGGGGCGGGGTGATGACGGGCGACTTCGGCCCGTCGTATCGCTACCGCGACTTCACCGTCAACGACATCATCGGCCAGTCGCTGCCGATCTCGGCGCTGCTTGGTGTCGTCGCGATGATGTGGGCGCTGTCGCTGGGCGTCAGCGCCGGGATCGCGTCGGCGCTGCGGCGTGGCGGCAAGCTCGACCTCGCGCTGCGACTCGCGGCGACGGGTGGAATCGCGCTGCCGAACTTCGTCATCGCGAGCTTCCTGATCATCCTCTTCGTGTTCTGGATCCCGCTGCTGCCGGTCGCGGGCTGGGGCACGCTGCAGCACATGCTCCTGCCCGGGTTCTGCCTAGGCCTCGTGTTTGCGGCGTACATCGCGCGGCTGACGCGCACCGGCATGCTCGAGGTGCTCTCGCAGGACTACATCCGCACGGCGTACGCCAAGGGCCTCGCGCCGCGCACGGTGATCCTGCGTCACGCGCTGAAGGGCGGAATCCTGCCGGTCGTGTCGTACTTGGGCCCGGCGACCGCCGGAATCCTGACGGGCAGCCTCGTCATCGAGCGCATCTTCTTCATCCCCGGCACGGGCTCGCACTTCGTCAACAGCGCGACCAACCGCGACTACACGCTCGCAATGGGCGTGACGATCCTCTACACGGTGCTCGTCTACGGCCTCAACACCGTCGTCGACCTCGCGTACACCTTGCTCGACCCGCGCATCGACCTGGAGAACGAGTAGATGGCGACGCGCCAGGGCCGGGACCACGAGCTGAGCGACGAAGAGATGCGGCGGCTCCTGAAGGAGTCGAAGGGCATCAAGGGCGAGAGCCTCTGGAACGACGCGTGGCGCAGGCTGCGCAAGAATCGCGCGTCCTTTTGGAGCCTCGTGTTCCTGGCGCTGTTCGGTTTGACATCGTTCCTCGTGCCGCTCCTCCCGCTGCCGTCGCCGAAGGCGTTGACGCTGCAGATCGAGCCCGCGCCCCCGGACTGGCCGTGGGGCCCCGAGCGCACGTACGAGGACGAGTCGTACGAGCCCGGCGCGCGCCCCTCCGTCGAGAAGGGCTCCTTCGCGAACAACGGCTGGCGGCACCGCGCGACGCTCGAGTTCACAGCGCCCGCGGCCTCGGCCGAGGCGATCGTCGCGCTCGTCGAGGCGCTCACGAATCGCTCCGCGGCGTACGAAGCGCGCGAAGTCTCGGGTGAGTACTCGCACTTCCTCACGGTTCCGCTGCACCGAGACGACGTGCCGCGCGTCGACTACTCCCCCACCGGCGTGGAGGGCACGCTCACCGCGTGGCGCGTCGAGGCGGAGGAGGGCGACGAGGTGCACTACGACTTGAAGGTCGCCACCGAGCTCGGCACCGTCACGCGCTGGTCCGTCGAGCAGCGCACGCGGCGCGGCAAGCTCTACGTCAGCGCCGAGAAAGACGGTGCGACGCGCTCGTACCAGTACGAGTACACGCTCGGCAGGAACATCGCGGGAAAGCCACGGATGTTGACGCTCAACGGGACGCTGCTTCCGATCGACGACGACTCCGTCCCCCGCTCTCGACGCAAGCACGACCTACAGACGGTCGAGACCCGCGAGCGGATCAGCGAGCCGCACACCGACCTCGAGGCACGTGTGCGCACGGCGCTCGGCACGTCGGATCTCGGCGCGGCGACGCTCGCAGGCGTGCAGATCGAGAACGGCTACTGGGACCTGGGCGCGCTCGACGAGGGTCTCGTGCACCTGCGCGGTCGGCTCTTCGGCTCGTGGCAGACCGGCAACTGGCTGGGGACGGACCCCAAGGGCCAGGACCTCATGGCGCGCATCCTGTGGGGCAGCCGCACCTCGATCCTCGTCGCGCTCGCTGCGACCTTGTGCAGCCTCGTGATCGGCGTACTCTACGGCGCGTTCTCGGGGCTCAAGGGCGGACGCATCGACAACCTGATGATGCGCGTCGTCGACATCCTCTACTCGGTGCCGTTCATCTTCGTCGTGATCTTCCTGATCACGGTCGTCAACGAGTACCGCACCGAGCTCGAGGACGTCTACGGCATCGACCGCGAGGTGATCTTCTTCGTCGTCATCGGCGCGATCTACTGGCTGACGATGGCACGCGTCGTGCGCGGCCAGGTGCTGTCGCTGAAGAACTCGGAGTTCATCGAGGCGGCGCGCGTGATCGGCGCGTCGACGTCGCGCATCCTGCTGTCGCACATCGTCCCCAACGTGCTCTCGATCGTCATCGTCTACCTGACGTTGACGATCCCCGCGATCATGCTCTTCGAGGCCTTCCTGTCGTTTCTGGGACTGGGCATCGAGCCGCCGAAGGTCAGCTGGGGCACGCTCGCGGTCGAGAGCATCGAGGCCGTCAACCGCGTGCACGTCTACTGGTGGCTCGTGCTCTTCCCGGCGCTCGCGATGGGCTCGACCCTGTTGGCGCTCAACGTGCTCGGCGACGGCTTGCGCGACGCGCTCGACCCCAGGCTGCGCGGAAAGGACTGACCGTGCCGCTCCTCGACGTCCAAGATCTCTTCGTCCGCTTCGACACCCACGGCGGATCGGTGCGCGCCGTCGACGGCGTCAGCTTCACGCTCGAGGAGGGCGAGACCCTCGGCCTCGTCGGCGAGTCGGGTTCGGGCAAGTCCGTCACGAACCTCGCCATGATCGGGTTGATCCCGAGCCCGCCGGGAACCGTCCAGGCCAAGACGATCCAGTTCGACGGACGCGAGCTCTTCGGGCTCGACGACGTCGAGATGCGCCACGTGCGCGGCAACCTGATCTCGATGATCTTCCAGGACCCGATGACCTCGCTCAACCCGCTGCTCTCGATCGGGCGGCAACTGACCGAGGTGCTCGAGCTGCACAAGAAGATGACGCGCAAGGAGGCGCGCGGGGTGTGCGCCGAGGGCCTCGCCGACGTCGGCATCCCCAACCCCGAGAGGCGCTTGAAGCAGTTCCCCCACGAGCTCTCGGGCGGGATGCGCCAGCGCGTGATGATCGCGATGGCGCTCTTGTGCAAGCCCAAGCTGCTTCTCGCGGACGAGCCGACGACCGCGCTCGACGTGACGATCCAGGCCCAGATCCTCGAGCTGATGGGGGCGCTCCAGCACAAACACGGAACGGCGATCCTCCTCGTGACGCACGACCTCGGCGTCGTCGCGGGCATGGCCGACCGCGTCAACGTGATGTACGGCGGGCGCCTCGTCGAGACCGCGACGACCGACGACTTGTTCGGCACGCCGCGCCACCCCTACACGAGCGGCCTGCTCGCGAGTGTCCCGACCCTCGCCGGCGACGCCGAGGCGGAGCTCTTCTCGATCCCCGGCGCCCCGCCCGACCTCGCGGCGCTTCCACCCGGCTGTGCGTTCGAGCCGCGCTGCGCCCACGCGGACACGCGCTGCGCGGAGCGCGTCCCGCCGCTCGAGCCGCTCGCCGAGAATGCCGGACGCGCGGTCGCGTGCCTGCGCGCGGAAGAGCTCACCTCGCCCGCGGGAGGCGCATCGTGAGCCTGCCGCTCCTCACGGTCGAGGGCCTGCACAAGCACTTCACGGTCGCGGGCCGCCCGCTGCGCGCCGTCGACGGCATCTCGCTCGAGCTCGAGCGCGGCCAGACGCTCGGCCTCGTCGGCGAGTCAGGCTGCGGCAAGTCGACGGCCGCGCGAACGATCATCGGCCTGTACCCGGCGACCGCCGGCTCGGTCAAGTTCGAGGGGCACGAGCTCACCGGTCTGTCGCGCCGCGGCTGGGAGCCGTACCGGCAGCGCATGCAAATGATCTTCCAGGATCCCTACGCATCGCTCGATCCGCGCCAGACCGTGACCTCGATCCTCACCGAGCCCCTGCGCATCCACAGCCTCGGCAAGCCGCGCAAGCGCAAGCTGCGCGCGATGCAGCTCCTCGACGCCGTCGGCCTGAACCCGCGCCACCTGAACCGCTACCCCCACGAGTTCTCCGGCGGCCAGCGCCAGCGCATCGGCATCGCGCGCGCCCTCGCGCTCGAGCCCGACGTGATCCTGTGCGACGAGCCGGTCAGTGCCCTCGACGTGTCGATCCAGGCGCAGATCGTCAACCTGCTCGAGGAGCTCCAAGAGCGCTTCGACCTCGCCTACCTGTTCATCGCCCACGACCTCGCCGTCGTGCGCCACATCTGCCGCCGCATCGCGGTGATGTACCTCGGAAAGATCGTCGAGATCGCCGACCGCGCGGAGCTCTTCGAGAACCCGAGCCACCCGTACACGCGCTCGCTCTTGTCGGCTATTCCCCACCCCGATCCGGTGGCCGAGCGCAACCGGACACGGATCGTGCTCGAGGGCGATGTGCCTTCGCCGATCGATCCGCCTTCGGGGTGCACGTTTCATCCGCGTTGTCCGGATCGGGAGAAGGTCGCGGGGGAGCGTTGCGTGCGCGAGGTGCCCGAGCTGGTGACGCTCGAGGGTGGACGGCGGCATGCGTGTCATTTGGAGCCGGGGTCGTCGCACGGGTGTTGACCGTCGTGCCCTAGGTTCGAGTCCCACTCGGGGAGCCACTGGCTTCGGTAGGGGGCAACTCGGGGCGGGGAGTGGTGAACGCCCGCTGATCCGGGTGGGTCGTCGCAAGTCCCCCACCGTGCGTGACATGAGGGCGTTGCTCGAGCTCTCGGTTCGCAACGGTGAGAGTGGGTGCCCACTGCGAAACAGGGGGGTTCGGGTCGGTGCCCAAGGCGAACGATCTCTCGAACTCTCTGGTGTCTCTGTTCGGGGCGCAGTCCGGTTGACAGCCAGGCGCCGGCGCTCGTTGTCACGATCGCAGCGCGGTTGACGCCCAGAGATGTCCACTCGAGCTCGCCGCCGGGCTTCGACGCGCATTGATGCTGCCCCAGCTTTCGCCGTCACAATCACCGGGAACAGCCGCACGCGGGCCGAGACGACGAGCTGGCCGAGGAACGCAACGATCCGGCTGCGTCCGTCGGAGAAGTCGTTGCAACGAGCGCCTGGGCGGCCTCCTGAAGCACTACAGCCGCGCGGCCTAGCGATGGGACACTACGCGTGCGCTGCGTTGGTAGCTCGGCTCACAAAACCGGATTCACGTGTTCGGTGTCAGCGGACGCTGCCCATTTCACTGTATCGATCGCCCCCGCGGTAAGACTCGACGGGAGGGCCACACTACTTCGGAGGTCTCACGAAGCCGAGGAAGAACCGACGCGCTGATCTACGTGGCGCACCAACTATTTACCGTGTCTCGAGTTCTCATTCGTAAGAGAGACAACATGCGCCTGCTGTCCAAACGTCGTATCTCACCGAGCCGATGCTCTGAAACGCGCCATCGAAAGCTCAACCAAGCGTTGGTGCGCTCTGCCTTCGATCCTCATTTTGCTCGTCCCCTCCGTGTCCGCCCAAGTCCGCGCCGGTGATCTGCTCCTGAACAACTGGAATCCTCCGGCGCTGCGGCACTATCGAGCGGATGGGAGCCTCGTCGCCGAGGTGACCGCGCCGAACACTCGATGGGCGGGGGCAGCTATCGATCCTGCGGGCCGCTGGTACACCAGTGTGCGCGGAACGGGCAGTTCATCTCGGCTGCAGATCTTCGAGGGCGACGGGACGCCGATCCGGTCGTTCCCTGTAGGGGTCGGAACGGGCCCCGGCGACGTTAGCCTATTTGCTGACGGGACAATTGCGATCTGTGACACGTTCGGCTACGCAGTGCACCTCTACGATTCGACAGGCGCATTCATCATGTTCCTCTCGCCCTCTGGGATGGGGCGACCTACGGGATCCCTCGTCGACCGCAACGACGAGCTCTGGGTCTGCGACAGTGACGCGAAACTGATCTGGCATTTCGACAACAAGGGCACTTTGCTCGGCGCTCTCGACGTGTCGACGACGTCCGGCCTTGGCGACGTAGACATGGCGCCCGACGGCACGCTCTGGACAGTGCTGTACAACACAGGCGAGGCCCGCAACTACGCAACCGACGGGACCCTGATCCGCTCTTTCCAGACATCGCTCCCCACCTTTAGCATGGGCACCGCGGTC
>JAAELL010000174.1 GCA_024226735.1 bacterium | reverse complement strand
CGTGCTCGAGCGCTCGATGAAGAAATGCGCGGAACTCCTCGAGCCCATTCACGCGCAGCTGCGCAAGGAGATCGTGGCGAAGCCGGTGCTGTTCACGGACGACACGCCGGTGACGATCGCGCGGCCACGCGGCCGGGTCGGCTCGAGTCAGGGACGGGTGTGGATCTACCTCGACCGTGAGGGGCGACACAGCTACGACTTCACCGATTCGCGTAAGCGCGACGGCCCGCAGGCGGTGCTCGGTGACTACCGCGGCGCGATTCACGCGGATGCGTATGCGGGGTACGACGGTTTCTTCGGTCCGGAGGGCGCGACCGAAGTGGCGTGTTGGGCGCACGCGCGCCGCAAGTTCGACGAGGCAAGGAAGACCGAGCCAGAGCTGGCGGTGGAGGCCATCGAACGGATCGGTGCGATCTACGGCATCGAGCGTGAAGCGAAGCAGCTCGAGCTCGACGACAACGCGCGCCGGCAGCTACGCCAAGAGCACTCGGTGGTCTTGGTGGACGAGCTGTTCGCGTGGATGGCGAAGACGCAGGCGGAAGTCTTGCCGAAAGGCCCGATGGGTCAGGCGCTGACGTACGCGCTCAAGCTCGAAACGGCGCTGCGACGCTTTCTCGACGACGGGCG
>JAAELL010000173.1 GCA_024226735.1 bacterium | reverse complement strand
TCGCTGCAAGGCGCAGCGACGACGCGACTTCGCTGCAAGTCTCGGAGGAGGCGCAACGCAGCAGCGGGCGGGTACGGGCCGACCAAAATGCCGCACAAGAGTGAATCACACCACTAGCTTGGAGTTGCGCGGTTCTGCATACCGGGCGCCAGGCTGGCGAGAGTCCGTGCTCGGCGGAGAGCGCGGCCGCGTCGTCGAAGACGGCCGCGCCCGGACAGTGGGCGTTGCGTCGGGCCTGCGGCCTTGGCGCGTGTGTGGTCGCACAGCGCCGTGACGCGCCATCCGGCGCGCGCGTACGCAGCCAAGTGCGTCTCGCTGATCCCGCCGCAGCCGATCAGGCCGATCGCGTGATGATCCGAGCGCGGTCGCGGCGGCCGGTACGCGAGCTCGGGTGCCTTGAGCTCTCCCATCGCTCAGGCCAGGAGCGGGACGGTGCGCCGCTCGCTCGCGCTGCGAACGGCCGAGTCGACGATCTGTTGTCCGATGCGACTCATCGTTGGCGACAGCGGGCCCTCGATCGGACGGTCGTTCGCGAGGCAGTCGATCAGGTACTGGACCGGGTTCTGGTGGGGCTCGACGAGCGTGTCGACGGGCACGACGCGCGTCTCGGGGTGCGCGCGCGTCTGCAGCCGGACGACGTCCTCGTAGTCGTAGCACGAGAGCGTGCCGTCGGTGCCGACGATCTCGAACCCGCACTTGGGCTGCGGCTGGTGCGTCCACGGGTCGCTGAACGTGCCCCAGCGCGTCTCGAGTCGGCACAGGCCGCTCGCGTAGCGCACGACCGTGATCGAGTGTTCGTCGACTTCGAGGCCGTCGGGCACGTGCGCGACCGCGGTCACCTCGAGCGGCACCGCGCCACCGAGGAACCAGGTGCCGAGCGTCGCGCCGTAGCCGAGGTAGTCGAGCAGGGAGCCGCCGCCCGCGGCCTTCGAGTAAAACCAGCTGCGCGCCTTCTCCCCGGTCCGGAACGCGGCCGTGGTCTCGCGCTTGTCCTCGACGTGGTGCAGCGGGCCGCGGTTGCCGTCGTAGTAGTTGACGTGCGTCACCGCGCCGATCGCGCCTTCATCGATCATGCGCTTCGCCGTGACGTGCGGCGGATACCACGCGAGGGGCCAGTTGATCGCCAACGGAGCGCCGTTCGCGCGCATGGCGGCGGTCATGCGGTCGGCGCCGGCGAGGTCGGCCGCGAAGGGCTTCTCCATCATCACCGGCTTGCCGTACGGCGCGATCCGCTCGACCCAGTCGGCGTGGGTGCCGGTCGACGGGCAGAGGATGACGAGGTCCGGCGCACTCTCGCGCATGCACGTATCGGGGTCGGTGTGCAGGAGCGCATCGGGTACGCCGAACGCCTGCGCCGCGCCGGACATACGCTCGGGGTGCTCGTCGTAGAGGCCGACGACGTCGACGTCGGGGTGCTCATGGGCAAAGCGCAGGTTGTCGCCCATGTGCATGTGGTCGAAGTTGATGCCGGCGACGCGCCACCTACGGGGCATGCAGGCTCCTTGCCCGAAGTGCTTGCAGCTGCGCGCGCCCCGCCGCCTCGACGCAGTCGTCGGGGCGAATCTCGAGCGGCGTGTACGAGGGGTGGTGCTGGGCGCGGACCGAGTCGTTGGTCTTGGTGTTGAAGCAATCGATCAAAGACAGCCGTGGCTCGGACGACGCGTTGCGGTCGGAGCGGTGCAGGAGGTTGGCGTGGAAGAAGACTCCCGCCCCCGGCTCGAGCTCGAGGTGCACCGTGGGCGTGCGAGCGAGCACGTCGGCGACGCGCTCGGGGTCGGCGCCGGTCTGGTCGACGCCGACCGTGACGTGGTCGATGCGCCCCAGAGCGTGCGAACCCGGCACGACCTGCAGGCAGCCGTTCGCGCTCGTCTGGCGCGTGATTGCGATCAGGCAGCTCGCCGTCGATGGCCAGAGGCAGCCGTTGCCGTACCAGTAGCCGTAGTCCTGGTGCCACTCCCACGCTCCACCGACCTTGGGCTCCTCGCGCCGCAGGATGGCGGGCAGCGCGACGATGAAGAAGCCGAGGGGGACCGCCTGCGAGACGTAGAGCGCTGCGAGCACAGTCAGGCGTTGGCGGTGCGTGGACATGGCGGATGGGCACTCTACGGGCCTCGCTCCGGCCCGAAAGCGCCGTGTTCGAGAAAACGCAGCGTCGCGCCGACCGTGTCCGGGTCTTGCATGACGAACGTATGCACGCCGCGCACGGCCATCCAGTCGTCCTCGCCGCGAAGGTGCGTCTCGTGCTCCGCGACGATGCCGTCGTCGTCCCCGACGAGGATCGGGTTCCAGCCCCGGCCGTCGCCACGCACCGCCGCGATCGTCGCGAACGGCAGCGGCGGAGGTGGAAAGGCGGCGCGCGCGCAATCGCGCGCCGAGGGACCCAAGAGCACCGCGGTGCCGGGCACCTGCAGCAGCGCGCGCGCCATGGCCGAGCCGCGGCTCGGCGGCGCGATCATGACGAGGCGTCCCAGCGCGAGGCGGTCGCCCCACGCGGCGCGCCGCGCGAGGGATTCGCGTACGACGAGCGCGCCCAGGCTATGGGTGACGAAGCTGACTCGCTCGACACCCGTCAGTGCGTCGAGCAAGTTTGTCAAGCGGTCCGCGTGCGCGGCGACGCCCGCACGCGTGCTCGCGTACGAGAGGCGCGCGGTCGCGAAGCCCGCCTGTGTCAGGGCGCGGTCGATGTCCGCGAGTGAGTCGCGCGTCCGGCCCAGGCCGTGCAACAGGATCACGAGGTGCTCGTCGGGCTCGTCCACACCTTGCCCGCAGAGCGCTCGGTGGGCGGCTCGACACGCGGCGCGTGAAC
Source organism: bacterium (assembly GCA_024226735.1). Classification (GTDB taxonomy): domain Bacteria; phylum Planctomycetota; class UBA1135; order UBA1135; genus JAAELL01. Next base: position 12,734 of record JAAELL010000173.1, on the reverse strand, counting down.
CCCACGCCCGGCGGATCGAGCGCGGATCGAGCAGGCGGCAGTGTCCCGTGAAGGCGTTCTCCTGGATCCGCCAATCGGCGCTCCAGAAGACGTCCGTCCAGAACTGCTGGCCGCCGCTGGTCGGCCACGCGAGGTTCGGTCGCGGGGCGTCGGGCGCCAGGGCAGCGCAGCCCAGTGAGAGCAGGATCGCCAGTGAGGCGACGACCGATGGCAGGATCCTCGAGAGTCGGGCGTTGCGCATGGACCCGTTCTACGGGCGCCACGCGGCTTCTCCCCCAACTTCAGCGACCGTCGCGCAAAGCGACGCGAATCGATCCGTCGATCACGGTCCCGAGTTGAGCAGCGTGTCCAGCACCCCGACGAGCTCCGTGGCGGCCGCCGTCTGCTCCGGCGTCATCGGTGAGTTGGCCAGGTTGACGTTCTCCCAGGGGTCGAGCTCGAGGTCGTAGAACTGGAAGAAGTTGGGGTCCTGGAACGAGCGCGTCCGGATCAGCTTGTAGCGCTCGTCGCGGATCATGCGCCAGTCGCGATTCTCCCCCGAGCCCAACGGGTCGTTCGGGTGGAACAGGTCCGAGTACACGTAGTCCCGGATGGGCATTTGGCCGGGGATCTCCAAGTACCGGACCATGCTCACCCCGTCGTGCGTGATTGGCGACGGAGGCGGGAAGGCCTGGTCCATCGTGATCCCCGCGAGCTCGAGCACGGTGGGGAAGATGTCGGTCGTGTCGACGAGCGCGGTGACCTCTCGACCGGGCAGTTGAATGCCAGGGCCGCTGATGATGAGCGGTACGTTGAGCCCGCCCTCGTAGGGGGTCAGCTTCGCCTTCAGCGGGCTGAACGGCGGCTCGGCCGCCTGGGTGGGCGTCCCGTTGTCTCCGATGAAGATGACGACCGTGTTGTCCATCCGCGGGCCGAGCGCGGCGAACAGGCGGGCGATCTCGGTGTCCATCGCCTCGACCATCGCGCGGTAGAACGGCACGGGATCGTTGCGCGGATCGACGTTCGGCAGCGTGACGTTGTGTAGATGCGCCGGCGGCGCGTGCAGCGGGCTGTGCGGCGCGTTGAAGGCGACGTAGCAAACCCACGGGTCCGGGACGAACTGCAGCCACGCGATCGTGTCGTCGACCGTCTCGGTCGTCGCGTAGTTCGTGCTCGTGTTCGTCGTTCCGTTGACCGTGCGCGAGTAATTCTCGTACGTCAGCGCGCCCGTGATGTTGCCGAGCGTGCCCGCGTAATGCTGGAACCCCGCGAGGTTCGGCGCGAGCGATCCCCCGTTGAACTTGTTCCCCAGGTGCCACTTGCCGATGCAGGCGTGCTTGTAGCCTTGCGTCGGAAAGCGGTCGAGGACCTCGGGGATGATCTCCTCGCCCAGATCGAGCGCCCAGCCGTTCTGGGCGATCGGGAAGCCGACGCCCGTCCGGAAGCCGTAGCGTCCCGTCAGGAGGTCCGCCCGGGTCGGGGAGCACGCGGCGTTGGCCCAGGCATTGCGGAAAAGGATTCCGTTCGCGGCCAGCGCGTCGATCGTGGGCGTCGGGGCTGGGTTGCTGCCCTCGCCGTAGGCGCCCACATGGTCGACGCCCATGTCGTCCGCCACGAGAATCAAGATGTTGGGGTTCTGTGCCTGGGCGATCGCCGTCCAACAGACGGCGGCCGCGAACACGGCGGAGAGTCGCATGATCAAACGATGGTTCGAGAGCGGATACGGCGGTAGCGCGAAGGTGCCACCACATAATCCATCAGGCTCTGCGTCCGCGCAACCGACCCCTCTCCCCGTGGAGCTCCAGGACTGCTTTCCTACGGGAAATTCATCATCAGGATGGTGCTCCTGGCGCCTCGAGACCCCTCAACGTGCCATCCGTGCCTCGAGCTGAGTCTTCTGTGCGCCCGTCGAGTCGAAGTTGGAATCGGCGAGCCAATTCTCGATTTCCGCCCGCACCGCTGGCCACTCCCGATCGAGGAGCGCGTACCAGGCCGTGTCACGGTTGCGGCCCTTGATGACGAGGTGTTGGCGGAAGACGCCCTCGAAGCGGAAGCCGAGCCGCTCCGCCGCGCGCCGCGACGGAGCATTCAGGGCGTCGCATTTCCATTCCAAGCGGCGGTTGCCCAGGTCCTCGAACGCGTGACGCATCAAGAGGTAGAGGGATTCGGTGGCCGCGCGCGTGCGGCGCAGCTGCGGCGAGAACCAGATGTGTCCCAGCTCGATGACGCCGTGCTCCGGAATGGGGTGCATCAGCGCGGCCATTCCGGCGGCCTGGCCGGTCGCGCTCGGGACGATCGCGTGGAACAGGGGATCGTCGCTCGGCACGCACGACGCGACCCACTCGCCGAAAGCCGCGCGACCGTCGAAGGGGCCGTACGCCATGTACGTCCACAGCGCTTCTTGCGCCGCGCCGTCGCCCAGGCTGGCCCAGAGCTCGCCGTCGTGCGCGGCCTCGAGACGCACGACCGACGCCGCTTCGCCCACGAGGGGGCGGCCGTCGGGGGAGCGCGCGGCGGGCGGTGGGTCGACGCGTTCGCCGACGGGCGGCCCCGGTCCGTCGGTCGAAGCATCCATGCCTCGGAACGTCGCATGGCGCGGCGCGACCCGCAATGGGTCACCGGTCGGGCCGAGTCGGCGCACTTTCGTCTGGTGGCTCGAGGTCGTGCGGTGCGGCTCTTGCGATCGATCACGCAGGTCGCGAGGATGCCGCTCATGGCGGATCCCGAGGCCCCTCGTTCCCGGCGCTCCTGGCCCGTGCGTTGGCTCGTGCGCGCCGGGCTGCTGCTCGCTTCCGTCGCCGCCTGCGAGCTCGGCCTGCGGGTCGTCCTGTGGGCGATCGGCAACCCCTACGACGCGACGGTCGCCGAACGCGCGATGCGCGGGCACCTGCGCGAGTTCGACGGCCGCACGTTCGTCGAGCGCAACGCGCGCATCCGGCGCGGGGAGGTGCCGCGTCCCGATCTGATCGGCCGCGTGTCGCACCCCTTCTTCGGGTGGCAGACCCTGCGCGCGCGGGACGACGTCGAGCGCCGCATGCGGATGGCGCTGGAGCGCACCGAGGACGAGTACGTCATCTGGATCTTCGGTGGTTCCGTCGCTGGAATCTTCGCGAGTCGAAACGGTGGGGCCCACCTGCTCATCGAGCGGCTGGCGGCAGACCCGCGCTTCGCGGAGCGCGGGATCTCGACCGAGGCGTACGCTCTCGCCGCGTTCAAGCAGCCTCAACAGCTGATGCAGGCCGCCTACCTGTTCAGCCTGGGGCTCGTCCCCGACGCGGTGATCAACCTCGACGGCTTCAACGAGGTGGCGCTCGGGAGCATGAACGCCGAGCACGGCTCGAGCCCCGTCTACCCCGCGATCAACCAGTGGGGCTCGCTCGCGGTTCCGCCCGATTCGGATCCGGCCGTCGCGGACTCGTACGGAGCGCTCGTGGGGCTCCTGCGGCGCGCGAACGGGCTCGGGCACGGAGTGCTGAACCGCGGGCTGCACAAGAGCGCGCTCATCGGTTGGTGCGCGGAGAAACAGCTCGGCAAGTACGTGCGGCAGAGCAGCCACGCGCGGCGTATCTACCACGATGCGGTTCTCGCGCTCGGCGCCGGGAAGGTCCTGAGTGGCCCCGAGGAGCCGGCGGATGGGCGGGCGACGCTCGATCAGGTGATCGACAACTGGGTCGAGTCCAGCGTGTCGCTCGGCGCCCTCTGCGCGGTCCGCGGCGTCACCTATCTGCACGTCTTGCAGCCGACGCTGCACGACGAGGGCTCCAAGCCGCTGACGGAGGAAGAGGTCGAGGCCGCCGGCATGTACGACTCGTGGGAGGAGGGGACGCGCACTGGGTACCCGTTGCTGCGCGCCGCTGGCGAGCGGCTGCGGGTGGGGGGCGTCGCGTTCCTCGATGCCTCGGCTGTCTTCCGCGAGGTCGAGCAGACGCTGTACCGCGACGGCTGCCACTTCAACACTGCGGGCAACCTGATCCTCGCCGACGCGATCGCGGCGGCGTTCCTCGGGCTGCACGACTGACCCGGAATGACACGCACAGCGCGCCTGCCGCGGCTCGTCTCGCTCGCCGCCCTGTACGCGGTGCTCGCCCTCGCCGGCTACTGGGTCACGCTCGGGGACGTGTTCCTCTCCGACGACTACGCCTCGCTGTACAAGGCGAGTCGCGCGTCGGGATGGCTCGACGCGGCGAGCCCGGGTGAGCAGTTCAGCGAACGCTGGATCCGACCCCTTCCCGCCTGGACGTGGTACCTCAACTACCACTGGTTCGGCCTCGAGCCCATCGGCTACCGCCTGTTCAACGTGGCCCTGCACGTGCTCAACGCCGTGCTGCTCGCGGGCTGTGTCTCGACGCTCGCGCGCAGCCGATCGGTCGGAGCCTTCGCCGGCGCCGCCTTCGCGGTGCTGCCGAGCCACCCGGACGCCGTGGCGTGGGTTTGCGCGCGGTACGACCTGTTGTGCGTCACTGGAGTGCTCGTCTGCATCGGGGCCTGGTCGCGTTACGTGGACCAGGCGGGGCGCGCCTGGCACCTGGTGGCCGCGAGCGCCGCGGCGGTCGCGGCCCTCGCCAGCAAAGAGATGGCTCTGAGCCTTCCACTCTTGCTTGCGGTCGTCACGCTCGGTTTCCATCGCCCGGCGCCGCGCCGGGCGCTCCTGGGGCTGGGGGTCGTGACCGCGATCGTCGCGGTGTATCTCGCCGCGCGCTTCAGCCTGCTCGGAGGCATGGGGGGGCTCGTCGAAGGGGAGCAGCGCTCCCACACCTCGCTTGCGCCGGGCCGCCTCGAGTTCTTGCGCAGTGCGGTCGTGCTGTCCTTCACGCCCGCCAACCGCGAGCTCTTTCCGCTTCCCTGGCACCCGCTCAAGATCTTTCCCATCGTCGTCCTCGCGGCCGGCTGGCTGGCGTTCGGCAACCGTGACGGACGCGCGCTCTTGCGCACGGCGCTCCCGTTCCTCGTCCTGTTCGCCGTCGCGCTCCTGCCCGTGGCGCCGTGGGCACGGATCGGGATCGACAACCACAACACGCGCTACCTGTACTTGCCGACCGCCTTTTCGTGCGCGGCCCTGGGAGCTTTGGTGCGCGGCGCCGGCGCGCTGCGCGCGCGCGTCCTGTTCTCGGGTGCCGCGGTAGCCATCGCGGTCTGGCTCGCCGGCCTCGTCATCGAGAGCGGTTCTTGGCACGAAGGCGCGCGCCGTGCCGAGCGCATGGTGACGGCGCTGCCGGCGCACCTCGGCGATCCGGGGCCGAGGGAGGCGTTCGTGACGGACCTACCCGGCAAGCACCACGGGGCGCCCATCTTCAAGAACGGCTTCCACCTGGCCGTGCGGATGTACACCGAGTACGCGGGCCGCGTCTGGGTCGTCGACCGCGCCGGTTGGGAGGAGCGGCGCGCCACGCCCGGTGCGGACGCGGGCGCATTCCTGCGTTGGGACGGGACGGACGAGGACTGGCAGCGCGACTGATCCGGTCTCGAACTGATCCCGACTCGGCTGCTCCCGGTGGCCTGCTCGGCGAGCTCGCGCATCCGGGCGCAAATGCGATTGCCAAGCTGGAATCGCCGGTCTCTTGCTTCCCAGAGCTAGTGGTGTGATTCACTCTTGTGCGGAATTTTGGTCGGTGCGTACGCGTTCGCTGCAAGGCGCAGCGACGACGCGACTTCGCTGCAAGTCTCGGAGGAGGCGCAACGCAGCAGCGGGCGGGTACGGGCCGACCAAAATGCCGCACAAGAGTGAATCACACCGCTAGTTGCCGGCGACTAACCGCGGCGGAACGAGAACGAGCACAGCGCGGCGATCGGTGTAGGCTGGAGGACCACCCACCGCTACCGGAGGTCCTGTTCCATGCCGCCTATCGTCCGCTGCGCCGCTGTCCTGTTCCTTGCCCCCGGGCTCCACGCGCCCGCCGCGGCGCAAGCCCTGACCAACCAAGACGACTGCGCGAACTCGGGTGTCGACGTGCGCGCCGGCAACGGCGTGTACGGCTTCGACACGATCGCGGCGACCACGGGGACCGAAGGGCAATCGGAGGGGATCTGCGTCGCGTTCGGGACCTCGGGGATCGAGAGCGACATCTGGTTCACCTACGTCGCGACCGTCGACGGCGTCGCGACGCTCAACACGTGCAACACGAGCGGCTCGCTCGGGGACACCAAGCTCGCCGTGTATCCTGCGAGCGGGGGCGCCTGTCCCGTGACGGGAACGGCGATCGCGTGCAGCGACGACGAGTGCGGCCTGCTCGGCGCCATCGACTTCTCGATCCAGGCCGGGGAGTCGTTCGTCGTGCAGCTCGGCAGCTTTCCCGGTGCGGGCGCGGGCACGGGCCAGATCGAAGTGTTCGAGCAGTCGCCGCGGACGCCCGAGCTGCGCGCGCACTACAAGCTCGACGAGACGGCGGGCACGACCGCCGCGGACTCGTCGGGCCAGGGCAACCCGGGCACCTACGCGGGTGGCTACACCCTCGGCCAGCCAGGCGCGGACGCCGGGACCAATACGTCGGTCGGGTTCAACGGCAGCGACGCGCGCGCCGCGGTGCCGACGAGCCCCGCGCTCGACGATCTCCGCAGCGACCTCACGATTGCTGCGTGGGTGCGGCCGGCTGGCTACTCCGGTCTACAGCGCATCTTCGCGAACTCGTTCGGGTGGGGCTTCGGGCTGAGCGGCGACAAGGCGCACTACTCGATGGCGGGTCTCGACTACACCAGCGGCGCCACGATCCCGCTCGACGTCTGGACGCACCTCGCGGTCGTCGTCGACGCGGCCAACGACGCGATGTTCTACGTCGACGGCGCCAGCGCCGGGACGATCGTGCACGGCGCGATGTCGAACGACCCCGCACCGACCTGGTTCGTCGGCACCGCGACGACCGGCGGCGGCGAGTTCTGGGACGGCCGCCTCGACGACGTGCAGGTCTACGCTGGAGCCTTGACCGATGCGGACGTCCTTTCGCTGTTCCAAGACCCCGGCTCGATCATCGTGGTGGGCGGACCGATCGGATCGCCGTACTGCTCGCCCGCGTTTCCCAACTCGACGGGGGTGCCGGCCGAGATCCGCGCGACGGGCAGCGACGTGATCACAGCGAACGAGGTGACGTTGACGGCGACGAACATGCCCCCGGGGCAATTCGGCTACTTCCTCGTCGGCGAGACGCAGGGCGTGTTCAATCCCCCGGGGTCGAGCGGCCTGTTGTGTCTGATCGGCAACATCGGCCGCTACAACCAGCTCGTCAACATCATCCAGGGACCGACCGGGAGCATCGACGTCGACCTCGGCGCGATTCCCGTCAACCCGCCGCAGGCGGTGATGTCGGGGGAGACCTGGAACTTCCAGTGCTGGTTCCGCGACAACGTGCCGCAGCTGACGAGCAACTTTACCGATGGCGTCGCCATCGTCTTTCAGTAGGCCCGCATGCAACACCGATCCATCCCGGCTCTCGCCCTCGTGCTCGCGGCGACGGCCAGCGCGCGTCCGGCGCAGGTCGAGGCCGGTGACATCCTCGTCAACGTGCTCAGCCCCGGCGGCCTGAAGCATCTGCGGCCCGACGGCACGCTCGTCCGCAGCTCGTCCGGTGCGCCCGGCTCGACCTGGCAGGGCGCGTCGCTCTCGGCGGCGGGGCACTGGGTCACGACCGACCGCTCTCCGGTCCCGCGCGTCGTCTTCCTCGAACCGGGAGGGGGGGAGGTGCGCAGCTTCGCCTGCCCCGAGGTGCACCTGCCTGGCGACGTCGTGGTCTTTGCGGATGGGACCGTCGCGGTGAGCGATTTCGGCGCAGACGACGTGGATGTCTACTCCCCCTCGGGAACGCACCTGCTCTCGATCACGACGCCGGGCATGGGCATGCCGTTCGGTTTGCTCGCGGAGGCGGAAGTGGCGGATGACGGCACGCTCTGCCTCGTGCGCAACGGCGGCGCGCCGGCGCCGGTCGGGCGCTTCGCCCAGGCCGGCCAGATCGTGCGTGGCCCGGTCGGCAGCGTTACGATCGACCTGAACGCTCTGCCGCTCACGCCCCAGCGCGCGGTTCGAGCCGGCGAGACGTGGAACTTCCAATGCTGGTTCCGCGACTTGAGCTCGAGCAACTTCACGGACGCCGTCTCGATCACATTCGACTAAGCCATCGACATGCAGAACAAGACCTTCCCGCTCTTCGCCTTCCTCTTCACCGCGCCGGCACTCGGTCAAATCGACGTGGCGGTCGTCGCCTCGGACCAGCCGTACGACTGCTACGTCAACGACATCCCGGACAAGCTCATCGCGACAGGCCACTTCAACACGGTCGACTACATCGGCGTGCGCTATACGACGCCCACGCTGCAGGAGCTCTTGCCCTACGACGCGGTCATCACGTACACGAACTTTCCGTACGCCGATTCCGTCGCGTTCGGCAACGTCATGGCGGACTACGTCGACGCGGGGGGCGGCGTCGTCGTCGGCATGTTCGCGCACTCGGACAGCTACACGCTCGAGGGCCGCTGGCAGCCGGACTACCAGGCGCTCCTGCAGTCGGCGCACCAGTTCAACCCCCGCACGTTTCTCGGCACCCTCCACGAGCCCGGGCACCCGCTTCTGGACGGCGTCCAGACCTTCGACGGGGGCAATCGGAGCTACCGGCCGACGCAGACCAACCTCACTCCCGGCTCGCGGCTGATCGCGGAGTGGGGCGACGGTTCGCCGCTCGTCGTTCTCGGCCCGATGCCGCAGCGCGTCGACCTCGGTTTCTATCTCCTGTCGACTGGGTGTAGCTCGGGGGGATGGCAGGAGGGGTCGGATGGCGACCTCCTGATGGCGAACGCGCTACTGTTCGCAGCGGGCTACCGCCACGATCTCTACTGCTCGCCCGCGCAGGCGAACTCGACGGGAGGGCCGGCGAGGATCTCGACCACCGGTAGCGCCGACGTGGCGGCGAGCGATCTGGTCCTCGTCGCCGAGGACCTGCCGCCGGGCGAGTTCGGCTACTTCCTCGTCGGCTCCAACCAGGGACAGGTCCAGCCTCCCGGTAGCCAGGGGACGCTGTGCCTGTCGTGCTCGGGCTTCCAGGGTTGCGCCGGCATCGGACGCTTCAGCCAGGCCGGACAGATCGTCGTCGGACCGACCGGCTCCCTACTGGTCGACCTGGGCGCATTGCCCCTGACCCCGCCCGTTACGGTGCAGGTCGGCGAGACGTGGAACTTCCAGTGCTGGTACCGCGACCTGGGTTCGAGCAACTTCTCGGACGCGGTCTCGGTCGTGTTTCGCTGAAGGAGCGAGCCTGTCCGCGCGAGCGCGGTTAACCTCGTTGTCCTACATGGACACCGAGTGGGTGCCTCGTTTTGGTGCCTGGCTCGGTGAGTGTTGCGCGAGCGAAAGACCGTGACGAAAGAGCCAAACGTGAAGTGGAAGCATCTCGTGAAAGCCGTCGTGGCGTGGGCCACGCTGATCCCGACGGCGCGAGCGCAAGATGCGGCGGGTGTGCCGAGCTGGATCTGGCACGGGGAGGCGCGCGACGGACAACAAGTCGTCTTCCAAAAGCGCTTCGAGCTTTCCGGCGACGGACACTCGGCGGTGTTCGCCGGCTCCTGCGACAACCACATGACCGTCCTGTTGAACGGTGAGCGGATGCTCTCCCACGACACGTGGGAGGAGGTCGTCGCCCGCGACGTGTCGGACGCGCTCGCGTCCGGTGAGAACGTGCTCGAAGTGCGCGCGCGCAACGACGGAGGTATCGCCGCGCTCGCGCTGCGTCTCACGCTCGACGGCGAGCGAACGATCGTGACGGATGCGTCCTGGCGGGGCGCGAGCCCCGAGGACGCGAAGGCGGGTGACTGGTCGAACGTCACCGTGATCGGCCCGGTCGGCGGGCCGGGACTCGCGTGGACGGGGGCAGTCACGATGCAGAGCTACGGGGTCGAGGCGACCCCGGCTCCCTCGCCGCAGCCGCAGAAGGCGCGGCCGGCGCAGGGCTTGACCCTGCTCGAGGGCTTCGAGGCCGAGCGCGTGTACACCGTGCCGAAGGATCTGCAGGGCTCGTGGGTCGCGCTGACGCGGGACGATGCGGGGCGCCTGTACGCGAGCGACCAGGGCGGCAAGGGGCTCTACCGCATCACGCCCGCGACGATCGGCGATCCCGACGCCGTGACGCGGGTCGAGCGCATCGACGTCGAGGTCAGCGCCGCCCAGGGGATGTGCTGGGCGTTCGACTCCTTGTACGCCAACGTGCACGGCAAGGGCGTGTGGCACATCACCGACACCGACGGCGACGATGAGCTCGACGCCGCGCGGAACCTGATTCCCCTGGGCGCCGGGGGCGAGCACGGTCCGCACGCGATCCTCCCGACGCCCGACGGCACGGGCCTGTACTTCATCGGTGGCAACCACGTCGAGCCGCCGCCGTTCGAGCGCTCGCGCGCACCGTCCAACTGGGGCGAGGACCTGCTCCTGCCGCGCCAATGGGACGCGCGCGGGCACGCGCGCGGCAAGCTCGCGCCGGGCGGCTGGATCGCGCGCTGCGACCCGGACGGCACCAACGTCGAGATCCTCTCGAGCGGCTACCGCAACCAGTACGACATCGCGCTCGACCGCGAGGGCGAGATGTTCACCTACGACGCCGACATGGAGTGGGACCTCGGCGCGCCCTGGTACCGCCCGACGCGCGTGTGCCACGCCACCAGCGGCAGCGAGTTCGGCTGGCGTAGCGGCACGGGCAAGTGGCCCGCCTACTACGAGGACTCGCTCCCGCCGGTCGTCGACATCGGTCCGGGCTCGCCGACCGGCGTCGTGTTCGGAACGGGCGCACGCTTCCCGGCGAAGTACCAGGACGCGCTGTTCGTCCTCGACTGGACGTTCGGGACGATCTACGCGATTCATCTCGCGCCCGACGGCGCCAGCTTCACGGGCACGAAGGAGCACTTCGCTTGGGCCAAGCCGCTCGCGGTGACCGACGCGATCGTCGGCGCCGACGGCGCCCTGTACTTCACGGTGGGGGGGCGCGGTTCCCAGTCGGCCCTGTACCGGGTGATCTACACCGGGCCCGAGCCCACCGCCACGTCCGAGACCGTCACGGCGGGCGCCGAGGCGCGCCATCAGCGCCGCGCGCTCGAGGCGTTCCACGGCCGCGTCGATCCCGCGGCGGTCGAGAGCGCCTGGCCGCACCTGGCGAGCACCGACCGCTTCCTGCGCTTTGCGGCGCGCCTCGCGGTCGAGAACCAGCCCGTCGAGACGTGGCGCCAGAGGGCGCTGGACGAGCAGGATCCCCAGGCTGCACTCGTCGCGCTCATCGCCCTCACCCGGCAGGGCGGGGCGGACGACCTCGCCGGCGTCGCGGCCGCCCTCGACCGGCTTCCGCTCGCGCGGCTCACCGACCAGCAGCAGCTCGCCGCCCTGCGCGCCTACGCCCTGACGTTCATCCGGCTCGGCGCGCCCGACGACGCGCTGCGCGCCCGCGTCGTCGCGAAGCTCGATCCGCTCCTTCCGGCACCATCCGACGCGGTCAACACCGAGCTCGTGCGTCTGTTGGCCTACCTCCGCTCTCCGTCCGTGGTGGAGAAGACCCTCACGCTGATTGCGAACGCGGCGCCACCCGAGCTGCCGCCGTGGGCCGAGCTGGTCCCGCGCAACGATCGCTACGGCGGTCCGATCGCCAAGATGCTCGCCGACATGCCGCCCAGCCGCGACATCGGGTATGCATTCCTGTTGCGCAACGCGACCGAGGGCTGGACGATGCCGCTGCGCAAGGCGTACTTCCGGTTCTTCGTCAAGGCGTCGAAGCATCCCGGCGGCGCCAGCTTTTCGGGGTTCCTGGAAAACATGCGCGCGGATGCGGAGGAGACGCTCACGGTCGCCGAGCGGCACGCGCTGGCTCCGATCCTCGGGCAGTCGCTGGTGGCGCCCTTGCCCGATGATGTCACGCCGCCCGTCGGGCCAGGCAGGGCGTGGACCGCTGCGGCTGCGCTCGAGGCGATCGGTCCCAAGCTCACCGGCCGTGACTTCGACAAGGGGCGCAACCTGTTCCACGCGGTGTCGTGCAGCGCCTGCCACCGCTTCGACGGCGAGGGCGGGGCGATCGGGCCCGACCTGACGACCGTCGCCAACAAGTTCTCGGTCCCCGACCTCGTCGACTCGATCGTCGATCCGAGCCGCGTGATCTCCGACCAGTACGGCTCGCACGTCGTGCTCGACCACGACGGCGAGTTCGCCGAGGGACTCCTCGTCGAGGACGAGGAGGAGGTCAGCGTCTACCCGCGCGACCACGAGACGCCGCCGATCGTGTTCAAGCGCTCCGAGATCGCCGCGATCAAGGCGTCCGCGGTCTCGCAGATGCCGAGCGCGTTGATCGACACGCTGAGCGCCAACGAGCTGAAGGATCTGGTCGCCTACCTGTTGTCCGGCGGCGACAAGGACTCCGACGTCTTCCAGCGCGAGGCCGCCGGTGCGGGCGGGAAGAAGTAGCGTTAGTGCCCTGCATCAGAAGTTCGCGTCATATGTCTTGCGTCCTTCCGCCCGTGGCTGCGTTGCAGCTCCTCCGATTATCCACGAATACGCGTCGTCGCTGCGCCTTGCCACGAACGCAAGGCCACCAAACATATGACGCGAACTTCTGATGCAGGGCACTAGTGGTGTGAGTCGAAAGTTCGGCGCATTTGTCCGACCCGCCTTTCGTGTGGGGGCAAGGCGCCGGGTTCTGTGCGTAGCCTCTGTGCTACTCACACCAGGGATAGATACTGTCTTGGGGCAACGCCGCCACCGCGCGAAAACGGCCGGACAAATGCGCCGAACTTTCGACTCACACCACTAG
>JAAELL010000172.1 GCA_024226735.1 bacterium | reverse complement strand
TCGCTGCAAGGCGCAGCGACGACGCGACTTCGCTGCAAGTCTCGGAGGAGGCGCAACGCAGCAGCGGGCGGGTACGGGCCGACCAAAATGCCGCACAAGAGTGACTCACACCACTAGTAGCGCCAACGCTTCGTCTCTCTCCATGCATCGAAGCTAGCGGATTCGGCGTGCGTACGGCAACCCGTGCTGACGCCAGCCGGGCGGCGCGGATCAGAACTCCCCTTCGATCCCGGCGCTTAGCGCGCGGAACACGACCTCGTTTCCGAGCGACGTGTAGTGATTGGCACCGCGCCCGCGCTTGACGAAGTAGTCGTACGTCGTGCGCCCGGTCTCGCGGGCGTCTTCAATCAGTGCGGTGCGCGACAGGGCGTAGGAAACTCCGAGGCGCTCGAGCTCTCGAATCGCGAACTCGTCGCGTTGAGCGTACGGCGACACGTCGCGCAGGAAGGTCTTGCCGTGGAACAGGAAAAAGAAGTAGTCGAGACCGCTCGCCTCGAGGTCGGCGACGAGCTGCCGCAGGATAGCGCCGTTCAACGCGAACACCCGCCGCAGGTGCTCGGCATTGGCCTCCGTCTTCGCCTTGGGCCTGAACTTGGTTCCAAAGCTCACGTAGCGCCAGGCGTAGCTGGTGATGCCGACGCTGGTGTTCGCGAAGTACTCGTCACGCGTGCGCGGCAGCTCGCGCTCGCCGAGCACGAGCGCGCCATCATCGTCGAGGCCGTACGTGAGCTTTGGCCACGTGCGGAATTCCAGAAGGGAGCGATCGAAATCGTCGTCGACGAGCACGCTGACAACGACGAGCGGGTCGAGGTGTCCATACACTTCAAGAGCAGCCGCACACGACAGAGAGATCTGCCCGAAACCGTAGGAGCCCGTCCCGTAGTTGAGCAGCGCGTAGCGCTCCCCGAGCTCCGATTTCTCGAGCAGACCCTGCCAGCAGTCCTCGTCCTCACCGACGCAATCCGCGAAGGAATCCCCCAACAAGAGGATCGGGCGGCGGCCGGCGAGGCGCTTGGCGTCCACGTGCTCGTACGTCTCGGGAGTCACATTGCCCTTGACCCAACCTAGCAGCGGATCGAAGTTGGCCTCGTGTCCCCTGCCGCGACCGAACACCAAGTACTGCAGCTTCGCGTGCTCGATGCTGCGCGGGTGCGCGTAGCTCTGCGGCCGGCGCAGCGTCGGCAGCGTCTTCACGATCCGGTTCGACAGCCCGTCCGTGCGAAAGAGCGTGTAGCGGAAGAAACCCTCGGTCAAGAGCCCCGCGACCGCGGCTACTAGGAGCAGACCCAGCGCCACACGCCGCAGTTTGCGAGCTCTCGACGGCCGATCGCTCATGCGACAAGGGCGCCGGAGCTCGGCGCTGGAATGGAGAGAGAGTGACACACCATTCCGGTCAGCATACGGCAGATTAGATCGTCTCCTTGGACTGAAGACGGAAGTGGATCGAATCGGCACACGATTGGAGCTCTTCGCACGTCTCTGGTGCTTCGCTCATTCGCTGTTGCTACGCGGCGCATGAAATCTCCCCCGACCCGGCCAGGCGGCAGGCGCCTCCCCTGAGCGGACAAGCGTGAGCGAGAACGCGCGAACCCGGAAGGTGAACACCTGCCGGAAGGTCAGCTTCCTTGACACCAACCCCGCCTGCATCGCCGGCGTTCGCCGACCAGGCAAGCTCGAGTGCGGGCGGATGAAGTTGACCCAGGTCGTCCGCTTTTTCGGGCCAAGGAACGTGCGGATCTCGTCGAGTTGCACCTCACGTAGAACCACGCGGTCGACGCGCCCACGGGTGACCCGGCAGGCGGCCTCGGATGCGCGCTCGATCCACCGCGCAACAGTGCTCCACGCGATTCGCTCCAGGCGAGCGATGGCCGACTTGCTCACTCCCTCGACGCTCAACGCGGCGACGCGGTCAAACTTGCGCGCCGCGTGCTGGAGGCGTTGATACGCCGTGCCCGTCGTCGAGCTGAACGTCCGGCTGCATCCTCCGCACCGGTAACGGCGCCTTCGCCCGTGCTTCGTCGCGTAGAAGCCGTGCCGCGCGACCCGAGCCTGCGCACCTGGGCACCCCGATGGACAGCTCGGCAAACTCCGTAGGGATCGGGTACGGTGCATCGCCCTACCCTAGATCGCGCACAACTCGCGGTGACGCATGCACTTGGAACGGGCCATCAACACAAGGCGAGCGAAGCACCTGCGAAACTCCACGAAGTTGCGTCGTCGCCGCGCCTTGTAGCACGCACACACGAACTCGGGATAAGACCGCAACTGTCTGCATCACACCACTAGAAACGTGAGCGAGACGGTCTGATCCCGTGTTCCTCGAGCATCTTCGCGATCGTGCTCGGTGCCACCGTGTGGCCAGTTCGCCAGCTCGAGGTTCCGTAGTGACGAGGGCGCGCCGTATTCTAGTGGTGTGATTCACTCTTGTGCGGCATTTTGGTCGGCCCGTACCCGCCCGCTGCTGCGTTGCGCCTCCTCCGAGACTTGCAGCGCAGTCGCGTCGGCGCTGCGCCTTGCAGCGAACGCGT
>JAAELL010000171.1 GCA_024226735.1 bacterium | reverse complement strand
TCGCTGCAAGGCGCAGCGACGACGCGACTTCGCTGCAAGTCTCGGAGGAGGCGCAACGCAGCAGCGGGCGGGTACGGGCCGACCAAAATGCCGCACAAGAGTGACTCACACCACTAGTGGGGTGATGCAGACATTCGCAGTCGTGTCCCGGCCCGCATGCACGCGCCACGGCGTTGCGGCTCCTGCGACCAATCCCAGTATCACCGTATTGGCAGCGAAGTTGCGTCGTCGCCGCGCCTTGTGGCACGCACACGCGAACGCGGGATAAGACCGCAAGTGTCTGCATCACACCACTAGAACACGACGCGCGGATCCGTGTCAGGGGACGTAGGCCGGAATCGACGTGCGCGCATGGCGTAGCCGCACCTTGCGGGATCCGTCGGGCGGGCGTACATTCGCCGGCGAGATGAAGCTCTAGACCGATCGCAAGGACCTCTCGCCCGCGCCGAGCGCGCGGGCCCGCACCTCTCCTTTCCTCGAGGTAGCTCCATGCCTTCCGTCTTCATCTCTCGCGCTACGTTCGCATACGCCTCCCTTCCGATCCTCGAGTCCGTCGATCTCGAGCTGCATTCCGGCTGGACGGGTGTCGTCGGGCCCAACGGGGCCGGCAAGTCGACTCTCCTCGGGCTGATCGCAGGCACGCTCGAGGCGGACGAGGGGGCCGTGCGTCGCCAGCCGGCGTCCCTCACGTGCGAGGTCTGCGCGCAGCGCGTCGAGGACGAGCCGGGCGCAGTGCGCGCCTTCGCGGCGCGCGACGACGCGCCGGCGCGCCGCTGGATCGGGCTCTTGCGGCTCGATCCCGATGCGCTCGTGCGTTGGGAGACGCTTTCACCGGGCGAGCGCAAGCGCTGGCAGGTCGGTGCCGCACTTGCGGCGGACCCGCACGTGCTGCTGCTCGACGAGCCGACCAATCATCTCGACGGCGACGCGGTCGAGCTCCTCGTGAATGCCCTGGCGCAGTTCCGCGGGATCGGAATCGTTGTCGCGCACGACCGGCGATTCCTCGACGCGCTGACGACGCACACCATCCTCGTGCGCGGCGGTACCGCGACCAGCTGGACGGGCGGCTACAGCTCGGCACGCGGCACGTGGGAACGATCCGAGCGAGAGCTGCGCACCGAGCGCGAGCGTGTCCGCGACGAGGCGCGACGCGTCAAGAAGCGCCTGGGGGACAAGCGCCGCGCGCGCGCGCAGGCCGAGGGGCAGATCAGTGCCAAGAAGCGGATGAAGGGGCCGCGTGACCACGACGGGCGCAGCATGGCGGCGAAGGGACGCGTGCAGGCCGGTGAGCGCGGTTTGTCGCGGGACGTCGAAGTCGCGCGCGGTGAGCTCGAGCGGGCCGAGTCGAAGCTCGCCGGACTGACGGTGCGCAAGGAGCTCGGCAAGGCGCTCTTGCTCGACTTCGAGCCGGCGCCGAAACAGCGCATAGCTAGCCTGGACGTCCCCGCGCTCCACGCGGGGAGTGCGTGCCTCCTGCGGGACGTGCGCGTCGAGCTTGGCCGCGAGGACCACGTGCACCTCGCTGGTCCGAACGGATCGGGCAAGAGCACCGTGATCGGCGCGCTGCTGGACAACCTGCACGTTCCGCGCTCGCAATTGCTCTACTTGCCGCAGGAGATCGGCGAAGAAGGCGCGGGCGAGCTCCTGCGCGACGTGCGCGAGCTGCCCGCGGACGTGCGCGGACGTACGCTCACGATCCTGGCCTCGCTCGGCGTCGAACCCGACGCGGTTCTGCGCAGCGAGCGCCTCTCGCCGGGTGAGGCGCGCAAGCTCGCGCTCGCGCGCGGCATGGGGTGTCGCGCGTGGGGGATGATCCTCGACGAGCCGACGAACCATCTCGACCTGCCGTCGATCGAGGCTCTCGAGCGAGCACTGACGGCGTACCCCGGCGCACTGCTGCTCGTGACCCACGACGCCGATCTGGCCCGCGCGTGCACGGGCATTCGCTGGGGATTGGAGGACGGACATGTTCGCGTGCGCACGTCGGCGTAGCCGATGAAGCGGCGGCGCGCTGCGTAATCGGCGCGTGATCCATCCGCGATCGACTTGTCTCGTCGTGCTGCTCGGTGCGGCGTGTGTCACGCCCGCGCCGAGACCTTCGGGGGCTGTGCGGTACGTCGGCTCGTCGACGGTCGCCGGTTTCCTGGGCGACGCGGAGCCGGTGTACGGCGCCATCGCGTTCGACGTCGACTCCGCGCCCGAGAGCGACGGTGGGGAGCTCGCCATTCTGGAGGGGCGGACCGAGCTCGCCGGCATCGCGCGCGATCCGCGCCCAGGCACCCTGTCCGCCGGGATCGTCGCGACCCAGCTGGGGCGCGATGCGATCGCGGTCATCGTCAACGAGAAGGACCCCGTCACGAACCTGACGCGCGCGCAACTCGAGCGCGTCTTCACGGGGGCGTCTTCACGGGGGCGGTGCAGAGCTGGAGCGAGCTCGGGGGACCCGATCTCCCCGTGCAGCCCTTCGTCGTCGGGGCCGGCTCGGCGACGCACAGCGTGTTCCGTGCGGCGATCCTCGACTACACCGACTACACCGACTACACCGACTACGCCGGCTGCACGGCGATCGAGCCCGACGCCGCCCTCCCCGGTGCCGTCGGTGGCCAACTTCGACTACCCGATCGCACGACCGCTGCATCTGTTGTGGCGCCCCGGCGATCCGATCGTCGAGGCGTTCGTCGATTGGACGCAGAGCGCGGAGGGGCAGCGCGTCGTCATGCGCCGCTTCGTGGGACGGCGCGTGCTCGGGTCGGTGCAGAGTACGGACACCGTGCGGGACGCCGGGACTCGTGCCGCTCCAATGGCCCGAACTGGGCGTCTCGGCGACCAGAGTTCCCGACGGTAGGTAGTGGCGCTGCTTTCCCGGAACCAAGTACGCGACGAGGAGCTCGCCCTCGAGCACCTGTGCGGTCGCGAGTGTCGAGGCCAGCGGAGCGAGACAGACGAGGAAGGGGATGGTGCGATGCATGGAAACCTGTCCGGGGAAGCGATCCGGTCCACGGACGCCTTCCTCGCACACCTCGCCGATGCGCGTCAGTCGCTACCGACGCGGACCTTCTCCGCGGGCAGTCTTTCGCCCGCCGCCTTCTCGTATACGACGCGGCGCGTGCTCCCGGCCGCGACCGTCACGGGCGCGTCGAGCGGGAAGTGCTTGGCGTCGACGTGGAACACCGCGCCCGCGATGCTGCGCGCGGTCACCTTGCGCTGCCGGAAGCCATCCTCGGAGCGTTCGGTCAGCTCGACGTGGACGGGCGCGCCGGAGCTCGCGCCGAGCGCCGCGAGGTCGAGCTCGAGGCCGGGGGAGGATTCGAGCTCCACCCGCACGGGGCCGAGTCGCTCGTCCGCTGTCAAGAGGCGCCGGGTCGGGTAGTGCCCGTCGCAGCGCAGCGTGATCGCGACCGTGTTGCTCGGCACCTCGCTGAGCCGTGCGACGCCGGCCTCCAGCGTGACCGTGCGCACCGGCTCGAAGCCCGTGCCGAACAGGACGCCGCCGGATTCGATCCCGTCGAGCTCGACGGTCGCGGGGCCGCTCACGCGCGCGTCGCTCACGCTGTCGCGCACGTCGAGCTGCAGGGCACCCGGGCAGAGATCGAGCACGAGCTCCGCCGCGCCGACCGCGACCTGCGGATCCCAGAAGGTGCCGCCCGACGGCGACTGCACGAGGAGCTCGCCCGCCGCGACCGTGCGCGGGATGCCGCCGAGCGTGAACCGGCCGCTCGTGTCCGTGCGCACCTCGTAGTACGCGAAGTCGAAGAAGCCCTTCACGGGTACGTCCGCGAGCGGCTGGCCGGCACAGTCGCGCACCCAGCCGCTGACCGCGTTGCCGCGGTCGAGCACGACCTCGCCCAGCTCGGCCAGGGCCAGCTCGCGCACCAGGGCGTCGCGGCGCTGGAACGGCATGAAGCCCGTGCACTCGACCGACAGCTGGTACGCGCCCGGGGCGAGGCCGCCGAGGGTCGCGGCTCCGTGCTCGTCGCTGAACGCGATCCGCACGTCCGTGCCGCCGAGCAGGCGGTGCTGCCAGAGCTGCGCGCGCCGCTCGCCGGAGCCGATCACGACGCCGGGCGTGAGCTCGGCGTCCTGCTTCCACAGCCGGACCTCGGCGCCCGCGACGGGCTCTCCCTCGGTGTCGACGACGAGCAGCTCTGCGCGCGCCCCCGCGTGGAACGTGATGTCGAGGTAGCAGTCGATGTAGTCGGTGCTCATCTCGTACTCGACGCGGCGCAGGCCGTGCTCGGGGTGCGTGGCGACGACGTCGATGTGGTCGACGTCGCGCCGCAGCCGCAGGTCGTACTCGCCTTCGTCGTCCGTGCGGGTCGTTCCGAAGGGCGCGTTGACGGAGACGGTGCCGCCCTCGATCGGCATGCCGCGCGCGTCCCACAGGACACCGCGCAGGTCGACGAGCTCGTCGGTCAGACCCTCGTCGGCGGGGTCGGTTGCGGAGCTCAGCGCGACCGCTGAGCTCTCTTGCGCTTCGACCGCTGCCCGGCGCACGTCCGCGCGCTCAGTCGCGGCGCTTGCCCCGGTCGCGACCAGGTGGCCGGTCTCGTGCGTCACCGTGCGCGGCGCCTCGCGCACGGGCGCCGCCTCGCCCACGTCGGTGGGCAGCGGAGCGGCGTCGAACACGCCGGAGACGAGGAGCCCGCCGGCGACGAGCAGAGCGGCGGCCAAGGGGAAGGTCGTGGATCGGAGGTTCATCGGGATCACCTCGTGCTGGAAGAAGGTCCGTGGGACACGCGTTGCAGGATCTGTTCGAAGTCACCCTCGAGGAGGTCCGAGTGCTCTTTGTCGTGGCACTCGAGACACACCTGCTTGGAGGGCGTGAGCCGGATGTTGTCCTTGCGTGGCATGGCGGCGTGCTCGGCGCCGCTGCCGTGGCAGGTCTCGCACTGCACGCCTTCGAGCCCCGGGTCGGGGCGAGCGATCTCGAAGCCGTCGGCGCGGCCGAGCCCGAGCACGTGGCACTGCACGCACTTGGCGTTGCGGTCGCGGCGGATCTTGCGCAGCGTCTGCATCGCGTAGGCGTGCGGGGTCGTGCGCCACTGTTTGTGCTGGCCTGAGTGACAGGTGGCGCACGTCTCGTGCCCGATGTACTCGCCGCCGGCCCAGTCGTCCCAGCCGAACAGGGGTTGGAGGCTGGCCGCGCCCGTTTGCGCGGCGCTCTCCGCATGGAAACCCTCCAGCATCATGCGGATCGTCTCGTCCTTGGCGACGCTGTCGTCGAGGCGCACGGATGCGAGCACCGCGCCGGCGAGGGTCCCCGCGGAGTCGAACTGGAGCTCGAGGTGGTTGACGCCGTAGCTCGAGGCCGCGTCGTTGACGACGAGCATCCCCCCGATCCGGTTGACGAACTTCATCCCGAGCGCCTTCGGGTCGCCGAGCGCGTTGAGCACGACGTCGACCGCTCCCGAGTCGGCCAGCTCCTGCAGCGTCGGCGGCGTCACGAAGCCGGCGACGACGACGAGCTCGGCCTCCTCCGTGGCGCGCTCGAGGGCCTCCTCGATCGCTGCGATGCCCGAGGGGTAGCGGACCTCCCACGTGTTGCGCTCCTGCGTCTCGTGGAGCCAACCGTGGTCGAGCTTCTCCCACAGCGCCACGACGCCGATGCGTCCCTGGGGATGGTCGAGCACCGCGTAGGCCGGCAGCGGAAGGTCGTCGTCGCGCGTGCGCACGCTGCTGACGATGTCGAACGGACGCCCCGCGAGGTGCTCGAGGATCCATTCGGTTCCGACCAGCATCTCGTACGTCCCGATCCCGACGGCGTCGTACTGCATCAGCTCCATCGCGTCGAGGTAGACCTCGAACTCGGACGAGACGCTGTCGGTGATCGTCGACGAGTTGCGTTCGGTCGGCGCGAAGTTGCCGATATCGAGCACGAGCAGGTCCGCGTGCTCCGTGCGCAGCTCGGCGAGGGCCGTCGCCCGGCGCGCGACACCGCCGTCCTGGGTGATCTTGCAGCCGCAGTTCTCGAGGTAGCCCGCGCTGTTCGCGGTGTAGGCCAGCTGCAGCCGGCGTGCAATCGAGCCCTCGTCGAGCGGCTGGACGCGCACGACTTGCGGGGTCCATTCGTCCTCGAACGCGAGGTGTCCCGCGCGGCCGTGCAGCAGCGCCGAGACCTGCGCGAGCGCCGGCTCCTCGCTGCTGGGGGAGAGGTCGGGTGCCGTGCGGAACTGCGCCGCGCGCCACGCGGCGATGACGCCGGCTTTCTCTTCAAGCGTCGGACTCTCGCGCAGGACGGACTCGACGATCGACGGGGCCTTGAGCCTGCGCGTGAGCTCGAGCTGGCGCGAGCTGATGTAGCGCGGGTCGGACAGCGAGATGTCCGCGGTCGTGCGCTCCTTCATCCACGTGTACTCGAGCGAGCGGCTCGCGGACGTGTTCGCGTAGCCGAGATCCTCGGGGATGTGCTGGGCGAGGTACTCGGTCAGGCCCGACAGCAGCGGCCGGCCGCCGGCCACCTTCTCTTCGTTCCAGCGCGCCGACCCGACCCACAGGGGGACGAGCAGGCGCACAAGCTCGCGCAGGCTGCCGACGTCCGGCGCGTCCATGTCGATCGTGACGATGCGGCTGCCCGCGGCGGACTCGATGCGCTTGGAGTCGGCGGCGCGACGCATCACGGCGACGTCGAGCTCGGCCTCCTGCGGGCCGAGGTACTCGCCGATCAGTTCGATGCAGCGCGTGACGGCATCGACGGCCTCGCGCGGAGCGCAGAAGTCGTAGACGAACGTCTCTCCGATCTGGCGCGACGTGACGAGCGGTCCGCTGACGAGCGACCACTTCCAGAAGTCGAGCTGCGACGGCGCCTGCGCGGCCCGCGGCATGCGGGCGACGGTCGTCCAGTCGCGAGGGGGCTCGATCGAGAAGCCGATGGTCGCGATCCGATCGGGGAGCAGCAGCACGTTGCGGGCGGACAGCGTCGCGCCGTCGGTCGAGACGTAACCTATGTGGCGTTCTTCCCCGCACGGGATCTGAACTGCCTGCGAGCCGAGGTCAACGCGGTAGCTGAGCGTGAACGCGCGCAGCGCGCGCCCGTCGTCCGAACGCACGGTGAGCCTGGGGTAGCGCGACTTGGTCGCACCGGTGTCGACCGAGACGAACTGCAGAGCCTGGGAGAGCGCGCGGCCGTCCGGCGCCTCGAGCCGCACGTCTTCGACGCCGAACAAGCGCCGGGGAAGGAGCGCGCCGAGCTCGAGCTGAGCCTCGCCCACGCCGCGGAAGTCCAACCGCACGCGCACCGAGTTCGAGTCGCCGGTCAGCGTCAGCTGCGCCTCGAGATCACAGGCGCCGTCCGAGCGCGGTCGCGAGCAGGCGCTCGCGGCGAACGCGGCAATGGCCAGAACGAAGAGAGTGCGAGCGATCGGCATGGGAGGCTCCGGTAGCGCTGGTTCCACGGACGGGTAAGGATCGAGCGGCGGGCTCTCGTCCCGCCGCCCGTTTCACCTCAGGGGTGGTCGCGGATCAGCCGTCACCGTTGCCTTCACCGGGGACCTCGACCGGGTCGGTGTCCTGCGGCGGATCGGGGCACAGCACCGTCCTGCAGGTCGCGTCGTTGCCGTCGAAGCTGATGAGGCAGGCCTTGTTTGTGGCCTCCGCGCACGACGTGGCGCTCGCGCACTGATCGTGCGAGCACAGCATCATCGATGCGACCGAGGTCACGGCCGGGCTGAGCGAGGTGAGCGGCTGCGCCGCGCGCGTCGCGGGGGCGCTGGCCGTCAGGGAGATCAGACCCAATCCGAGGAGACCGAGGGAGGTGGAAATAGCGCGCATAGTTCGGCCGCTTGGCGGGACGGGCCCGCATCGCGGCTCTCCTTTCGAGAGGGGACCGTCGTGTGGAACGCCCGACCTGTTGCGAGCAGGATCGGGAACGTCTCGATCAGCGAGCGGTCCGTTGCGAGAACACCCGGAATCCTCCAAACGGGGAAGCGTGGAAGACCCGCCGGTGGGGCACCGGGGAATCCGGCGCCACTGACGTGTATGTCCGTCGGGGGGGTGCTATGGATTCGTTCCGTCGACAGTTTTTTTGCGACGTCCCAAGATAGTCCCCGCGGTCGGGCGACCCACGGTAGATGATGGGTGCACCCCGCACAGAACGACCATGAAGACCATTCTCCTGCTCATCGGTCTCGCAAGCTCCGCATCCGCCCAGTGGAGCACGTCGACGCTGTCCCAGGCGCGCGACCGCCTCGCCGCGACGAGCGTCGGGAACGAGGCGCTGTTCGGCGGCGGCTTCCTCGGTTCCGGGACGTATTCGGATGTCGTCGACATCTACGACCGAGCGAGCAGGTCGTGGACGACGGCCTCGTTGTCCCACCCGCGCGGTGAGCTCGCCGCGGCGAGCGCCGGCGGGATCGCCGTCTTCGCCGGCGGACGGGATGCGTTCGGACCCCGCAACGAGGTCGACCTCTACGATGCGGCGACGGGGACGTGGTCGACTGCGACGCTGTCGGCTCCGCGAACCTGGCTCGTGGGCGCGGCGGCGGGGAGCAAGATCGTGTTCGCCGGGGGGAATGCGCCTACCAACGACGCCAGCGATCGGGTCGACATCTACGACGTCGCGACGGGGGTGTGGAGCACAGCTGCGCTCTCGGTCGCGCGTTCTCGGCTCGCGGCCACGTCGGTTGGAGACCGAATCTACTTCGGCGGGGGAGGGACTGCGATGCTCTCGCCTTTTGACGCTGTCGACATCTATGACACGGCATTAGGCACGTGGACGACGGACTCCCTGAGTCAGGCGCGGCATGGACTAGCGGCGACGAACGTGGGAGATCTCGCGTTCTTTGCCGGCGGGCGCTCCGTCGGCACGCGCTACGACCGGGTCGACATTCACGATGCCGGTACCGGAACCTGGACCACAGCGACACTCAGCCTGTCGCGCGCTGGGCTGGTCGCGACTTCCGTCGGCCACCGCGCGCTCTTCGCTGGCGGCACCGCCAGCCCGGCCGATCGCGTCGACATCTTCGACGCGGTCCAGGGGACGTGGACACAGTCGGCACTCAGCGCGCCTCGCGAGCGGCTCGCGGCGACGACGGTAGGCGACGCCAGTCTCTTTGCCGGTGGCCGCGGTGGAGGTAGCTACTCGGATGTCGTCGACCTCTTCGAGCCCGAGCTCGGAACGCGCTACTGTTCCCCAGCCAACGACAACTCCAGTGGGGTGCCGGGCAAGATTTCTGCGGACGGATCCCCGTTCGTGGCCGACAACGACCTGACCCTCCTCGCCGCGGATCTGCCTGCTGGCGAGTTCGGCTACTTTCTCGTCGGCGCGAACCAGGGGGCGTTCCAGCCCCCGGGCAGCCAGGGGATCCTGTGTCTCGCGTGCGGCTTCCAGGGCTGCGGCGGGATCGGACGCTTCAACCAGTCGGGCCTGATCGTGCAGGGCCCGAGCGGCTCGATCACGGCCGATCTGAGCGCACTACCGACGTCGCCTCCGGTCGCCGCGCAGGCGGGCGACACGTGGAACTTCCAGCTCTGGTACCGCGACCAGGGTTCGAGCAACTTTACGGACGCGGTTTCGATCTCGTTCCAGTGAAGCCGCCAGTCAAGTAGCCCACGCGCCCATGGAACAGTCGATTCGCCTGCTCGTCACCGTCAGCTTTCTCGTGATCGGAATCTCGCACATGGTCCAGCCGCGGGCCTGGGGCGAGTTCTTCGATCTCCTGCGCCGGCACGGGAGAGCGGGCTGTTTCGCCAACGCGTTTCTCACGTTCGTGCCCGGCGTCATTATCGTCGCGTTCCACCGCGTCTGGTCGGGCCTGGACGTGGTGTTCACGGTTCTCGGCTGCCTCTACGTCGTGAAGGGCGCGATCTATTTCTGGCTGCCCGAGGTCGGCTTGCGGAGCATGGCCCGCGCGACCGCGGAGACGTCACGCGGGTTCGTGTGGGCCGGCCTGGCCATGACCGCGGTCGGGGTCTTTTTCGCCTTTCGGGTCTGAGCCCGCTGGCTCGAGGTACGCGATGACGGGGGCGGAGAGCCAGCGCGCGATTGGCGGGACGAGCCAGTCGGCGAGCTTGCGGCGCGGCGCTCTCGCGTAGTCGAAGAGCTCCTCTCCCTCGAGCTCGGGGGGCCAAAGCACGCGGCTCGCGTAGCCGGTCTCGCCGATGAGTCCCGGCCAAGGCTCTTTGCCGAGCGTGCCCGCGAGGGCCGGAATCACTTCGCGCAGCGACGAAACCGGCGCCTCGAGGAACTCGGGGGGATCACCGGCGACGAAGACGAGGAACCAGTCCTCGGCGACGGGCCCGAGGTCGGTCGTGCACTCGCCGACGATCTTCAGGTCGTCGAGGTCGAGCCACCACCGCTCCGCGCCCTGGTGCTCGTAGCGCAGGCGCTTGCCATCCAGCGTCGCCGGTGCGGGCTCCGATCCCTCCTTGACGTACTTGCCGATCTCCTTGTCGAACTGCTTCCAGCTCTTCCAGGGGCGGTACTCGTCGAACTCGTGCGCCATGCGCTTGCCGACTCCAGGGATGAGCTGCATCGTCTTCGAGTCGGCGGTGTTGAGGTTCACGTGCACGAACGCTTTGGCGTAGAAGGCCTTGCGGGCGTCCTCGTCGAGCTTCTGAGCACCGAGGAACTCGTCGAGTTTCTGTGCGCCCGCGAACGGACGCTTCTCGATCAGGGCCTTCACGATCGTCTCCGTCATCCCGGGGAGTGCCGTGAGCTCCTTGTCGGTCGCGACGTTGGGGTCGAGCAGACCCTTGCCCACTTGGGCGGAGGCGGGAGTCGACAGTGCCATGATCGTGAGGAGGCCCGCGAAGAGATCGGTGCGTTTCATCGTGTCGTTTTCGATAGTGTGTTGGCGCCGGACCCGCGGCCGTAGGTCGCGATCCAGCCGATTGCGCCGAGGAGACCCATCGCTCCTGGCGCGAGGGACGGCGGCGAATGTGCGCGCATCGTCGCCAGGAAGAGGGACCACCCAGTGAGCGAGGGCTCGAGCTCGCGCTGGAACTCTTCGTTGCTCCGGTAGTGGAAGTAGAGACCCAAGACCGCGCTACCGAGCAGGCCGAGCATCGCGAGCTGCAAGACGCGGCGCGACGCGTGCGTACTCGAAACCGTGTCCCAGCCGAGCGCAACCAGGGCCGCGCCCAGCGCTACCAGCGGAACGAGCGCGCGCCGCAGTCATGCCAGATGGGCGCTGGGTCACGACCCACCGGCTTCCGTTCGAGGGCGTCACGATCTTTGATCCGAGCGGTGTCGAGGTGCTCGATTTCGCGACGCCCGAGGTGGCCAATCCCCGCGACGTCGTGGTGTTCGCGGACGGAACGATCGGAGTCGTGGATTCGCAGGAGGGCGTCGACTACTACACGCCTCTCGGCGTCCACGTCGGCTCGATCTCCATCGCGGGGACGTTCCTTTTCGGAGCGGCCCTGGACGCGAATGAAGAACTGTGGGTTTGCGGCCTGGTCACGGACACCATCGCGCACGTCACACGCGACGGGACCCTGCTGGGTTCGATCGCGACGGGGGATGATCCGGCCGATCTCGATTTCGCCCCCGACGGTACTCTTTGGGTCCTAATCCGGACCACGGGGGAGGTGCGCAACTACACGCGAGACGGCGCTCTGCTCTCGTCGTTCAGCACGCCCACCGGAAGCAGCGCGTCGGGGATCGGTGTCGCTTCGGACGGGACCCTCTGGGTCACCGGCTGGAACTCGACGGAGTTGCGCCACTACGACTCGACGGGCGCGCTGCTGGGCACGATCGGTGTGCCGAGCTCTTCGGTGTTCCTCACCGTTCGCAAGGGCACGATCGGATCGCGCTATTGTTCCCCCGCGGTCCCGAACTCCACCGGACTGCCGGGTCGCCTCACGGTGGCCGGCAGCTCGGCCGCGGCGGTGAACGACGTCACCCTTCTCGCCGAGGACCTGCCCCCCGGCGAGTTCGGCTACTTCCTCGTCGGCTCGAACCAGGGCCAGGCGATGCCGCCGGGTAGCCAAGGCGTCATCTGCCTCGTCTGCGGTTTTCACGGCTGCGGGGGAATCGGCCGGTACAACCAGGGCGGCAGCATCATCCTGGGCCCGACCGGGAGCCTCACGATCGACCTGACTTCGCTCCCGTTGTCTCCGCCCGTCGCCGTCGTTGCGGGCGACGTGTGGAATTTCCAGTGCTGGTACCGCGACCTGGGATCGAGCAACTTCACGGACGCCGTGTCCGTGCTCTTCCATTGACGGTCGGGCCGTGGGAGCCCCTTTGACTGCTCCCACGGCCCCGTCTCACTCGCCGCGCGCCGTCTCGTCGCCCGCAGCGAGCTCCGCGACCTGGTGCACCAGGTCGCCGCGGCCGAACACGAAGGTCGCCTTCGTGCCGGCCAGAATCGCCTGGAGAGCCTCGAGCTCCTTCAGGCGCGCCAAGACCGGGTTCTCCGCCAGGAGTCGGGCCGTGTTGGCCTGGCTCCGCGCGGCCGCCGTCTCCTCCCGACGGCGGATCAGGTTGGCCTCGGCTTCCTTCTGCGCCTCGATCACTCGGTTGAGGATCGTGCGCATCTCACCCGGCAGGATCACGTCGCGCAGACCGACGCCGCGCACCGCGATGCCCATGCCGGCGACGCGATCGGCGACGGTCGACTGGATCTCGACGCCGAGCGCCTCCTTGTCCGCGAGCACCTTGTCGAGCACGCGCCCGCCAACGGCTGCACGCAGCGCGAGCTGCGCCTCCCGGTACAGAGCCTGCTCGAAGTCGCTGACCGCGGTCAGGGCCTCGAGCGGATCGGTCACGACGTAGGTCAACATCAGGTTGGCCCGCAGCGTGACGCGGTCCGCCGTCAGGATCTCCTGACCGGCGACGTCCAGCGTCTGCTCGCGCAGATCGACCGTACGCCACGTCACCGCCGTCTCGAGCCGCCAGAACACCGCCGGACCCGACTCGGCCACGTCGATCACGCGACCGCCCCGGAAGAACACCGTGTGCTCGCGGTGCTCGGTGTGCACCGCCTGCAGGAACTTCGCGGCGTCCCGGTGGGCGAGCAGCGCCTCCATCTTGGCGTGCCGCAGCCGCGGCTCCGTGACGTCGAAGACTTCGACCTCGATGTGGAACGGCTGGCTCCAGAGAGCGTGGCGGCCCGGCCCGAGGAAGTGGGCCAGGCGGCCGTTCCTCCAGACCAGAGCGCGCTGGTCGTCGACGAGGTCGACGACGGTCACGTGCTCGCGCACGTCGCCGCTCTGGAGCAGCACCTCGAGCTGGCGGTGCTCGAAGAGCGTCTGCATCGTGTCGATCACCTCGACGCGGTCGCGCCAGAAGAAGCGACCGACGAGGTACGTGCCCGGCAGCAAGAGCTTCCGGAAGTCCCCATCGCGGAACCAGAGCCCGATCTCGTGTTGGCGGATACGGGTACGCTTCATGACGGCTGTCCTCCTTTCGGTCAGGGTTTCAAGAATGCGGAGCGACACTCGCTCCGGTGTGAGGTGCGGGCCTGGAGTGCGACGTGTCGCACGATCCACGCTGCCGCGGCGGAGCGGCGCTCGCGGACCGGCAGGGGCCGCGCCGAAGGATGTTCCGTGCGAGCTCGGGACACCGTCGGCGCGGCTTGTCGATCCGGGGGTGCGCGGCTGCTGGCCGCTTGGGCGTTGTCTCGTGACGACGTCCGTGCCGCGAGCGGTGCGAACGTCATCCTTGACGGGTCGTGCGGGCGATCGAACTCCAGGCCCGCGGGTGGTGCCCGAAGCCTCGGGCTAGGGGGAGTCGAACCCCGCGCGTGGTTGGCGCTTCCAGGATGAGAGTTGGAGTTTCAATCCACTCGAACGGTGTCTCATTAACAGCGAGGTCGTTCACGCATCCACGGTTGCCGGAAGAACCCGTGTCGCGGGACGCGCTGCCCGCAGCCGCATGGGCCGGGTGCGCGCCGCCGGACGGCATCCGCGGAGTGCTCGATGAGTGCCTCCGGTAGGAATCGAACCTACGACCTGCTGATTAAGAATCAGCCACTCTTCCGACTGAGTTACGGAGGCATGGTACTGGTGGCAGGAGTTGCACCCGCATCTCTCGGTTCGAAGCCGAGTGTCTTGGTCTGTTGGACGACACCAGCGTTGGGGTGCGCGCAGGGAGTCGAACCCTGGCCTGGAGGATCACGACCTCCCGCTCTGCCGCTGAGCTACGCGCACCATGATGGTTTTGCGGGAAGGGCCACGTGGGGCCTTCCCTCTTCGATGGATCGGGTTGTCAAGGAGCGCGAGGGGAGCACGAAGAGAGCCAGGGCCCGTGAGGATGTCCTCCCGGGCCCTGGCGGAGCTTGCGACTCCGATGCATCGGGATGGACTAGGGCGAGCGCGCGTTGCGCTTCACCGAGAACCAACTGGATCCCGGACGCCGAATGGCGCCTTGGGACTCAGCCATCTCGTGGCCGCGTTTGTGATCTCGTTGGCTCATGTCCGATGGCCCAGAGCGAGCTCCGCGCGTCGACAGGTCTCGAAACTCGCACTTTTTTTGTGAGTGGCACGGGATGTGGCGTGCCGCCGTATCCAGCAAGGCGGCGGAGGAGTACGTTGGAACGCTGTCAAACGAGGCAGTTCGGTTTCGATATCCCATTTGGGAGGTGGATATGTCTGTTGGACGAAGTCCCGTGCTCGGCTTGGCGGCCTCGATCGCCGTCGCTGGGTTGGCCGTCGCTCTTCCGGGCGACGACGAGGCGCCGCAGGACACTGCTGTGCGCCAGACGGTCTCTCTGAAGTACAGGGCGCTCAAGAACTTCGATTCGGTCCTGCCGCGCGAGACCTGGACGAACGTCACGGACCGGATCGCGATCGGCGACGGGTTCGACGTTCACCAGCAGGGACCGCTGAAGCTGCGCGTCGACACGAACGGCGACGGCAAGCTCGACGCGGACGTGAAGGGCAACTCCGGTTACTTGCGTCTCGTCGGCAAGACCGACGACGGCGAGACGTTCGCCTACGGAACGCGCTTCAAGATCACCGGCGACCACTACTCGTTCGCTGCCAGCGGCGCGATGTGCGGCAAGCTGAACGGCATCTCGATCCAGGTGATCGACCAGAACAACAACGGCATCTACAACGACTTCGGCCAGGACGCTCTCGTCGTCGGCCGCGCGAAGGGGGCGACGTTCCTCTCACGCGTGGTCAACGCGGACGGCGAGCTCTTCCAGATCGAGCTGTCCGAGGACGGGTCCGAGCTCAGCTACGAGCCCTTCGAGGGTGAGACGGCGACGCTCGACATGACCGGTTCGCACGACAGCCGCGGCAAGCTCGTCTCGGCGGTCATCTCGAACAGGGGCGGCGAGCACCACTTCAACGTGGCGCGCGAGCGCGGGGCGATGCAGGTCCCCGCGGGGGACTACCGGTTCGTCTTCGGCTTCCTGAAGAAGGGCGAGGAGACCGCTCAGGTTCGCACCGGCAAGATGGGACCCCTGAAGCTGGCGGCGGGATCGGAGCGTGAGGTCGAATGGGGCGGGCCCGTCGTCGCCGAGTTCGACTACGACGTCAGGGACGAGACGATCACGGTGCGCCCGAACGTCGCTTTCTACGGCTCCGCCGGCGAGGAGTACCACACCTTCAAGCCGGACGCGAAGTCACCGAAGATCATCGTGTCCGACAAGAAGTCGCGAAAGATCTACCTGGAGGGCCGCTTCGGCGGGTGCTGAGGCGGCGGCTTCAGCGAGTACTCCGGGCGAGTACCCACCGATCAAGTGACCGTCGAAATCGAACACAAGCGCCGTCTCTTCGGCGACATCAAAGGGCGTTCGCGGCGCGAAGCCGGACCGACGACCCCCAGCACCAAGAAGAAGTAGGCGCGACGCGCCGACAGTTCGTGGGGGCGGTGGCGACAGTCACCGCCTCTCTTCGTGAGCGAGGAGAGCGATGATCCCCCGGGACAGCTTCCGTGTGAGTGTCCTGCTGCTGACCCTGGCGCCCTTCGCTGTCGGCCGGCGGCAAGCCAGGTGAGTACAGCTACTACGATCCCGCGCGGTGAGATCGACGGCCTGGACGCCGCCCTGCTTCCCTTCTTCGAGGACTACGACACGGCGGACGCCGACCCGCGGCTCGCTGAGGTGACGCTCGAGGACCTCCTGACGATGCGTACCGGGATCGCGTGGCGGGAAGGCGCGAGTGACGCAACGGACACGACGCTGCAGCTCGAGATGAGCGCGGATATCTTCTCGCCGCCCCTCGTCGTATCGCACAACTCCGATTCCCGCCTGTTCGAGCTGGGCGAAGCGTCGAGCCCCGCGCTCGCGCAGTTGGCCGAGGAGGGTGACAATAGCGTCCTCGCCAGGACCGTCGACAGCGACTTCAACGTGCGCGATTTCCGCTCGAACGGTCCGCCCATCATGCCGGGGCAGAGCGCCTCGATCATGGTGATTGCCGACGACGTGCACACCCAGCTCTCGCTCGCCTCGATGCTCGTCAGCACGAACGACGCGTTCACGGCGGTGCGCAACCTCACCGTTCCCACCGACGGCTCCGCGACGGTCCTCGCCCGTGCCTACGACGCTGGCAGCGAGGCGAACAGTGAGGACTGCGCGTTCATCCCCGGTCCGCCCTGTGGAGCGTCGGGTGCGCACGACCCCGCGCTGGCCGAGGGGCACGTGCACATCCACGCTGGCGTGCACGGGATCGGGAGCATCGATGCGAGCCTGCGAGACTGGCGGGATGCGGTGGCCGAGGTGAAGGTGGAGCTGTTCACGAACTGAGCTGGATCGCGCGCCCGGGCTCGGTACTTCCCGGGCACGGGCGGCGCGCTCAGTGCTTCAGCAAGTACTCCGCCACCCGCTCGCCCGTGCATCCGTCCGTCGGGCCGATCAAGCGCTGCGTGTACTCGCGCCGCTTCTCCGCAAAGGACTCCGGCCGCACAAGCTCCTCGCGAACGACGCGGCCCAGCTCCTTGTAGCTGCCCGCGTGCGCGCAGATGTCGGCGTAGCGCTCGATCGCGTGGTCCATCCTGCGCTCGAGTCGGTACCGGAACGGACCGCGATAATTGAGCCGCAGCTTGAAGAAGTCGCACCAGACGACGGGCTTGCCCGTCGCGGCGAACTCGAACAGCACCGAGGAGGCGTCGCTGATCAGGAGGTCGGCCGCCGAGAAGTATGGGTTCGGGTTGAACTCCTCCGGCGGGACGATGAAGACGTTGGGCGCGCTCGACCAGCGGGCCATCTTGCGCCGGTGATCCTTGTACTTGGGATTGAAGTGCGAGAACTGGTGCGCCTTCACGATCACGTTGCAGTCGCCGAAGTCCTTGGGGAGCCGGTCGGGCATGGCACCGAACGAGCTCGGAAACGACGTCGGGGCGTACATTAGGGTGGGGCGCGCGGGGTCGAGGCCCGCGGCGGCGAGATCGAAGGGCGCGTGCCGGTCGGTGCTCCAGAAGAGCGGGTCGACCTTGGCGTAGCCAACCTCGACGAGGTTCGCCTTCGGGAACTTGCGCGCGAGGACCTCGGTGTAGTGGGGCCCCTCGGTGAAGCGCACGTCCATGTCGAACAGCCCCTCGTCGTACACGTCGGCCTTCATGCCGATGCCGTGGTGCAGCTGGGCGCTGCGCGTGCCGTCGGGCAGCTCGGCGAGCAGGTCGTAGTTGTGGCCGAACACGATCCAGTCGGGATGCTCGCGCCGGTAGACCTCGAGCGCCTCCTCCTGAGAATGCACCCAGGTCGCCGGTAGGCCGAGCTTCTCGACGACTTCGCGCACGATGCTCGAGGGTTGGCGCTTGCGCTCGTAGACGACGAAGGCGGCGTTCGAGCTCTTGCCGCCGAGCGCCTCGTACACCGGCAGGTATTGGGTCAGGTAGTAGAGGTAGGCGACGTCGAAGAGTGTGCGGACCGTCGATTCTGCCGGGGTTCGCCGCGTCTCAGTCTCCGGGGGCTTGGTGCCCGCGGCTGCTTGTGCTTTCGTCGTCAAGCTGGATGTCCTCTCGATGGCGTCCCTGACCGTCGACGTCATTCTGGCGACGGCCGCCAGCGCCAGATCATGACATGGGAGTAATGCCTTGTGGCGCGATGCCGTCAATACGCCGTAATCTGCAGGTCATCCGTCGCCCCCCCCCCCTGACTCTCGGTCCTCCCATGCACCGCACCGTGCTCGCCGCTGCTTTCCTCTCGATTCCCGCCGCAGCACA
The DNA here is from genome assembly GCA_024226735.1 of bacterium. Lineage (GTDB taxonomy): Bacteria > Planctomycetota > UBA1135 > UBA1135 > JAAELL01. The sequence goes on along the minus strand of JAAELL010000171.1, from coordinate 24,899 downwards.
GATCGGGTCCCCGCTCGCGTTCGAGGTCGCGGGCCCCGGCGTCTGGCGCGCGGAGGTCGGGTCTCCGGAGGCGCCGCGGCTGATTTCCGAGGACGGGACTCGGCGCGCAGGCGTCCTGCGCGTGCCACTCGGCGAGGCGGAGCATCCCTTCGCGGAGGATGCGGCGACAGGTTGGGTGGATGCCGGGCGGGTCGGCCTGCGGTTTCCGTTGGGCGCGGCTGAAGAGATCTACGGCCTCGGGCTCGACTTTGGCGCCGTCCGTCAGAACGGCCGCATCCACGAGCTCGGCGTGGACCACTGGGGGGGCCGCACAGGGCGCACGCACGCCCCCGTCGCGATGTGGGTGTCGAGCGCGGGCTACGCCGTGTTGGTCGATGCGCCGCGCCGTATGACCGTTTACGTCGGCACGGGCCTGCGCTCGCAGTCGGATGCGCCGCCGGTCGTGCAGGATCGCAACACCGACGACCGCTGGATCGCTCACCCGGCGGGGGACTCGGTCGAAGTGGCGATCGCCTCGGCGGGAGCCGTGGTGTACGTGTTCGGCGGCCCGACGCCGCTCGAAGCGGTCCGACGCTACGTGCTGCACTCCGCCGGTGGCGGGGTTCTTCCGCCGCTTTGGGGCTTGGGCTTCCATCACCGAACGCCGACCCGCTGGTCCGAGCGGGAAGTGCGCGACGAGGTGCTCGAGTTCGAGCGACGCGGATTTCCGCTCGATGTGATCGGCCTCGAGCCCGGCTGGCAGAGTCACGCGTACCCGTGTTCGCTGGAGTGGAGCGAGGAGCGGTTCCCCGACCCTGGTAAGTTCGTCGCGGAGCTCGGCGAGCTCGGCATTCGAGTCAACCTGTGGACGAATCCGTTCCTCTTGCCGGGTTGCGCGCTGGAGCAGTCCCTTGCCGGGCAGCTCGCGACGCACCGCGTGTGGAACGGCGCCGTGGTCGACTTCGAGTTGCCCGACGCGCGCACGACGTACGGTGCCCACCTCGCGCGCGTCGCGCTCGACGTGGGAGCGAGCGGATTCAAGGTCGACGAGGTCGACGGTTTCGACCGCTGGCTATGGCCCGACACCGCGCGGTTTCCGTCGGGGATCGATGGCGAGCGTGCGCGGCAGACGTACGGGCTCCGTACGCTGCAGCTGGTCGACGGCCTTTTCCGCGCGCGCGACCAGCGCACGTGGGGCCTCGCGCGCGCGACGAACGCGGGCGGCGCGGGACTGCCGTTCGTGCTCTACAACGACCACTACAGCCACCAGGACTTCATCCGGGCCCTGGTGAACGCGAGCTTCACCGGGCTGCTCTGGACGCCGGAGGTGCGCGGGTCGGAGAGCGGAGAGGAGTGGCTCGCACGCATGCAGACCGTGTGCTTCTCGCCGCTGGCGATGTTGAACGCGTGGAGCTCGGGCACGAAGCCGTGGTCGTTCCCGGACGTCGAGGACGAAGTGCGTGAGACGATGCTGCTGCGCCTCCGCTTTCTCCCGTACCTCTACGCGGCATTCGCGAGCTACCGCTTCGACGGTATCCCCCCGCTGCGCGCGATGCCCCTCGTCGAGGGTTGGTACGAGGCTGCCGACGCGGGCGCGCGGCGCAAGCATCTCGAGAACCAGTGGCTAGTCGGCGAGGGCCTCTTGGTCGCGCCGCTGTTCGCGGGGGAACGCAAGCGCACGGTCTGCCTGCCACGCGGGAAGTGGTACGACTTCCACACCGGTGCGCTCGTCGGCGGGGGTGAGGTCGTCGAGATCGAGTCACCGCGCGAGCGGATTCCGATGTTCGTGCGCGAGGGCAGCCTGATTCCCTTGGCGGCCGCGGGGCTGCGCGCACCCGTCGCCGGTTCGCGCACGCCGCTCGAGGTGCGGCACTACGGCACGGAGCCGGGGCGCGCGACGCTCTACGACGACGACGGGCGGTCGTTCGCGTTCGAGCGCGGCGAGCACGTGTGGGGGACGCTCACCTACGACGGCGAGCAGGGAACGTCGGTCTGGAGCGGGGATCAGCCGTTCGCGACCTGGGGCGAGCCCACTTGGGTCTCGGTGCGGCCGGCGGAAGACGACTGAGCCCGGGATCGGCATCGGGACGGTCGATGCGGAGCCGCGACCGACAGGGTGCTCAGTCTGCGCCGTTACCTTGCGGCGCGGGGGGCTCGGCAACGTTCTCGTCCGCGCCGGTCACGGTGATCGTCTTGAGGATGTTGGTCGCCCAGTTGCTGCCCAGTCCACCGGCGATCGCGAGCAACAGGTAGGCGGACCCGGGTTCTGCCTGCACGAGCCCCGTCGCGGCGATTCCGGACCGGACTGCCAGCAAGACGACGAGTGCCGTCACGACCGAGACCAGAATGTGACCCACGGAGCCCCATGCCGTTCGCGCCTGCGTCGCGTGCGGGCTGATGTTCGCTTCGTCGGTGCGCAGGAGCGTGAGCGACAACAGCCCACCCAAGGGCCCTCCGACGAAGGCGAAGTTCCACAGGGTTGGCAGGGCGGCGAACGGATCGCTCGCGCGCCCGACGTAGAACAGGAGCTGTTCGAGGAGCGTGCCCTCGGGGGGAGCGCTCGCCGAGCGGGAGAGCCAGGCCAGGCCGCTGATCACGATCGTGGCGCAGAACCCGGTGAACAGATGCACAGAGTGCGCCCCACGCGTGCACTCTGCGTTGGCGAAGGCGAGGCCGCGATCGAGGACGCCGCGGCCCTCTTCGGCGCGGTCTTCGATTCCCAACGCGACGGCCGTTCCCATCTGGCGCACGAGGCTGGCCCGCTGGTTCTCCTTCAGGTACGGCCACTGCATCGCGAGCACGCTGCTCGCGTCGGCCAGCAGGGCACCGAAGCCGTCGGGTTCCTCGAGGAAGTGCACGCAGGTCATGCGCCCGCGGCACATGTACACGATGTACACCTCTTCGTCGTCGTCCGCACCGATGGACAGCACCTCGTCGACCTGATCGAGGCGGGCGATGGATCCGTCCTGAAACTGCACGACGACGTTCGGTCCCGGAACGACTTCGCTGAATGTCGATGGTCGTTTGTCTGCGCTCAACGTGCTTCTCCCACGGCACGCTCGATGCTAGCGAGCCGGGGTGGTTCGCAGGTGCTCCGTTTCGGGATCGAGGCGTGCACTCCTCCCATCGTCCCGGCAGGCTCCGTTACGTGAGTAAAGTGCGCAGCGATGAGGCAGGTGGAGGGGCGCAATCTACGGCACGTGCTCGAGCTCGTGCCAGATCGTCACCGACTTCTGCCCGCGCATGTCGCGGGCTGCGCCGTTCCAGATCGCGAAGTTGACTGCGACGCAGGCACCGGGTTCGAGCGAAACGTCCGTCGGGCCACGTTGCGCGAGAGGCCGCACGAGGACCAGCTCCCACGCCCCGTCACGCCAGCTCGACGCAGCCTGGATCGTCGTGCCGAGGCGCTCCTGATCCGCCGGGTCCTGCATCCCGGCGGGGACCGCGGCGACCGTCTCGTCGATGATCTGAATCGGACCGTACGCCGACTGAATGACCGGCATGCCGGCCAGCGCCGACTCCGCGAGCCACTCGCCCATGCGGTGGGGGAACAGCGCGAAAGCTGCCTCGATGTCCTCGGGAGCGAACACGTCGACGGCGCGCGGGCAGGCCGCGCAGTCGCGGGCGAACAGAGCCCGCCCTCTGATCGTCGTCGCCCGGCGCGTCGTACCCGCCGATGACCGCTGCGCGGTCGTGGGGCAGCGTCGGCTCAGACAAGGGACGCAACCGCCCAGAACGACCAGTCCACCAATCGGGCGAACAGGAAAGCAGTATGGGCACCCTGGAGTCTCGCCCAGAACGGCGTCGGGTCCATGCGACTCTCGCGCATCGAGCCGCTATAGCCCCGCAAATCAAGCAATCAGCACGAGGGAAGCGCGGAGAACCGCGGGAAACGTGCAACAGATCGGCCGCGCGCCAGACTCGAGGTATCCGAACCGTGCTGAGTAGACCGCCCGGTCTGCTTGGACACTCGTACGATGTGAGAGTCCGCTCTCGGCTGGTCCGAATCGACCAGCCCATTTCCAGCTTCGCTCCAAGGAGGAGATTCGATGAACGTCAGCCTGGTCGCAAAAGCGTCCGCGGTGTGCGCCGTGTTGGGTTTCGCAGCCCACGAGATCGGCGAGTCCTGTGTCACGACTCCGCAGCCGCCGCCCTACATCATCAAGCCTGCCGCCAGGAGCACCTGGTCGCAGTCAGTCGACAACACGACCATCGTCGCCGGCTCCGTGTCGTGCCTGAACAACCCGAACGGGATCACGGACAACAGTTACTGGCGCCTGTACGACCCGCTGACGTGCAACCCGCCCGTGACGGGCCGGTACTTCATCGATTCGGTCACGTTCGGCGTCGAGGCCGCGACGACGACATCGGGTTCGACGCTCATCACCGTCAACCTGCGTGACGGAGCCGGGTTCCCGGTGGGCGCGGGCGGCGCGCCGATCCTCTGCAGCGCGCAGGTCTCGGTGCCCGACACCGCGGTCACCGACCAGAGGTTCGTGACGGTCAGCTTCAGCCCGCCGTGCTGTCTCGACCCCGGTCAGACCGTTGCGGTCGAGATCATGGCTCCCAACGGTCAGCCACAGGGAGACTTCTTCTTCATCGGCTCCAATGCGGCCGGCGAGACCGCGCCGAGCTACATCTCCGCTGTCGACTGCGGCATCCTGGACCCGACACCCTTCGCGGCGCTCGGATTCCCCAACGTCCACGCGCTCATCGACATCGAGTGCCATGAGAAGGACAAGTTCCGCGTCTGCGTGCTCAACTACAACACGTTCGGCTCGCAGCCCGGACAGTTCTGCGCGTGCGGGCTCTCCTGGGCCGGTGGCGCGATCACGGGCGTCTCGCAGGCGATCGTGCGCCGTCTCGACAACGGCGAGGTGATCTTCACCTTCGATCAGAACACGGCTACGACCGCGGCGTGGGCGGCGCTCTTGCCCGGCGGCAACCTGCAGGGCTTCCTCGCGGCGAGCGGTCTGATCCCCCCCGGTCTACAGATCGAGATCACCTTCTGCATCACGACCCAGCCGAGCGCGACGTCGCAGGACCTCGTGAGCGCTCTGCTCGCGGGCGGAATCGGCACCGACGAGGGCACCGCGTCCGGCGGCTTGACGGGCCTGCACCTGCAGGTCTGGCAACCGGCCAGCGTCGATGCTGGCGACACGATCGGTACGACGTACTGCAGTCCCAACAAGCCGAACTCGACCGGGTTGTCTGCGGAGATCACAGCTTCCGGTAGCGTCCTCGTCGCCGACAACAACGTCACCGTGACCGCTTCCCAGGTGCCGCCGAACCAGTTCGGATACTTCATTTCGAGCCCGACGCAAGGCTTCATCCCGAACCCCGGCGGCAGCAACGGACACTTCTGCCTCGGCGGTGGCCCGCTGCTCGGCCGCTACGACGGCCAGGTGCAGAACTCCGGCCCCGGGGGGACGTTCTCGATTCCGATCGATCTGACCGCCGTGCCCATCGGCGCGGCTCCGGGCTCGATCGCGATCCAGCCGGGCGATACGTGGAACTTCCAGGCGTGGTTCCGCGACATTGGGAACACGAACAACTTCACCGACGCCGTTTCCATCGTGTTCCAGTAGACACCCCTCCGTGACTCGCCTGGCAGTCCTGCGAATGCGGGCAGTCGGGTGGGTCGACCGGCCCTGTGTGCCCCCACGCGCACAGGGCCGGTTTGCGTTGGGCCGGTTTGCGTTGGGCCGGTTTGCGTTGGGGGGCGACCGAGCTATTTCGAGAACACCCAGCCGATCAGCCTGCCGAACGTCGGTGCCTGTCCCTGCGCGAGCACGCCAACGCGGAAGATCTTGCCGCTCGCCCACACGAGCGCGAACGTCGTCACGATGCACATCGCCATCGCCGCCGGGAACTCCCAAGCGGCCGGACCCGGTGGGGCGAGCAGGCGGAAGAGGAAGATCATCGGCGTCGCGGTGGGGAAGTACGTCAGGCCGACCGCGAGGCTTCCGTTCGGGCTCTCGACGATCGCGCCGAGCGAGAACATCGGGATCATCAGGATGATCATCGCCGGCATCATGAGGCTCTGGGCGTCGCGCAGCTCGGAGCAGGCGGAGCCGAGCGCGCTGAAGAGCGAGCCGTACATCAAGAGCGCGAACACCATCAAGCCCAGGAACCAGGCGTAGGTGCCGGGCGGGACGTAGTGACTCACGTCCCAGTGGTGGGTCGCCCACGCGATGCCGCCGACGTAGAGAGCAGCCAGCGTCAGTGAGATCGCGACGCTGCCGAACAGTTTGCCGAGCATCAGCTGAAAGGGCGTCACCGAGGACACGAGCACCTCGGCGATGCGCTGCATCTTCTCCTCGAGCACCTGGTTCATGAGTTGCGGGGCCGTCGTCATCACCAGCATGAAGAGCAACATCATGCTGGCGAACGGGATGACGAAGGTACGCACGTCGCTCTCCTTCTCCGCTTCATCGACGCCTCCGTCCGCGCGTGTACTCGCCAGTCCCCAGGTCGTCAGCTTGACCGGGCGCACGAGGCTCTCGGCCAGCTCGCGATCCATGTCGGCCGCTTCGAACCGCCGGCGCCGGACCTCCTCGTTGACGACACCTTCGATCCAGCGCGGCAGCTCGGTGAAGGTCGGTTCGTCGGTGTGGTAGGCCAGCGGCCGATCGGTGAGATCGCTCCCGAGCAGGGATGGATCGAGCAGGACGAAGCCCTGCAGATCGCCCGCGCGCACGCGCTCCGACAGCGCGACGTCGGGTCGTTCGCCGTCCTCGGGCACGTACCGCTCGAGCGCGAACTCCGGGCGCACCTGTTCGGGCTCGCTCTCCTCCTCCTTCGCCTCCCAGATGCCGTGCGTGTTGCGCCCGTTTGCTGCCGCCTCGAGCACGGGCCAGAGCTCTCCGCTCGGATCGAAGACTGCGCAGCGGCGTTCGCGCAGGTCGACTTGATCCTGCATGGCGACCTGGAAGAGGAGTCCGCCGCCCAAGAGGATCGGCATCCCGAACAGGCCGATCAGGAAGGCCTTGGAGCGCACCGCCTGCAGGTACTCGGCGCGCGCGATGGCGAGGATCTTGTTCATGCCGAAGCCTCCTCGCGCGCCGCCTCGGGGCCGGCGATGCGGATGAAGATGTCGTGCAGCGTCGGCCGTGTCTCCTCGAAGTGCCGCACGTTCGTCTTCTGCGTCAGGGTGCGCAGCAGCTCCTGTGGATCGCCTTGAACGCGCAGCTCCTGGTAGCGCCCGAGGTCGAGCACCTGCTCGACACCCTCCAAGCTCTCGAGCACGCCCGCCCCGCCGTCGGTGCGGACGCGGATCGTGTCCTGTCCGTACTGCGCGTAGATCTCCTCGCGTGTGCCGTCCAGCACCTTGTCGCCCTTGAAGATCATGATGACGCTGTCGCAGAGCTGCTCGGCGACCGTCATGTCGTGCGTCGAGAAGATCGCGGTCGCACCGTCCGCGACGAGCTCGAGGATCGCCCCGCGCAGCACCTCGAGATTCACGGGGTCGAGGCCCGAGAACGGCTCGTCCAGGATGATCAGCTCCGGCTTCGAGATGACGGTCGAGATGAACTGGATCTTCTGGCTCATGCCCTTCGAGAGCGCCTCCACCTTCGCGTCGCGCCAATCGGTCAACTCGAGGCGCTCGAGCCAGCGCTCGGCCTCGCGCTGTGCGTCGGCGGCGGGCATGCCCTTCAGCGACGCGTAGTACGCCAGGAGCCGGCGGACGGTCATCTTCTTGTAGAGCCCGCGCTCTTCCGGGAGGTACCCGATGCGGTCGTTCGCGGCCCGCGTACCCTTCTCACCGAGCACCTCCACGCCGCCCGTGTCAGGCGCCAAGATGTGCAGGATCATGCGGATCGTCGTCGTCTTGCCCGAGCCGTTCGGTCCGATGAAGCCGTAGAGCGATCCACGCGGGACCTCGAAGCTGAGGTCGCGAACAGCGGTGTGGGCGCCGAAGGTCTTGGTGACGTTGGCGAGTCGGACGGCGGGTGTGGACAAGAGGATGGCTCGGTGGGCGCGAGGCTCGATACCTGGCCGAACCCGCGCCCGCACGCTACGCTCCTGGCATGTTCGAGACGCAGCGCTTGCGGGCGCGTTCGTGGACGCTCGACGACGCGGAGCAAGCCCACGTGATGTACGGCGATCCCGAGGTCGTGCGCCACATCGGCGGCGACCTGCGGGAGAGCGTCGACGCGACGCGCGAGCTCCTCGCCTTGATCCTCGAGCGCACGCCAACCCTGCCCGCGGGGATGGGCAGCTTCCCGCTCGCGCTGCGGGAGACCGGTGAGATCGTCGGTGCCGCGCTGATCAAGCCGCTGCCCGACGATGACGGCAAGCGGACCGAGGACATCGAGATCGGCTGGCACTTGGCGCGCTGCCACTGGGGCAACGGCTACGCGACCGAAGCCGGCCGGGCGCTACTCGAAAAGGGCTTCATCGAGCTCGACCTACCGATCCTGCACGCGGTCGTCGAAGAGCCGAACGCGGCCTCACACGTCGTCGCCCGGCGGCTCGGCATGAACGACGAGGGCATGACGGACGCCTACTACGGCAGCGTTCTGCGCCACTACGTGCTGCACCGGAGCGATTGGCAGGCTCGTAGCGCGCGCGAGACGGACCTTTAGAGGAAATCGACGCAGATAGCGTCCGAGAAGTTGTTCGTGTTGCCCACGTCGCGGTACCAGCACTGGAAGTACCAAGTGTCGCCCGTCGACAAGGCGATCGTCCCGGGCGCCGCCGCGATCGGGACGGCATTGAGGTCGAGCTGCAGGCTGAAGAAGCCGGTCGGGCCCGAGTTCTGAACCTGCGTGTTGTACCGACCGAGGTTCGGACCGGTCCCGAGGCAGAAGAAGCCCTGGCTCAAGCCGGCGGCCGGCAAGTCGATGAAGCCGGTGAGGTCGCTCGCGAGGAAATAGCCGAACCGATTGGGGGGGAGTGCGTTCGCCGACAAGGTGAAGTCATTCTGCGCGACGACTGCGCTACCGGTGCCCGTGATGAGGGCGGGGACACCCGTCGAGTTGGGGACGTTGCCGCAGTAGCTCGAACCCAGGTTGGGGCACGCGACGTCGGTGTGCGTGTCGGAGATGTCACCCGTGATCTCGAGCGCCGGGATGAAGAAGTCCAGCACGCGCGTCTTGCCGAACATCCCCTGCATGGGCACGAACGAGACCGTGAGATTGCCCGCGGGATTCAGAACCTCGAAGGAGAGCGTCGTGACCATCAGCCCGGGGGCCGGCGGCGCGAGCGCGGGGAAGCCGGGCGTGGCGAGCGCGGTGAAGATCGCGTCGCCGTCCAAGAACGTGTCGTTGATGCCGTCGGCGTCCGGAAGGAAGCCCGTGATCAGCCAGCTGTAGGGCGAGCTCGAGTTGTCCTCTCCAGCGAGCGCGAGGGCCGTCGGGTCCCAGCTCAGGATCGCATCGATCGCCCCGACCGCGGGGCTCGAAGCCCCGTTCGAGATGGCGAACAGGTCGATGCGCGCGGTGTCGCCGGCGATCGTGCAGTTGCCCGACAGCTGCAGGTCGACGAGATCTTGCGCGCCCGCATCGGGAGCCCAGAGGGCGCCGGCGGCGGCGAGGAAACAGGCGTAGGTCCAGCGCATCGTGTGTCTTTTGTGTCTCGGCCTGGCAGGCGGAGCGACGCGGGCTTGCCCCGCTCAGCATCCAAGGCGTCATCCGATCGAGAACTCCCATGTCGATTGTAGGAAAACGATGCCCGGGGGGCCGATTTTGAGGAGGTCGAGCGACTCGGGGGGGATCAACGCGTCGCCAGACGTGGTTCCGGGGGCGTACGCTCCGTCCGAGGCGACCGCTCTGGTGCAGGACTTTCGCGTAGGCTGATGGAGGAAGGTGCGATGGCGGCCGGCATAGGGATCGCCCTGCACGGCCCAACGGGTGCGCGTTTCGCAGCAAGAGATCGCGGTCTGTGGCGCGGACGGGACGGTCGAGGCACGCATCCCCGCCGAGGATCCTTGCCAGCCGCTCGACTGGGACGCCGCCGGACGGAAGCTCCTGTATTCCGGGGCGGGCGTGTTCGTCTGGGAGGCCGGCGAGACGACGAAGGTCGCTGCGCATGTGACGACACGGGGGAGGCTCAGCCCGCCCGGCGACCGCGTTGTCGTCGGGATGCACGTGCCGGGCCGCACGGGCGCGCTCGGAGTGTTCGACGTCCAGACCGGCGAGCAGCTCGCCGAGCGGCACTTCAACGAGACCGTCAACGACCTGGAGCTTTCGCCCGACGGCACGCTGGTCGCACTGGGGGGTGAGTACCGCAACGTCTACCTGCTGGATGCGCAGACGCTCGAGATCGTAGAGAACCTCTCGGGACACAAGGGCGCCGTGTTCTCGCTCGCCTGGGCGCCCGACAGCGCGTGTCTCGTGAGTGTCGCTGTCAGTGGCACCGTGCGCGGATCGACGGGCCGCGCGTCTTGACCGGCCACGAGTCGTTCGTGTACCGCATCGACTTCTCACCGGACGGTGCGCTCCTGGCGTCGGGTGCTTTCCGGGAACGGAGCGTCTACGTCTGGGACGTGCATCGCGGGCGGCTCGTGAGCCGCGCGGTGGCGGCGACACGCTCGAGCGTGCTCGCCCCCTTGTCCATCGCGATCGCACGCAGCGGCTCGATGCGGTCCGGGGCTGCTTCCTGCGCGGCGTCGGAGCGGGCTGATTCGGCCGCGACCGGCTCGCGGCGCGACGCCTGCGCGCGCAGCCAGGCGACGTCGTCCTCGAGCCGCTGCACGCGTTGCTCGAGTGCCGCGTTGCGGGCGCGCAGCTCGGCGAGCTCGCCCGCCAGACCGGTGGAGTCCGGCGCGGCGGGCGTCGGTTGGGACGAGATCGGAGGATCGCGCAGCAGGAGGACCGTCACGGCCGCTGTGCAGGCGGCCCCGGCGACGACGGGGGCGAGGAGGCGCATCGCCTTTTCCTACCCCGATCGGCTCTGCGAGTCACCCCACGCTTCGGAGCGACGTGGACGCACCGCGTTTTTTTTTGGCGGCCGCCGGTTGAACCCCGACCGGCTCCCTCCGTTCCTTCGCCCGCCCCACCCCTCGGAGGAACGTCATGCAGCGCTTCGTACCCCTCGCGTTCTTCGCAGCCCTCGTCCTCGGCAGCGCCTCCGCCCAGGTGCTCGTCCCGCGCGGCGGCGGCTCCCCGATCGCGGTCCGGTCGCAGCACGTCGACGCGACCTTGGAGGACGGTCTCGCGCGCACGAAGGTGCGACACACGTTCGTGAACCCTGGCGATCGGCCCCTCGAGGCCATCTACACCTTCCCGCTGCCCGCGGGGGCGGCCTTGACGCAGGTCGCCATGGAGGTCGGTGGCGAGCGCCACGAAGGACTGCTCGCCGAACGCAAGCGCGCGCGCCGCGTGTACGACGACATCGTGCGGCGCAAGCGCGATCCCGCTCTCGTCGAACAGGTGGGACGCAACACCTTCCGCCTCTCGGTCTTTCCGGTCGTTCCGCACGAGGAGACCGTGGTCGAGCTCGCGTGGATCCAGCGTGTCCCGCTCACTGAGGGCGCGTTCCGGTACGTGTATCCGTTGGGCACCACAGACCGAGCCCAGCGCGCGGAGCAGGACTTGTCGATCACGGTCCGCGTGCGTTCGGCCGTTCCGCTCACCGAGGTGAGCGCCTCGCACGACGACGTGCAGGTCGTGCGCCGTGGGCCGCACGAGGCGTTGGCGGCGCTCGAGACGCGCGGCGGGAACGTCGATCGCGACTTCGTCGTCACGGCCGCGGTCGCGACGCAGGAGCCGAACCTCGCCGTACGGACCTACCGCGGTGAGTCGGGGGACGGCTGGTTCCTCGCCGTCGTCACTCCACCGCGCGCGCGCCCGGACCAGCTCGTGCCGCGCGATGTGACGCTGGTGATCGACACGTCGGGCAGCATGGCCGAGGACGGCAAGATCGAGCAGGCGAAGGCGTCCGCAGCGTGGCTTCTCGACCACCTGCGCCCCGCCGACCGCGTCAACGTCCTGCGCTTCAGCTCGGACGTGCAGGCCTTCGCGCCGGCGCCCGTCGCCGCGACGGAGGAGAACCTCGCGCAGCTGCGGCAGTTCGTCGCCGGATTCCGAGCGACCGGCAGCACGGCGCTCGGCGACGCGCTGCGCATTGCGACCGAGGTGCCTGCGGAAGCGGCGCCCGCAAGGGGGGGGCGTGCGGATCCGGACGAAGTCGAGGAGGAGGCGATCGTGGAGGACTTCGAGGTCCTCGACGTGAACGAAGAGAGCGAGCCCGACGCGCTCGCGGACTCCCCGTTCGACGACAGAGCCTTCAACGACGTGATCGGAATCGGCGGCGGTGCCGGCGGAAAGTTCGGTGGCCGCTTCGGCGGGCGTCGCAACCTGCGCGCCGCCGGGGGCTCTGGCACCGAGCAAGCGCTGAAGGACCAGTTCGAGTGGATGATGGACCAGCAGGACCCGGACGGTCATTGGGACAGCGACGGGTCGGCCGAGCACGACGTCCGGGCGACGGCGATGGCCCTGCTCGCCTTGCTCGGAGACGGGAACACGATCCGCGAGGGGCCCTACAAGGCGAACGTCGTACGCGGCGTGAAGTGGCTGCGGGGACAGCAGGACTTCACCACGGGCGGGATTGGCGTGGACGCGGGCCCGGGGTCCCTGCGCGACCACGCGCTGGCCTCGCTCGTCTTCGCCGAGGTTTACTTCTTCTCCAAGTCGCCGCTCGTCAAGGCTTCGGCGCAGAGGGCGCTCGACTTCCTGGTTGCGAGCCGAGACCCGCGCGGCGGCTGGAGCGCCGGGGCGGGGGCGAGTCGAGCGGACGACCTGCAGCTGACCGCGTGGGCGCTCCTGGCGCTCTTCTCCGGGAAGGAGGGCGGCCTCGCCGTCGACGACGCGACGCTCGCCGGCGCCGTCCGGTGGATCGACACGAGCAGCGACGCGTCCCCGGACCAGGCGCCGGGCGCTAGCCTGTTGTGTCGCATCCTCTCTGGTCAGAAGCCGAACCAGACACCGGCCTTGTCGGTGCTCGCGGACGTGATCCTCGCCTCGGCCTCTGTGATCGACGGTGGCGTCGAGAGCCTCGGCCCGGACGAGTGGTTCTTCCGGACGAGCGCCATGTACCAGATGGGCGGGCGCCACTGGAAGGCATGGAACAAGGTCATGAAGAGGGCGCTGCTGGAATTGCAGCGCAAGGACGCGGATGCGCGTGGCTCGTGGGTTCCGATGGGCGAGAACCCCACCCGTGGCCGCGTCGAGACGACGGCCACGATGGGGCTCTGCCTGGAGGTCTACTACCGGTTCTCGCGCGTGATCGGGGCGCGTTGATGCAAGGCTGGGACCTCCGGCCATCGAGATGATTGCATCGAGTGCAGAACGGCACGATCGGAGTTGACTACCTCCGCATGCGCTTCGACAGCTCGTGCCCGAGCCCGTTGCGCTTCTCGAAGACCTCGACGTCCTTGGCGTCGATCCAGCCGTCGGGGTGGAAGTCGACGGCCATTTCGATCGGCGTCTCGACCCGTTTGCGGTTCGGCAGGAACCGGTTGTCGGTCGTGGACGGCAGCGTGCACGCGCACGTCGACGTCGTCAGCCAGCTCGCGAGCAGGAAGGTGTAGTCCTCCGAGCCGACCGCGCCGTTGTTCGAGAAGTCGGCGTCGCGCGTCGTTCCGTCCCACGGGCAGCCGCCGGCGGCTGCCGTGTTGCCGAACTGGAAGAGCAGCAGGGTCACGTCGTTGATGTCGCCGTCGTCGTCGGTGTCGCCGCCCGTCAGAGTGAAGATCGAGGTGCCGACGTACCCGGCGCCCGAGATCGACAGACTGACGTCGACGCTCGTGCAGTCGTCCGCCATGAAGCGGATGCAGCGCGTGACCGGCATCGTGACGCTGGCGAGCTCGACCTCGACGTCGAACGTGTTGGTCGCGGTGACCGTCACGTCGAACGTCGTCATCGACTGGTTGCCGCAGGCGTCGGTAGCGGTGCAGGTGACCGTCGTGATGCCGGTGGCGAAGAAGGAGCCACTGGCGGGTGTGCAGACGATGACGGGCGAGCCGTCGCAGTCGTCGGTCGCGCTCGCGTCCGCGGCCTGGGTGATGCCCGCGAAAGCGTCGAAAACCGGGGGCGTGTCGTCGAGCGTGTACGCACCCGGGTCGGTCAGTGTCGTCGCGATCGGATCGCCGTCGAGGCTGAGCTCGGAGGGGAAGGCGCCTCCGGTCTCGAATGTGATCGCAGGCGTGGCCGGATCACAGCCGACGAGGACGTCGAACACGAGCGTCGCTAGCAGCGCGTCCACGTTCGTTGGCGGGTCGTTGAAGCCGACCGAACCGTCGAGCTCGAGCCGGCCGTCATCGCCCTGGCCGATGGGCGTGATATGCAGGGTGAAGTCGTTCGTGGCGTAGCTCGAGAGGTCGCCGCGATAGGTCAATACACCCATGTCGTAGTCGACGAAGGCGGCGAAGCCGGAAACGTCCCCCGTGAGATTGAGCATCTCGAGCTCGACTTCGATCTGGTAGCCCGAGCTCGCGTCGGCATCGTCTTGGCAGCTCGCGGCCGAGAGCGCAAGATCACCCGTCGGCGGCGGACAAACCGGGTCCGCGCTCGCAGCCCACGCCGGGTCGTCCGCTGCAGCGGTCGCATCGACTCCGAGCGTGCCGTGGTTCGTGCCCTTGGAGTCTCCCACGACCTGTCCGCTGCCCTCGTCCGTTTTCCAGTAGCTGACCAGGTTGGCGTACTGAGGGTGCGTTTGGGGTGCGCCTCTTCAAGGCGCGCCCGCTCCCGACGCAACGCACGCCGGGCTCCTTCATGGCGTTCTACTACCGCGGAGTCGATGTCGAACCCTTCGCTCGCCTCGAGGGCCACGTCGGCTACTCCTCCTGCGTCGCCTACCACCCGGACGGTACGCGCTTCGCCTCCGGCGGCGACGACGGAACCGTGCGCATCTGGGACACGGAGACCCACGAGGAGCTGCTCGTGCTGCGCGGTCACGACCAGTACGTGGCGGACGTCGAGTTCAGCCCCGACGGCTCCGCGCTCACCTCCGCGTCGGGCGACCACACGGTCCGCCTGTGGGACACGAAGCAGCTCGACGAGCGGCGGACGGCGGGGGCTGCTAGTGGTGTGATTCACTCTTGTGCGGCATTTTGGTCGGCCCGTACCCGCCCGCTGCTGCGTTGCGCCTCCTCCGAGACTTGCAGCGAAGTCGCGTCGTCGCTGCGCCTTGCAGCGAACGCGTACGCACCGACCAAAACGCCGCATAAGAGTGACTCACACCACTAGGAGCTCGCGCGCAAGGGCGTGGCGCCCGGACCGTTCCGGTTGAGTCCTCTGCACCTGGTCGCCGCTTCCAGAGAGGTCCGCGCGGTCGAGCTCCTGCTCGACGCGGGCGCCGAGCTCGTGCACACGCGCAACAGCTACGGCCAGACCTTGCTCCATCTCGGCGCCGACAGCGGACAGGAGCCAGTGGTTCAGCCTCTGCTCGCGCGCGGCGCGGAGCCCGAGGCCGAGGGTCCCGCGGCGTCACGGCCACTGCACGAAGCCATCGGCTTCCCCGCGATCGTTTCGGTGCTCCTGGCAGCGGGTGCGCGACCCGACGTACGCAACAAGCGCAGGGTGCATCCGCTGCATCTGGCCGCGTCGATGCGCCACAAGGACATGGGCGATGCCGGCGTGGAAGCCCACCTGGAGTGCGCGCGCCTGCTCTGGGACGCGGGCGCCGACATCGAGGCCAAGGACGCGACCGGTGAGACGCCGTTGTTTCGCGCGGTGACCAATGAGCGGAAAGCTCCGATCGCCGCGCTCTTGGTCGAACGTGGAGCTGACACGAAGGCGAAGAGCCGCAAGGGCCGCTCCGTCGGGGCGGGTAAGCCAACGCCCTGTCGTACACGTTCCGCGAGGCGCGCAACGACCGAACGAAGCGTATCGCGCTCCTGCAGGCTTTCGCCGGGATGCCTCTGTTCCGCGAGCCTTCGTGCGCAGCCGGGGCGCCGACATGAGCGCCTACGACGGAGACAGCACCTTCCGCGCCAGTTCGGGAAACACCTGCCGCACCTTCGACACGACGTACTCCCCGTGCGTCCGCTCGCGAGCGGATTGCGAACCCGGTGCGGCGTCGATCCACTCGCCCTCTTCGAGCTGCGGGTAGTGGAAGATCCGGAACAGGGTCAGAGGATCCCGCGTGCCGTGCTCCACGAAGTACCCGGGCCCGAGGCCCAAGCCGATCGCGACTCCCTCCATCAAGACGTGCCCGAGCGCAGTCAACCTTTGCATGTACTCGAGCACGCATGCGCGTAGACCCGGCACGTCGGGGAAGGAGTTCGGCCCGTACAGGGGCGTACCGCTCCGGACCCTTGGGTGGTCCAACGCGTGCTCAGCTCCGAAGCAGAGCCCCTCCTTCACGTCAGCGACGCCCGACGTCTTCTCCGCGCCGACCGGGAAGTACCCGCGCCAAGCACGGCCGCCACGCTCCATCCGAATCGCGAGCTTGCGCTCGACGTCCTGGGCGAAGAAACGGCGCGCGAAATCCTCGAGCGAACACTGCAGCACGTCGGGGACACCGTGCCCGACTGCGTAGAAGAACCCATGCTCTCGGCAGGCTCGACCGATCGCGGCGCCGGCTGCCTCGCGCCCTTCCGCGCGGGCGACGAGCGCCGAAACGTCGGTCGCGGGGATGTCTCTCGTCGTCATGTCCGTAGCGGAGCCTATCCGGTAACCTGTCCACTCTAGATGGCCCACATCAACCCTTCAGGCGACCAAGAGCTGATCGAACGCTGGCGCGACCAGCCGGCGTCGCTCCTCCCGCTCCTACACGCGTTCCACGACCGGGACGGCTACCTTTCCGACGACGCGCTGCGCGCCGTTGCGAGCGGGCTGCGCATCCCGATCGCCGATCTCTACGGCACGGTCACCTTCTACCACCACTTCGCGCGCGTGAAGGGTGGAAAGGCACGACCGCGCGTTTGCGACGGCCCCGTGTGCAAGCTGCAAGGCTGCGACGAGTTGATCGTGGGGCTCGACGGCGCGACGGCAATGCCGTGCGCCGGGCGCTGCGACGGGCCGATCCCGGTCCTGCAGGACGACGAGGTCTTGATCGGCACCCAGCCGGGTGCGTTGACTGCCGCCCCGCCGCTCGTCCCGCCGCCCAACCCGGGCGGAATCGACGAGTGTGTGTTCGCCGAGGTGCGCGATCCGCGGCGCAAGACTCTCGCCGGCTACCGGGAGAGCGGCGGCTACCGAGCGCTCTCCCGCGCCGTCCGCGAGATGACGCCCGAGCAGGTTCTCGACGTGGTCTCCGGGAGCGGGCTGACCGGCCGCGGCGGCGCCTCGTTTCCCACCGCACTGAAGTGGCGAGCCGTACGCGAAGCCGGCGGCGGGCCAAAAACGGTCGTCTGCAATGCCGATGAAGGCGAGCCCGGTTGCTTCCAAGACCGCGTGCTCATGGACCTGGATCCGCACGCGATCCTCGAAGGCATGACGCTCGCGGCCTTTGCTACGGGTGCGACGCGCGGCTTCATCTACCTGCGTTACGAGTACCCCGCGACCCAGGGCGTGCTCGAGACCGCGATCGAAGAAGCACGCGCCGCGGAGCTCTTGGGCACGAGCGTCCTCGGGACCGAGCTGACGTTCGACATCCACGTGCGCCGCGGGGCCGGCGCCTACATCTGTGGCGAGGAGACCTCGCTGCTCAACAGCCTCGAAGGCAAGCACCCCTTCCCTCGCAATCGCCCTCCGTACCCCGTGACGAACGGCTTCGAGGGGACACCGACCGCGGTGAACAACGTCGAGACGCTCGCCTCGGTGCCGCCGATCGTCGACCGCGGCGCGGAGTGGTATGCGGGGCTCGGAGCGGGCGAGCACAAGGGCACCAAGATCATCAGCCTGTCCGGCGACGTCGCGCGACCGGGCAACTACGAGGTGCCGATCGGCATTCCGTTGAAGACCGTGCTCTACGATTGGGCCGGTGGCGCCCCCGAAGGACGCACCGTCCAAGCAGTCACGATGGCCGGCCTGTCCGGCGGCTTCCTCGGCGCCGAAGACATTGAGGAGGCGACGCTCGACGAGCCGTCGATGCGCGCGCGCGGCTCGCTCCTGGGCGCCGGCGGCGTCATGGTCTTCGACGACTCGCGCGACATGGTCGAGATCGCGCGTCAAGCGATGTCCTTCTTCGCCCATGAGTCGTGCGGCAAGTGCTTCCCGTGCCGCATCGGCACACAGCGCCTCACCGAACGCCTCGCCGGCGTCGCGGGGCCGAAGGAACCCGAGCTGTGGAAGGCCGAGGTCGAGGACATCGGCCGCACGATGGCCGCCGTCAGCGCGTGTGGCTTGGGCGTCGCCGCGCCCGGGATCACGGGCAGCCTGATGCGCCTGTTCCCCGAACAAGTCGACGCCCACGTGAACGGACAGCGGAAATGAGCTCCGACGGTTCCAGCAACGGGTCCAGCAACGGGTCGCCGACCCTCACCCTCGACGGAAAGGTCGTCCCGTTCGAGACCGGCGAAACGCTCTACGAAGTCGCCCGACGCCACACGTCGGACGTGCCGACGCTCTGCTACGACGAGCGACTCGAGGCCTTCGGCGCGTGTCGGCTTTGCGTCGTCGAGATCGAGGGCTTTCGCTCCCCCGTCGCGTCGTGCACGACGCACGCCGCGCACGGAATGAACGTGCAGACCAAGACGGAGAAGCTCGAGAAGCACCGCAAAACGCTGATGGAGCTCGTCTGCTCGGAGAACCCGCGCGGCGTCGAGATCGACCCGATGCGCGGCCACGCGTCACAAGAGATGACCGATCTCGCGCAACGCTACGCGGTCGACGGGACGCGCTTCGAAGGTGCACAGTCCGGGCAGTCGCACCCCGACGACCCGAACCCGATGATCCTGCGCGACTACGACCACTGCATCTCTTGCTACCGCTGCGTGCGGGTCTGCGCGGAGCAAGAGGGCGACTACGCGATCAGCATCGCGAACCGCGGCTTCCAAACTCAGATCACGACCGAGTTCAACGGGTTCCTGAAGGGCTCGGAGTGCACGTTCTGCGGCCAGTGCGTGCAGACCTGCCCGACGGGCGCGCTCGCCGACAACCGCGCCCTGCAGCACACCCGCGAGCCGGGCGAGGTCGAGCTCACACGCTCGATCTGTCCCTTCTGCGGCGTCGGCTGCAGCGTCGACATCATGTCGAAGGGCGACAAGCTCGTGGGCGTGCGCCCGGCGATGGACGGGCCCGCGAACGAGGGCGCACTGTGCGTCAAGGGTCAGTTCGGCTGGGAGTGGGTCCAGCATCCCGAGCGACTCAAGAATCCGATGGTGCGCAAGGACGGCGTCCTGGTCGAAGCCTCCTGGGATGAAGCTCTCGACCGAGCGGCCGAAGGCTTCCGGCGCGTGCGTGACACCCACGGCCGTCACGCGATCTACGGCGTCGCTTCGGGGCGCGCGCCGCACGAGTCAGCCTTCTCTGTGCAGAAGTTCATCCGCGCGGGCTTCGGGACCAATCAGATAGACAATTGTAGCCGTGCCTGACACTCTCCGACGGTGGCCGGTCTGGCCGCCACACTCGGACGAGGCGCGATGAGCAACCCGCTTCGCGACATGGAGAAGCCCGACGCGATCTTCTGCATCGGGACGAACATGACGGAAGCGCATCCGGTTGCCGCGATGCGCATCAAGAAGGCGCTGCGGCGTGGGGCCAAGCTGATCGTCGCCGATCCGCGCAAGATCCCGCTGGCGAAGAAGGCCGACGTCTTCCTGCAGCTGCGCGTCGGGACCGACGTCGCTCTGCTTGGGGCGATGGCGCACGTGATCGTGCGCGAAGGGCTCGTCGACGAGAACTTCATCGCCAAGCGGACGGAGAACTTCGCCGCTCTCGGGGAGCACCTGAAGGAGTTCACGCCCGAGTGGGCCGAGACGATCACGGGCGTACCCGCGAAGGACATCGAGCAAGCGGCGATCTGGTACGGCGAAGCCGCCAACGGCGCCATCTTCTACACCCTCGGCATCACCGAGCACATCTGCGGCGTCGACAACGTGCAGAGTCTCTGCAACCTCGTGCTCCTCACCGGTCACATCGGCCGCGAGGGCACGGGCATCAACCCGATGCGGGGCCAGAACAATGTCCAGGGTGCGGGCGACTGCGGCGCCCTGCCCAACAACTACCCCGGCTTCCAGCCGGTCACGGACCCGGCGAACCAGGCCAAGTTCCGCGAGGCCTGGGGTGTCGAGGTCGACATCGAAGAAGGCTGGACGAAGGTCCGCGCGCTCGACGAGTGCGGCAAGAAGATCCACGCCTTCTTGATCTGTGGCGAGAACACGGTCGTGTCCGATGCGGACCGCGCGCACTGCGAGCACGCGTTGCGCAGCCTCGATCACATGGTCGTGATCGATATCTTCCGCACGGAGACGGCCGATCTCGCGGACGTCATCTTGCCTGCGACGGCCTGGGCCGAGACCGACGGCGTGTTCACCAACACGGAGCGCCGCCCGCAGCGCGTGCGCGCCGCCGTGCCGCCGCCGGGCGTGGCCAAGCCCGACTGGTGGATCATCGCTCAGATCGCGAAGCGCCTAGGCGCGCCCGGGTTCGACTACGAATCGCCCAAGGAGGTCTTCAACGAGCTCTGCGAGCTGTCGCCGACCTATCACGGCCTCGACTGGGACCTCGTCGCCGAGGGCCGCCACCACTGGCCGGTGCCCGAGAAGGGCCACGCGGGGACGCCGGTCCTGCACATCGGCGAGTTCCCGCGCGGCCGTGGCCTCTTCATGACGCCCAGCTACCGCGACCCGGCCGAGACGATCGACGACGACTACCCCGTCTGGCTGACGACCGGTCGCCGCCTCGCCCACTACCACACGCGCACGATGACCGGCCGTTCCGTCGGCACCGAGTACCTCGTTCCCGAGGAACTCGTCGAGGTCCACCCGGACGACGTCGCCGACTGGGGTCTCGAAGACGGCGAGTTCGCGGTGATGTCGAGCCGCCGTGGCGAAGTGATGGTCAAGGTCGAGGCGACCGACAAGTCGCCGCGCGGCACGGTGTTCTGCAGCTTCAGCTTCAGCGAGGTGCCGATCAATGCGCTGACGGGATCGGGCTACGATCCGATCACGGACACGGCGGAGCTGAAGGTGTGCCCGGTGCGGATCGAGCGGGCGACGACTTCGGTGTAGGAGCCTATCCGTGGCGCCACGGCTGACGCCGTGTCAGCGAGGTCAGCGCGTCAGCAGGCTCCGCCTGCACACGATCGGCCTCGGGTCCTTCGCGAACGCCTCGTAGCGTTCGCGAATCGACGCGCGCGGCACGGGCGGCTTCCACCTCGGCATCACCTTCCACGCCCAGTGCGTGGAGGCTTGCTCGCGCAGCCACAGCTCGTGATCCCACTCGACCTCGCCCAAGGTGAGCAGCTCGCACTCGGCAAGCAGCGCCAGGCGCGCCGCGATCTCGTATTCGACGATGTTGTCGAGCTCGAGCCGGGCCGCGCCGTACATGGGCAGAAACCAGCCGCCGAGCTGGCACAGGCACGAAATCGTGCGGCCGACTCGGTTCATCTTGCGCTCACGGCGCTCGTCGGGCGCGGCGCCGAGCTCCGCCAGCATCTCGCGGATGCGGCGGCGGTGCCGGATCTCGTCCTTCAGAATGCGCGAGAGCAGCGCGCGCTCCGGCCGTCCGCGCAGGGTCCGGGCGTGGCCGAGATAGGCGCGAATCGCACCGAGCTCGCCGGAGTACGCTAGTGGTGTGATGCAGACAGCTGCAGGCTCTCGGTCAGCTCGCGGCGAGCGTCGGCGGCCGCCGCGAGCATCAGTCGATCAAACCGCGCAAGACGGCTTCCGCGATCCGCAGGTCCTGCACGGCGACGCCGGTCAGATCGGCCACCGTGACCGCGGTGTTGGTCGTCCGCCCCGGATGATCGCCGGCCGCGACGTGGCCGAGCTCGACGACTCTGTCCTCGCTCAGCTCCGGCGCGCTCGCGATCTCGCCGCGCTCGCGGCACTGCGCAAGGCTGTCGGCGACGACGAGGTCCGCGCGCCCGAGGAGCTGCGATGGGAGCTCCTGTTTCCCGGGCGTGTCCGAGCCGACCGCGGTCACGTGCGTACCCCGCTGCACGGTGTCGCTGCCGAACAACGCGGCCTTCGCCGCCGTCGTCGTCACTATCAGCTGCGACTCGCGGGCGACTCGGTCCGGATCACTCACTTCCTCGACGTCGAAGCCCAGCTCGCGCGCATCGCGGGCGTAGACGGCGAGTCGGTCCGCGTTGCGGCCCCAGGCCAAGACGCGGCGACAGGCGACGACGTCGCGCAAGTACGCGAGCTGCAGCCGCGCCTGGATGCCCGTCCCGAAGATTCCGATCGCTTCGATCTCGGGCGGCGCGAGGAGACGCGCGGCGGCGGCGCCGGCCGCGGCGGTGCGCTCGTCCGTCAGCCGGCCCTCGTCGAGCAGGACGAGCACCGGCTCGCCCGTCGCCTGCCGAAACAGGATCATCATCCCCTGGCCCGACGGCAAGCCGAGCTTTGCGTTGCCGTAGAAGCCGGACGCGACCTTGACGACGTAGTGCTCCTCGCCGCGCACGTACCCGTACTTGATGTGCACTTCGCCCGGCGGCTCGTCGAAGATCAGCTCCCCGACGGGCGGCACGACGCACTCTCCGCGTGAGTAGGCGACGAACCCGCGCTCGATCTCGGCCACCACGTCCACGCGGGCGAGTGCAGAATCGATCTCGTCCCAGCGTACGACGCGCGTCACAGAATCTCCTTCAGGACCGCCGCGTCGATGTTCGCGCCGCAGAGCACGATCGCGACGTTCCTTCCCCGGTACGCGGAGCCGCGCTTCGAGAAGCCCGCGACCGCGGCCGCCGCGGCACCTTCGACGAGCATGTGGTGCTCGGCAACCAGCACGCGCAGGGCGTCCCGGATCTCGTCCTCGGTCACGAGCACGAAGTCGTCGATCACCTCGCGGCACAGCTCGAAGGTGATCGAGCCGTCCTCGACGCCGCCCGCGGTGCCGTCCGACAGCGTCGGCTCCGACGGCAGGTCGAGCAAACGCCCGGCGCCGAGCGAGGCGTGCATCACGGCCGAGTTCGCGGGAGAGACGCCGATCACTTCGACCTCGCGCGGAAGCGAGCGCAAGTACGCGCCCACGCCACCGATCAAACCTCCGCCGCCGACGGCGACGAACACCGCGTCGACCTCGGGCAGGTCAAGAGCAATCTCGAGCCCGACGGTCCCTTGGCCCGCGACGACTTGCGGATCGTTGTAGGGCGAAACGTACGCCGCCCCGTGCGTTTCGGCGAACGCGCGCGCGGCACCCTCGGACACGACGCAGTCGTCGCCCTCCTGAACGATTGTCGCCCCGAATCCACGGATCGCTTCGAGCTTGGACGCCATCGCGTTCGTTGGCGCGAAGATCGTCGCGGCCGCGCCCAGGCGTGATGCGCTGCAGGCGACCGCGGCGCCATGATTGCCGGTCGAGGCGGCGACGACGCCGCGCCCCAGATCCTCCGGGGCCAAGGACAGGAGCCTGTTCGTCGCTCCGCGTAGCTTGAAGGACCCGGTCAGCTGGAAGTTCTCGAGCTTCAGGTACGCCTCGCAGCCCGTGGCAGCACTGAGCGAGTGCGAGCGTTCGAGCGGCGTCCGGCGCACGAGTCCAGCGATCCGCTCGTGCGCCCGAACGATGTCTTCGAGCATGTACACGGGGCGAGTTTGGACTATCTCCGCCCTGGAAGCGACGCCCCTTTGGCGCCAACTGCTACTGTCTGAGCACGATGCAGATCGCGCCCTTCCAAATGGAGCGTTGGCAGTCGACGCACGAGCACTCCGTCGAGATCAACCTGTCCGACAGCGGCGTCCATCCGCTGACGATGCGCGAGCTGCTCGACGATGGGGACGAGCTCGTCCGCGCCGCCGACGAGCGGTTGATCTACACTCAGACCAACGGGAGCGAAGCGCTGCGCGAGGCCGTCGCAGCTCTCTATCCCGGGGCGACGCGGGACGCGGTACAAGTCGTGAACGGCGGAGCCGAGGCGAACCTGATCGCCACGTGGGACCTCGTCGACCCTGGCGACGAGGTCGTCGTCCTCTTGCCCAACTACATGCAGATCTTCGGGCTCGCCGAGAGCCTCGGCGCCGTGATGCGCCCGTGGCACATGGTGCCCGACCTCGAGCGCGGGCGATGGAGCGTCGACCTCGCCGCACTCGAAGCCCTCGTCACGCAGCGCACCAAGCTGATCGTGATCTGCAACCCGAACAATCCGACCGGCACGCGGCTGGGAGAGGAGACGCTCGACGGCATCGCACGCGTCGCCGAACGCGTCGGCGCCTGGGTCCTCGCCGACGAGATCTACCAGGGCTCCGAGCTACACGGCGACGAGACGCCGACGCTCTGGGGCCACTACGACCGCGCGATCGTCACGAACAGCCTCTCGAAGGCGTACGGACTGCCGGGCCTACGTCTGGGCTGGATCGTCGCTCCGCCGCAACTCATCGAGCGGTTCTGGACACGTCACGACTACACGACGATCGGACCCGGCACATTGAGCGACTTCCTCGCCGTGCGCGCGTTCGAGCCGGGCCGGCGCGCGCGCCTCCTGGAGCGCACACACCGGCTACTCACGCGCAACTATGCGGTGGTCGCGGACTGGCTCTCCGCGCAAGGTAGCCGGCTTCGCTTCGTTCCGCCGGATGCGGGCGCAATGCTCTACCTCAAGTACGACCACGCGATCGGCTCGAGCGAGCTCGCCGAACGACTGCGCGCGGAGAAGAGCGTGCTCATCGTCCCCGGCGATCACTTCGGTATGGATCACTGGTTGCGCATCGGCTTCGGCGGGGAGACCGAGCACGTCGTCGAGGGGCTCGCTCGCGTGCGGGCGCTGCTCGACGAGATCGGCTAGAAGCTAGTGGTGTGAGTCGAAAGTTCGGCGCATTTGTCCGGCCGCTTTCGCGCGGTGGCGGCGTTGCCCCAAGACAGTATCTGTCCCTGGTGTGAGTAGCACAGAGGCTACGCACAGAACCCGGCGCCTTGCCCCCACACGAAAGC
>JAAELL010000170.1 GCA_024226735.1 bacterium | reverse complement strand
TCGAGCGCCTCGTAGGCGCGGTAGCAGAGCAGACGCGCGGCATCGATCTCGGTCGCCATCTCGGCGATCATGGCCGACACCAACTGGTGACGGCCGATCGGCTTGCCGAACTGCTCGCGTTCCTTCACGTAATCGAGGGCGATCTCGAAGGCGCGCCGCGCGATGCCGACCGACAGGAGGCCGCCTCCGGCACGGGCCGCGGCGATGCCGGCCAGCGTGCGCCGGAACGCCAGACCCGGATCTTCGTCCCGCTCTTTGTCGCGCCAGCCGCCGATCCGGTTGATCTCGGGCACTTCGACGTCGTTGAAGTAGAGCTCCGAGGTCGGAAAGGCGCGCAAACCGATGGTGGCGATGTCGCGGCTCTCGAAGGGAGACTCGCGGCGATCGATGATGAGCTGGCGCAGGCCCGCAGCACCGAGCGACCCGTCGGTCTGGACCAGCACGATCACCACGTCGGCGATGTGCCCGTTCGAGATCCAACACTTCGAACCGTTCACGATCCAGCGGTCGCCCCGCAATTCGGCGCGACACTCGATGCCCGAGGGGTCGGAGCCCACGTTCGGCTCGCTGAAGGCATTGGCGCCGATCAGGTCGCTCGCGCGCAACGGTCCGGCCAGGCGCTCGGCCACCTCCGGGTGCGCTCCGGCCGCGATCCCGGCCGCACAGGCGGCCGTCATGCCGGCGACTCCGACCAGTGAGGGAAAGGTGTGCGCCAGCTCCTCGCTCTGGATGCAGCGGACCATCAGGTCGCCGCCCATGCCCATCACGCCGCTCCCGCCCATGTAGCCCCACGGAATGAGCTTCTTGCAGAGCTCCCGCGCCCGTTCCGCCGTCATCTCCTCGTCGCCGTAGCGATCGTCGAGCGGGCGCATCTCCGCGTCGAGGAACTTCCGCAGCTCCTCGCGGAAGATCTCCTGCTCTTCAGTCAGTTCGTACGACATGACGGTCTCCTATCCGAGTGCGCCGACGGCGCGCAGCGACTCGATCTTCACCGGCTCGTAGCCGAGCAACTCGGCGAGCACGAAGTCCGTGTCCTGCCCCATGGTGGGGCCGGCCCGCTTCACCTGTGCAGGGGAGCGCGAGAGGCGGTAGCGCGACGACTCCACCTCATCGCTCTCGCGTAGGGCGTGGGGTGCCGCAATGAAGTGGCCGTCGAACTGCGGGTCACCGGAGGAGTGCGTGACCGCGTGCGCCGGAATGCCTGCGGCTTGCAACACCTGCTCCGCTTCCGCAGGCCCAAGCGTCTGCGTCCACGCCGTGATCGCAACGTCGATTACGTCCGCGTGTTCGCGTCGCCCCGCCAGGGTCGTGAGCCGCGGGTCGTCCGCCAGGCCCAGCGTACGTCGCAGCCGGCCCCAGTCGTCGTCGTCGCGCACCGCGATCGCTACCCACTCATCGTCGCCAGCGCATGGCCACGCGCCGTGGGGCGTCATCTGCGGATCCGTATTCGCGACACGATCGATCACGCGACCATTTGCTGCGTAGTCGAGCAGAGCGGGAGTCATGAAGTGCAGGGCGGACTCGGCCTGGGCCTGATCGATGTACTGCCCCTGTCCGGTGCGGCGCCGGTGGTCGAGAGCGGCGAGCAGCGTCGGCACGGTCAAGCGCGGTGCCAGCCAATCGGTGTAAGGCCCGAAAGGCCCACACGGGGATCGGTCTGGCCAGCCCGTGGGCTGGGCGAGTCCGGCGATCGCGGCACCCATCGTGCCGTAGCCTGCCAACGATGCGAGCGGCCCCGTCTGGCCGAACAGGCAGCTCGACAGCATGATCAGGTCGGGCTTGACGGCTTGCAGCGATTCGAAATCGAAGCCCAGCTTCTTCATGGCCCGGGGTGAGAATGACTCGCAGACGATGTCGGCCCAGCGCACCAGGTCGTGCACGACGGGGTGCGACTCCTGGTTGCGCAGGTCGAGGCAGAGGCTGCGCTTGCCAGCGTTCAATGAGCCGAACGACGCCGAGCTCTCGGGACTGAGCACTCCCCCGTAGAAGGGCGGCAGCACCCGGACCAGGTCGAGCGAGCTCGCAGACTCGATCTTGATGACGGTGGCGCCGTAGTCTGCCAGCACGCGCGTCGAGTGCGGCCCCGCCATCACCCACATGAAATCGAGGACCTTGAGTCCGGCCAGTGGAGCGTCTTCGGCGCCCGCTCGGCCGCCGGAGAATGCAGGGATGCGGGCAGGCTCGGCGAGGATCTCGGCGTTGTGCTCGCCGATGCGCGGTGCCGGGTGGCGGTATTTCAGGGGGGTGCGTGACGGCTTCGCGAACGGGCCCGGGTAACGCAGGGCAACGCCCAGTTCCGGATGTTCATGTTCGCGCCAGAAGTTGCGCGTCTCGAGCTGCGGGCTGCCGTACACGTCGGCAACCGTCGACACGGGCACGAGCAACAACCCGCGCGCAGTGGATTCGTCGAGCAACTCCTGCTTGGTTCGTGCACGCAGGAACTCGGCGATGCGCTCGATCAAGGCGGTGACCCGCGAGGCGTCCTCTTGCCCGCTGATAACCTGGCCAAGGGCTGCAGCCCAGTCCCGTTCGGTGTCCTGCGCGTCGAGCGATCCTGCTTCGTGCATCCAGCCGAGGAATTTGGCAAAGAACGGGGCGGCGGGGCCGCTGAACATCAACGTGAGCGAGACGAAGCCGTCGGCCGCCTCCCAGATGAAGGGCGAGTAGACCGGCCCAAAGCGGAGGCCGCCGCCAGCACGGGTTTCGCGTCCGCTACCCGTGCGCGTCGCCAACAGCAGGAACGCGGCCGCCAGATTGGTGGACAGCAGAGCCGAGACATCGACGCGTTGGCCGCGGCCGCTGCGCACCCGTTCGTGGTGCGCGACGAGAGCGGCGCCCGCGGCCTCGATGCCCGCGTAGGCCCACGCCGAGATGCCACCGGCACGCAGCGGCGCCCGGTCGGGTTCAC
>JAAELL010000169.1 GCA_024226735.1 bacterium | reverse complement strand
GCCGCGCGGCGCTCGGTCGCGCGGCTCTACTCGTCGGACTTGACGATCTGGGCGATCTTCTCGATCAACCGCGTCCAGCGCATGCGTACGGTGTCCTTCCGGACGCCCTGCAGCTTGCCGATCTCCTCGAAGGAGAGCTCGAGGTCGTTGTGCAGGTGGACGAGCTCGCGCTGTTGAGCGTCGAGCCGCGTCTCCACGATCCTGCGAACGTACTCGGCCTCGTCGTTACGCGCGGCCCGCGCGTCGGGACGCGTGATCGATTTGTGGCGCAAGACGCGGTTGGACGGCAGCACGCCACCGACCGACTTCTCGCAGTCGTAGTCGCGCACGCCGGCGCCGTAGTACTTCGCCCTGTCGCTGATGTGGTAGACGATTACGGTCGTCAGGAAGGAGCGGAAGCTCGGCGCGTCGATGATCTGGAACCCCTCGCGCTTCCTCTCGAGCTCGAAGAAGACTTCCTGGACGAAATCGTCCAGTTGCTCTTTGCGCGCCAGCCGTGAACCGACGCGCCGCTTGACGGCGCCCGTGATCCAGCCCCGGTAGAGTCGGCACAGCTCTTCGCGCGCGTTCGGGTCTCCGTTCTTCCAACCGGGCAGAAGGGCCTCGGTGCGTTCGTCGAGGTCGCTGCGTTGTGTGTGCGTCGCTTCGTCGGTCATCGGCCCCTCAAGGATCTGGTCACGTGGTTGGTGAGCCGCCACGCCGCGTCCATCGTACGCGGGTGACGCGCACCCTGCGCTCGGATGCGGCCGACTGCCTCTTGAGCGAGCGTTTGTGTCACTTTGGCACTCCAGCTCCCTTGGTCCTCGGCTGCGAGCGACTCGTAGATCCTCCGGAGCTCGCGCAAAGCGTGGAAGTAGTCCGGCGCGCGGCCGAGCGACTGCTCTTCCACGTCCGCAAGCGAGGGCTCCAGGTCCCAGGGGCCGAAGAAGTCGTCCGTGCGGCTCTTGGCGACGAGTGTTCGAAAGAGGTCGAGGCGGCCCATCGGACAGTCCTCTCCGAGCTTCTCGACGCGCTCGAGGCGCGCGAGCTCGAGCTGTTCGCGTGCGTCTACGCGCCGTCCGTCCAAAAGGAGCGCAAGTCCCAGGTCCGATCGCATCGCGATCGCGTCGAGCTCGTCCGACGGCGCGAGCACCTCCTCTTCCAACAGGGCTCCAAGCCGCTGCGCGGCCTGGCCGGCGGACCCCAGCTCCGTATCCGCGTTGGCCAACAGCCATTGGATGCGACGTCCGACGCGACCGGCCGGCATCTTCGAGGTACGCAGGATGCCGACCCACGTGATCAGCTCGTTGCGCACGGCAGGATAGTCGTCGTTCGCGCCCAAGCACTTGCACAGCGCAATCTCGACCTCGAGCGCGGCCTCGAGCGGGTCGCCGAGACGGAATTCGCGTTCGAGCTCTCCCACCGCTTCAGTCAAGAGGTCCAAACTGTCCGCAACGTCCCCACGTCGACGGAAGTAGCGTGCCGCACGCAGATCATCTTCGAGCCTCTCCGCCGGACTCGACTCCAATTCGCCGTGCAGCCGGGCCAGCCGCCGCGCGAGATCGGTTGCAGCGGCATGATCGTCGCCGCGGGCAAAGGCCACGGCGGCAACGGCGCGGACCATGGTGAGCTGGTGCCTCGGCGTGCCCGTCAGCACACCGTCGACGTAGCCGAGCATCGTGCCGTGGGTCTCCTTGCGCAGGGACGGATCCTTGATCCCTTCGACCCGGAAGACGTCGTCGACGGCACCCTGGACGAAGATCGCGCTGATCTTGTTGAAGCCCTCGGTGACCCGGTTCGACTCGAGCCAGAAGTGGACGCCGAACATCAACGCTGTGACCAGCACGACCCCGATCGCGATCCAAGCGGGGTGGCGCATCACGCGGCGCCAGACGCGCTGCAAGCGGCTGATGGGGCGCGCGTGCGTCGGCTCGCCCGCTGCAAACCGGCGCAGGTCCGCGGCGAACTCGGCCATCGACGCGTACCGCCTGCGGGGCTGCTTCTCGAGCGCGCGCATGCAGATCGCAACGAGGTCGCTTGGAAGGCGCGTATCCGTGGGTGGCGGCGGGTCGCGCTCGGCGATCGCGCGGCTCAGGGCGACCGTGTTCGGCTCGTCGAACGGCAGCGCCCCCGTCAACGCCTCATAGAGGGTCACGCCGAGGGAATAGACATCGCCCAACTTGTCCTCATCGAGGTCCAAGCCCGCCGTCCCCTGGATCACTTCGGGCGGCAAGTACGGCCAAGTCCCCTGCATCTCGCCGGTCTTCGTGATGCGCTTCTCCGTGTCGAAGCGCGCCATCCCGAAGTCGGAGAGCAGGGGCTTCTCGCCGTCGATCAGGATGTTGCTCGGCTTGATGTCGCGGTGGATGACGCCGTGGTCATGGGCGGCCGCCAAGCCGTCGGCGACTTGCGCGAAGAAACTGGCGAGGGCGACGTAGTTGCGGTCCGTGACCGGGCCCGGCGCTCCACCGATCCAGTCGCCGAGGTGCGTCTTGCCCGGAACGAGGGCCATCGCGATGTAGCTCACGTCCGCCGTCTCGCCGCAATGCCAGACGCGCACCACGTTTTCGTGCTCGAACCGCGCCTGAGCGTTGGCTCCCTGCAGGGCCCGGTCCGTCGAGGTCGAGAAGAGCTTGAAGACCTTCAGCGCGACATCGCGCACGGGCTTGTGCTGCCGTGCGCTATACACCTTGGCTTCGCCTCCGTCACCGATCTCCTCGAGGAGCGTGAAGCCTTCGATCCGGTCGCCGACATCGGCGATCGACCCGCTGCGCTGCACACCCGCGTTCGCGAGCGCCGCGGCGAGCCCGCCGCCCTCTCCGAGGTCGTCGTCGATGTCGCCGATGGCCTCGCCGTCGCGGTAGCGCCGGAGCGCGTCCGCAAGCGGGTTGGGGCGGGCGGGGGGAGGATCGTCGTCTCGTGTCACGGGTCTACAAGTCCTTCTTCTTGGTGACCTGCCCCTTCCCGAGGCTGCGGGGAATGGGTGCGCCCTTCTCGTCCTTCTGGAAGCTCCCATCCGGGTTCGTCTCGAAGCCCGTCGTGCGGCGCTCGAGGTTGCCGAGGGGGCTGTTCGAGCGCATCGAACCGGCGAGCTTCTGCGAGTCGACTGTCGACTGCTGGAACCAGACGGATACGGCGTACGCCCAACGTCCGTCTTCGGTCTCGTACGTGCGGGTGATCACTCCCGGAGGAAGCTGCCCCTCGACGAGCGATTCGATCGCTTGACTGTTGGCGAAGCTCCGGAAGCGTCGGATCTCCGGATCTTGCAGCTTCTCGGGGGTTTGCAGGCCGCTCTCGCTGACCTGAATCTCGAAGGTCTTGATGATCTCGGACATGTCGTCCGCGCTCGAGCCTTGCATCTCGACCGTCTCGCCCTTGATCAGCCCGAGCAGACGGATCTTGGCGCGGCTCTCGGCTTGCCGTCGCGCAGCGTTGAGCGACATCGCAGGGGCGAGACTCTCGGAAGGAATGAGCGAGGAACCGAAGCCGACCCAGACAACCGTTCCTTCGTCGGCGACGACGGTTCGGCCCCCATCGGGCGGAACGACGCCGGCTCGGATCTGAGCGAACACGCTCTCGAGTCCCGCGGATCCGCTCGTCGCCCGGAGCGTGTCGCCGTCGACTTGGCGCACCTGTCCTTGGGTCAGCGGCGTGGTCACGAGCGTCACGACGACGCGACCCATGGGTGGATCCGTCTTGAAGCCGGGGTCGTCGTGGTAGTCGTACATCACGACGCCGCGCAGGATTCCTAGCACGTGTTCGTTGATCGTCTCCTCGGACGAGCTCTCGATGTTCTGCAACGTGTCCGCTTGCACGACCTGCTCGTACACGTACCGGCGCCCGCTCATCTTCAAGCCCTTCAGGAACTCCAGGAGGTTCGCCTGGGCCTTCATGTGGGCTCGGACCGACGCTTCGCGCTGCTTGAGCGCGACCCAGTCCGCGTCCCCGCCCGAGATGTCGTAGTCGTGCGCACCGACGACGACGGCACCCAAGCCGCTCGGAGTCGAGATCCATCCGGCCCCCTTGCCCAGGGGCTTCAGGTCGTTCGCCACCGTGTTGATCGCATCCTGCGTCGAGGCTCCCCTCGTCACGACCTGCTGGTCCTTCGTTTCGCTGAGGTTGGGGTTCTTCTCCACCGTGATCGAGCCGGGATCACTCACGGCCCGTAGTGCGTCCGGATTGGATGATCCAACCGGCGGAATGAAGTCGAGAACCTGCGGACCTGGACCTTGGAACGCCCATCCCAAGCTCGCGCAGAAACAGGCGATCAGGAAGCGGCGGGTGATGTTGAGACCATACATGGGTCTACCTGTCTTCTTCTGGTGGTAAGGGTCTGTCGTTCGGCGTTGGCCGTACTCAGTGGAAGTCGCGATTCGCGCGTTGTGAACGGGCATCTGTGTCAATTCTTCTTGGGCTGCTCGAGGCGTGCGCGCTGCTCGTCGACGACCGTCCACGGCGTAGGGGCAGAGGGCAGCGCCCACAGCTCCAACGCGGTCGAAACCTCGGTCACGTCGCCGGTCGCTCGCAGGACGAGCTCGTAGCGTTCGTCGGAGAGTTCTCGGAGGAGCGGCGTCTCGAGCCAGATCGGCAGATCGTCGACGGCGGCGGCCCAGCGCTCGAGCGCCTCGCGGCCCCCTTCGAGTAAGAGCTGGTGCCCGTCGGCCGCTCGGCGCGCGATTCCGCGCGCGAGCCATTGGACGCATCCGTCGCCGAGACGATCGATCGCCGCTTCGCGACCTAGCGCGAGGGCTTTGGCGCGGGAGGTGAAGGATGAGCCTGCGCCCTCGACCGAGAAGCTCTGCTCGTCGCCCGGCAACCAGCGATCGCTCGTCGAGCCCGTGAGCCAAAGGCCTACCGCCGCCTCGAAGTGGTCGACTGTCGTGCCTGCCAGGTTCCCTGGTCGCGGCCTATTGTCGACCCGTTCCGTCATGTCCAAGCGCAGCGCGACGTCGCCGTCGTCGTCGTCGGCTTCGACGATCTCGAGGCCGAGCGCAGTGAGACGCTCGACCACGGCGTTCTGCCACTTCGCGTTTTCCGGCGCGTCCGATCGAGCCACGTGGACGCGGGCGCGCGTACCCTCGCTGCGCATTCGGTCTGTCTCTCGTTCGACGAGCGCAGTCAGAAGTTCGACGTGCAGCTCGCCGTCGTCCGGGTCTCCGTTCACCGAGAGTGCGATCGCATCGGCAGCTCGCGCGCTCGGCCACTGGCCAGCTCGGTGCGCGCGCACGGCGACTGCCACGGGGAGCCTGCGAAGGATCGCGCGCGTGAGCGCAGTGTGGGCGACGCGTCGTCGCAGGACGTCAAAATCGCGGCTGTCGTTCTCAGTACACGCGATCGACTCGAAGGTGCGCGACTCCGCCCAGGTGTGCGGATCAGAAACAGCCGCGCGCAGCTCTTCCGCGTCGAACAGGACGACGGATCTCGCGCGACTTCGGCTCGACTCGAAGAGCTCAGGATGGGCGGCAGCCGCCTGGAGCGCCTGCAAGACGGCGTCGGTGGGTGTTCCCGGTAGGGGCGACTCCATCCACGTGAGACCGGCGTCCCCCGCATGCTGCGGACCGGCGAGGCTGAGCGCAACGCGCGCGATCCGGTTGCCGCGTACCAAGGCGCTCATCTCCTCGACGACGCGTCTGCGGGCACGCTCGTGCGCCAGCTGCCGGGTGTAGTTCGACTCGTCGTCCGCGATCGGCTCTTCATGCACGATGGCGAACGCGGTCCTCGTTCCCAGGTGAAGGACGAAGGTGCCGGGCGAGAGGCTGCCGGCCGCATCGATCAGGAGGGAGATGCGCGGATCGCGTTCGAGCCCGATGTCTTCGGTGCGCGCCGAGAACACGGCGTCGAGACGGGCCGCACGCTCTTCGTCGGCGAGCGCTCGCGCCACGGTCCGCTCCCACGCGATCTCCTCCCAGCTCGTGCGGCCGGGCAGAGCGCGCGCGGCATCGATCCAAGGGCCGGCCCGATCTCGATCGTCGGCGACGAGCGCGCAGGACGCCGCTTCGAAGTAGAGGGCGCGATCGCCAGCGATCTCCAGCGCCACGGCGTAGGAGCCCAGCGCGGACTCGTATCGATCGGCAGCCGCATGATCACGGGCCACGCTCAGGTTCCCGAGCGCGTACGCGCGGCGGAGCAACTCGGGCGTCACATGCCCCTCGAGACGGGCGCGCAGGTCTTCGCCCGCCTGCAGGACGGCCACCGTGTGGATGCGGTTGCCTTCGACCGTCGTACGCAGGTCGCTGCCCGATTGGAAGTCGGCTTCGTAACGAAGGCCGTCCGGGAGCATCGACAAGCCGAGCCACAGGAGACCGGGCTCGTCGAAGCCAGGATACCGATTCGTCAGGACCTGGAAGGCGAGCGCCCGGCGAGCGTGCGTGCGAGTCAGGCGCTTCAGGCTCGCGGCGACCTCGGGCAGCGAGTCCTTTGAATAGGCAGTCACGGCGGCGGCGACGAGGCGCTCGTCGTTCGCGATGCGCCACGCGCGGCTCGGGCACGTCGTGTCGCGAAGCGGCGCGCTCGACACGAACTCCCGCGCCGACGACAACGCGTCGTCCTGGCTCGCGACCGGTTCGGTCGCGACCTCGGGTGCCTGTCCGGCCGCGAGGGCGGACAGGGAGCCGGCGAGGAGGATGTGGAGGAAGCGCCGCACGGTTCTAGTGGTGTGATGCAGACATTGCGGTCCTATCCCGAGTTCGCGTGTGCGTGGCACAAGGCGCGGCGACGACGCAACTTCGTGGAGTTTCGGAGGAGCCGCAACGCCGTGGCGCGTGCATGCGGGCCGGGATACGACTGCGAATGTCTGCATCACACCACTAGCAGCCCGTTGAAGAAGTGCTTCGGATGCCAGGGCGACAGCATCCGCGTCCGGTTGGCGCCTG
>JAAELL010000168.1 GCA_024226735.1 bacterium | reverse complement strand
GTCGGCCCGCACACTTGCCGGGGCCGGCGGCGACGGTGACGGCGAGGGCGGGGATGGCCCCGTTTCTTGCTCGAGCCAGAGCCAGAGGGCGCTCTGGCCCAGTCGTGGCCTCACGGGAAGTCGCGTGGATCGAGGGGCGCCGCCTGCACACTTGCCGGGGCCGCGCCAGCTCGTTCGTTGGGTACCGTGCTAACGGATTCGTAGCACGAAGATCGCGTCTTCGAGCTCGGCGTCCAGCTCTCGCTCGCCTCCCATGTCGTAGTGGAAGTCGTACGTCGCGACGTGCTCGAGGGCGGGCACGGATGCGAGCAGGCGGCGGACCTGGCGCAGGTCGTACGTGCGGAAGTCCCACTCGGTCTCCGAGCGGCGTTCGGTGCCGTCCTCGGTGACGACGAGGCGCGAGCGTACGCGCTCGGTGCGCTTCTTCTTGTCGGCGGGCCAGCCCTGGATGTTGCACACGACGCGCGTGCCGTCCTCCTCGACGACCCAGCGTTCGCGCGAGCGCTTCGAGCGCGCGTAGTCGGTCAGGTGGAAGCCGAGGACGTAGATGCCGCCGGGGCGCAGCGCGCGCGCGACCGATTCGAGGTGTCCGCGCGCGGCGTCTTCGGTGAGCAGGTACTTGAACGTGCTGACGAGGCAGTGGGCGAGGTCGAACTTGCCGCGCGTCTTGAAGTCGGCCATGTCGGCCCGTGTGAGCTGGCCGGCGTACCCGCTCGCCGCGAGGCGCTCGCGCGCGAAGTCGAGCATCGGCTGCGAGAGGTCGTTGCCGGCGACGCTCCAGCCGCGCGCGGCGAGCTCGCTCATCAA
This sequence comes from bacterium, assembly GCA_024226735.1. GTDB lineage: Bacteria > Planctomycetota > UBA1135 > UBA1135 > JAAELL01. The sequence goes on along the minus strand of JAAELL010000168.1, from coordinate 3,845 downwards.
GCGGCCCGAGCCGCACGCGGGCTCGAGCACGCGCCGCTTGCCGGACCCCCTCGCGTACTCGGCGTGCAGCGCCTCGAGGAAGTCGGCCTGCTCGTGGGTGTCGACGTCGAAGACGAGGTCGTAGTAGAGCGGCGTGTCGTACCAGTCGAAGGTTTGGAACGTCGTCTGGGGCATGGTCAATCCGGCAGCGAGGTGGGGGAGTAGACGCGCGCGGCGGGCACGGAGACGAAGCGATCCTCCTCGGCGATCCAGGCCGTGAGCTCCTGTCCCCACACGCACCCCGTGTCGAGCCCGCGGACGCGCGTCGCGCGCACGAGCCCCATGCGCGCCCAGTGTCCGAACACGGCGGTGCGCGTCTCGCCCGCGCGCTTCTGCCAGTGCCAGAACCACGGCACGAACGGCGTCTTCGGCTCGGGCCAGTCGGCCTCGGGTCGCGCGCCGTGTTCGTCGCAGTAGCGCACGCGCGTCGCGAAGTCGCTGCGCGCGTCGGCGGTCAAGGGATCGATTCCGGCGAGCTCGTCCTCGAAGTCGGTCCAGTCGGGATGCACGGCGGCATGGACGAGCACGACGTCGGGCCAGGTGCGCACGAACGGGCGCGCGGCGAGCCAGGCGAGGAGCTCCTCCCGATCGTCCGCCGCGAGCAGCTCGTCCAGCGTGTCGCGCCTGCCGAGCTTGCGCGTCCCGTGCGCCGTGCGCAGCGCGTGCAGATCGTGGTTGCCGAGCACGCCGCCCGCGTCGAGCTCGCGCGCGAGCCGCAGCACGCCGACCGAGTCGGGGCCGCGGTTGACCAGGTCCCCGGCCGGGTGCAGCTCGTCGGCGGCCGGGTCGAAGCGCAGCGTCTCGAGCAGGCGCTCGAGCTCCTCGCGGCAACCCTGGACGTCGCCGACGAAGATGCGCCTTTGGGGGCGATTGCTCATCCGCCGCGCATTGTCCCGATCGCGAACCTGGCCCACAATGCTCGCATGACCTCGGACTCGACCCGATTCCGCCGCCTGCCCGGCCTCCCGCTCCTCGGCGCATTGATCGTCGTCGGGATGGGCATCCCGGCCTACCTCAAATGGATGGTCCCGCGGCTCGAGGCGCGCCGGGTGCAGATCCTCGCCGACGCGCCGAGCGAGCCCGAGGGCCGGCTCGCGCGCTGGTTCGAGTTCGGCCATCCGCGGATCCACGAGGCGCTCGTCGCCGCGCGCTTCTCGGCCGAGCGCCCGTGGCTCGTCTCGCACGTCGTCGCCCCGGCCGACCCCAGCGGCGATCCCGAGGTGTGGGGGATCGACTTCAGCGACCTCTCCCAGGACGTGATCCGCCACGACGGGCTCGCGGTGCGCATCGCCTTCGACGCCCCGAGCGTCCTCGCGCACGAGGCGCTGCGCGGCGACAACGCCCTGGGCGTGCCGGTCTTCGGGACCGGGGTCGAGCACCCCGACCCCCGCCAGCTCGCCAAGGAACGCCTCGAATTCACCCTCCAGCGCGTGCGCGAAGGCCTGGCCAAGGACATCCCCGAGGGCCGCCTGTCGATCGAGGTGGGGGGCCTGAAGGACCCCGAGCCCCCGCGGGCGGAGCTCAAGGCGCCCCCGGAGTAGTCGATTGCCCTTGGCCCAGCCGGCCGGGGTCCGTAGACTCTCCGGCTCGATTTCGGCCGCTCCCGGTCGACCTACCCCTACAGCAGTCATGGCGAAATCCCAGTTCAAGGCCGGCGGCCCGACCCGCGGACGCAAGCGCAAGCGCAAGATGGGCATGGGATCCGGCAAGACCCACGCCGAGATCCGCGCGAAGAAGAAGCGCTAGGCACCCCTTAACGGGCTGCTCGTGCGCTGATGGCAGTCTTCGCCGCGCTCTTCAGCGCCTTTTCGTGGGGCATGGCCTCACTGCTCTTCGGACGCATCCTGCGTCATCCGGAGGCACATCTGCGTCCGTCCGCGGGCGCGATCAACCTGTTCAAGGGACTGCTCGCCGCGCTCGTCTTCGGGGTCCTTTGGATCGCGTTCGGCGGCTCCGCCCCGGCGCGTCCGAGCCTGCCGCTGCTCCTCCTCTCGGGCTTTCTGGGCTTCGCCCTCGGCGACACGCTGTACATCGCCGCTCTCCCGCGCTGCGGCGTGCAGATCGCGGCGATGATCGGGACGCTGATCGTTCCACTCGCCGCGCTGCTCGCGTGGCTCTGGCTGGGCCAGGAGCTCTCGCTCACGACGCTGGGCGCGATGGCCGTCGTCCTCGCCGGTGTCGTGATGGTCGTGCTCGACGCTCCACGCGGCAGGTTCTCGCACGACCCGCGCGTGCGCCGAACCGGCATCCTGCTCGGGCTCGCGACCGCGCTGACCCAGGCCGTCGCGCTCGTGTCGGGCCACAAGGCCCTCGCCGCGACCGACGTCATCCCCGGAACCGTCGTGCGCCTGCTCGCGGGTTCGGTCGGGATCTTCGTGCTGTCGTTCGTGTTCGGCCTCGTCGCCCGCGGTCGCACATCCGCGCGCGAAGTGAGCGAGCTCGTCCGGCCGATGCGCGACAAGCGCCTGGCGCGTGGGCTCTTCGTCGCTGCGTTCTTCGGCTCGGTCCTCGGCCTCGTCCCGTTCCACTACGCGCTGCGCGAGCTGCCGAGCGGCGTCGGCGCGGTGCTCTTCACGACGACGCCCTTGTTCACCTTGCCGCTCGGGTTCCTGTTCGGCGAGCGCCACGGCTGGCGCGCGGCGGTCGGGACGCTGGTCGGTTTTCTCGGCGTGATCGGGGTCGTCGTTTCGCTGCCCGGCGAGAAGCCGCCGGCGCCGCCGGAGCTCGAGGTCGTCGGCTTGCACCAGGCGGGCGGCGCGCGCTTCCCGAACCTGGCGCGCGCGGAGAGTGGCGACATGGCGCTGACCTGGCTCGCGCCGGAGGGGGACGCGTGGCGGCTGTGGTCCCGCACGCGCCAGGGTTCTTGGAACGACCCCGTGACCGTCGCGAGCGGCGAGGGGTGGTTCGTCAACTGGGCCGACTTCCCCGCGGTCGCGTTCGACGGCGAGCGCGCGGTGGCGACGTGGCTCGAGAAGAGCGGCGAGCACACCTACGCGTACGGCGTGCGCTTCGCGCGCTCGAGCGACGCCGGGAAGAGCTGGACGGACGCCGGCTGGCTGCACGACGATCGCTCCGAGACCGAGCACGGCTTCGTCTCGCTCGCCAGCCTCGACGGCGGCGACACGTTCGCGACGTGGCTCGACGGGAGGGCGACGCCCGACGGCGCGATGACGCTGCGTGCGCGGGTCGTCGGCGCGGAGCTCGGCGCGGAGATGCTGCTCGATGAGCGCGTGTGCGACTGCTGCCAGACGGCCGCGGTGACGCTCGCGGATGGCGCCGTGGTCGTCGCGTGGCGTGATCGCTCCGACACCGAGGTGCGCGACATCGCCGTCACGCGCGGGGACCCGCGCGTGACGGGGTCGTTCGCGAAGCCGCGCGTCGTGCACGCGGACGGGTGGGAGATCGCGGGGTGTCCGGTCAACGGGCCGGCGCTCGATGCGCTGGGGGAGACCGTCGCGCTCGCGTGGTTCACGGGGGCGAACGAGGAGCCGAGCGCGAAGGTCGCGTTCTCGCACGACGGCGGACGGACGTTCGGGGCGCCGGTCGAGTTCGCGGGTGAGGCGGGGTATGGACGCGTCGATGTTGCCCTTCTGGATGAATCGCGCGCGCTCGTGACGTGGCTCGAGTCGGATGGGGAGAAGGGGGCTTGGCGGGCGCGGACCGTCGACGGCGCGGAGCTCGGGGCGGTGGTGACCATCGCGGCGGCGGATCCGGAACGGGCGAGCGGGTTTCTGCGGCTCGCGCGAGACGGGGGCAAGGTGCTCGCGGCCTGGACGGACGTGGAGAGCGGGGAACTCGCGTTCGTG
>JAAELL010000167.1 GCA_024226735.1 bacterium | reverse complement strand
CGTGTGGGGGCAAGGCGCCGGGTTCTGTGCGTAGCCTCTGTGCTACTCACACCAGGGATAGATACTGTCTTGGGGCAACGCCGCCACCGCGCGAAAGCGGCCGGACAAATGCGCCGAACTTTCGACTCACACCACTAGCCGTCTACTGGTCCGTGAACACGTCTACTGGTCCGTGAACACTTCCAGTCGTGCGCTCGGGGGCGAGCCTGGCGCAGAGCTGCCCCCCGCCACGAACACGCGACTCTGAAACCGGACCGGGGCAATCGCGTGCCGCGCGGCGGGCAGCGGCGCGTCCGTCCGCCAAGTGTTCGCGACGGGGTCGTAGGCGTGCACGTCCTCGAAGGCGAGCGAGCCGGATGCGCCCCCGATGACCAGAAACTCTCCGAAGTAGTGCACGGCTCGGCGCGTGCCAGCACGCGCCAGCGGCATCGGCTCGAGCGTCGCCCCGGGTTGATCGCTCGTATCCCAGATGTCCGTGTTCGGATCGTACACCTGAACGACGTCGAGTCCGGGGCTCGGCGCCGCAACAGAGCGACCGCCAAACACGAACACGCGCGTGCCGTCCGTGCCAATGGCCGCGTCGGCGACCGCGGTTGGCATCGGGGCCGGGGGCCCAGCCGGATTCCACGTGTCCGAGCCCGGGTCGTAGACGCCGTGGTCGGAGACGACACTCGTGCCGACTTGACCTCCCATCACATGAATCTGATTGCCGACCGCCACCGCCGAGCTGCCCGCGCCCAGCCACGGCATGTCCGCACCTTGGGACCATGTGCCCAGGACCGCATCGTAGATCTGCACTTTCCCACTCGCCGCTCCGGTGCCGCCGAAGAGGAAGAGCTTTTCGTCCAGCCCCACGCACGCGTTCCGGTCTCCGACGAGTGCAGGCGCCGACACGGGCGACCACGTTCCGGCGCCTAGGTCGTAGGCGTACGCCGCCGGGACCCCGCCCGCAATCCCGTACAACGCATCGCCCAGGACCGCGGTCGCTTCGAGCTCGAGCGGGACCGGAAGCTCGGCGCCCGCGCGCCACGTCCCGAGCTCCATCCCCGGTACGGGCTGCATGTACTTAAAGGCATCCGAGATCAAGACGGCGTCGATCCCCACCTGGACCTCGATGTCCATCAGGTCCGTAGCGCCGACGACGCTCGGAGGGACGAGGCCGATGATCCGGCGTGCCGACACGGCAGTCAGCGTTGCGGGTGCGCCGCCGAAGCGCACATCGGTATCGGCCAAGCTGCCGAATCCCTCGCCGCCGATCACGAAGCGCTGGCCGCCGCCGGCCGGTGCTCGCCACGGCGTGATGTCGTAGGCGACCAGCCCCGTCGCCGCAACGTCGTTCGGCACCATGATCTCGAGGCGATTGAATGTGAAATGCGTGGCCAGGAGCGCGCCTCCCGGCCCCGCGATGACGTCGAGCCCGTTGAGAGCGGGCACCGCGATCGGAGTGACCGACACGACGCTGCGGCCGTCCGCTCCGAGCTCGATCAGGCTCGGCAGCTCGTTCCACTTCTGAACGACGAGCTGTCCGCGAATCGCGCTGTTGAAGCACGTTGATCGGTACTCGCAGATGCCGTTCGTCGAGGCCTCCAGGATCGCCGTGGCCTGAACGAAGATCTCGGGCTCGGCCACCACCCACGGGTCCTTGTAGACGTTTTCGCGCGGCTCGTACCGTCCGCGACTTCGGTTGGGATGCCCGTAGTAGTCACCGCGCTCGATGAGCAGCAGCTCGTCTGGCGCGTGCGCGTGTCCAGCCTGGCTGCTCGGCCCCGTCGATGCCGGACCAAAGCCATTGTTCGGCCCGTTGTCGGTCGCGTACAGGAGGCCGCGCGTCGTGAGGACCAGGTCGTAGGCGTTCCGCAGCCCCATGGCGTGGACGAACACGTCGACCCCGGAGGCGACGTCGATCTCGCCTCCGAGGACCTGGTCGTCGACCGGCTGGCCCGTCGTCGAGTGCTCGTACAAGACCTGACCATCGAAACCGGGCTTGGACAGCACCGCCTTGACGATCGCACCACTCAACGGCGACTCCGGGACATCGCCGATCGTGGGCCAGCGCACGCCCGCGTTCGTGTTGCCCCCAACGCAGATCAAGAGGTCGCCGTTCCCATCGAAGACGAGGCCGTTCACGCCGTGATCGTGGTTCGACGTCGGGAGCTGCGTGATGATCCCCTGCGGAGCGTCGAAGTCCGGTCCGGTGAGCAGCGAGACTTGACCCGTGAAGTCGGAGGGGCCCGGGAACGAGCCGCCCCCGTTGAGCCAGTGCTCACCGTGGGCGACGTAGATGCGCACCGGCCCGAGGGGGTCGTCGTAGGGCGCGAACGCGAGGCCGCACAGGTCGTAGTTCGTCAGCCCCGACACCCCCGCGTACTGCTGCATCGCCGTCACGGCGTAGTCCTCGTCGAACGTGATGGCCGTGATGTGGCCGGAGAGCTGCCCGACGTAGAGCCGACCGTCCGGACCGAACGCGGCCGTCGTCGGCGCGCCGAGATTCACGCTCGCAAGCTCGGTCCAAGCGGGCGGCACCGGCCCCGACGGCAGGTACGTGTACGTACGCAGCGGGCTCGTACCCGCGGGAGTCTCCACGCTGACCTGCACCGAGCCACTGCCGGGCGGCGAGAGGAAGCGGAGCTCCGTCGGGGACCAGCTCGTGAAGTACGCCCCATCCAGGTCGGTCCCTCCCCAATGAACGACCACGGAGTCCGGTGGCAACAGGGCGAAGCCCCGGATCGTGATCGGGATACCCCCCGCATCGCTGCCCGTGCTGGGCATCTCGTGGATGAGTGGTGGCTCGACCGACAGGTCGTGCGTGAGCGAGGCACCGAAGCTCGGCGCCGGCTGCCCTCCGATGGAGGCCGTGAGGACGGCGGGCAGATCGCCGAGGTCGTCGATCGCGAATCGTGCCTCGAGTGCGTGTGCGCCGACCGCCAGCACAGTCGCCTGGGTGTGCGGCGCGCCGTCGACCTCGACCCGCGTGTCGACACCGCCTGTCGCCACGAAGTGAAAGGCTTGCTCCTGGGCGACGTCGAAGCTGGCCCGCAGTCGAACCATGACCCCGCCGGCGAAGGGCGAGCCCCCCACGAGCCCCCCCTGCGCCTCGACGCGAAGGTCTTCGATGCGCCCGATGTAGTCCGGGTGCGACGGCACGTTGTCGAGCAAGAACACGGTCCCGGTCCCCGGGTCCTCGTAGTAGGAAGCGAGGACGCCCGGCACCGCGTGGACGGGATGGACTTCGACCACCATCGAGTCCGTCGCCGAGCTGGGTGGCCCTCCGTCATCGGTGATCGTGAGCTCCACGATCGACTCACCGGCCGGGAAGAGTCGCGTCGGGTCCGGGGCGGTGGAGAACGGCAGCCCACCCTCCGCCCACTCCCAGCCGACGATCGACCGGCCCGACTCGTGCGTGTGCGATGCGAAACCGATCAGCCCGACGACCTCGCCGCCGTCGCTGTCGTAGTCCACGACTGGGTCGAGCTCCTGCGCCAGGACCGGGTGCAAGTAGCCCCAACCGATGCCAGCTGCACCGGTCGCGATCAGAGTCGTCTCGAGCGTCTCCTCGAAGTCGCCCTCCAGGCGCAGGGTCAGGCGGTGATCGGCGTGGACCGACGGCTTGAAGAAGACCGGCAGCAGAGTTGTCTGCCCGGCCGGGATCGGCAGATCGACCGCGTGCACGACGGTCGTTGCACCACCGTGGAATTGGACTCCAGCGATCTCGACGTAGAACTCCTCGCCACTGCCGTAGCTTTGGGCGTCGAGCTCGAAAGTCACGCTCGTCAGGTGACCATCGTGCAGACCCGAGTTCGTCAGGCTCAACGCGAGCTCGGCGGAGCCGCCCGGATCGACTGCACCGAAATCGAACTCGGGTTCGAGCGCGGCGAGGACAGGGACGGAGCGGATCTCCAGCGCCGAGACGAGGGCGTCGCCGACCGACGCGGCAAAGTCGAGATCGAACGTGCCGTCCTGAAGGTCGACGCGCAGCGCGGGCGATTGCCACGCCGTACGGGTACCGGCGACCGCGACGAGATCGAGATCGTCCAGGAGCGTCGCGCCCTCGGCCACGACATCGAACACGCGCCACCCCGTCTGGGTCATCACGGTGTCGGCGATCGAGAGGCGCAGCTCGTAAACCCCGTTCGGCAGCTCGAAGCCGTAGTGGAAGCTCGGTCCGAAGCGCGCGACATGATAGAGCGGATCGTCGACGGTGCCGTCGATCGGGCCCGGCCAGACGAGGTGCGCTCCACCCGCAAAGCCATGATCGGCCGCCCACTGCTGGCCAAGGGAATCGTTGAACGGGGCGGGCCCCGCGTTGACGAGCACCTCGGCTCCCGCCTGACCGTAGGCCGTCCCCTGAAGCTGGACTCGCGTCTCGGGCACGCCGCTCGGGCTCTGGACGATGAGCAGGTTGGCGCGCCGGAGCCCGCCCGTCGTGGGAACGAACGCAACGTCGATCCCAACGGCATCTCCGGGTTCGAGCGTTAGCGGCAGGCCGCCCGGTAGAACGGGCTGGAAGTCGGATGGATGCTCGCCCTCGACGACGGCGCCGACCAACGCGATCGCAGTGCTCTGGGTGTTCATGAGGGTGAGGGTCTGCATCGCGAGAGTCTCACCCACCCGCTGACTCGGGAACGCCAGCACGCCAGCGCCAGGACGCAGTCCCTGTACGACGGGATCCGAGGTAATCCCGTCGTCGTCGATCACGAGCAGGTCGTACTGGACGACTCTGCCGGCCGTCGCACCCTCCAGTCCCGCATCCAGGTCGATCCGAACGCGCTCCCACTGCTCGTCCATCGCATCGTCCACCAGCGTGATGTCGATCGTCGCCGTCGTCTGCCCGGCGGCGATCACGAGCGGACTGGAAACGATGGAGTAGTCGGCGGGGTGCTGAGCGGAACCCGAGTGCAGGAAGGGAATGGTGACGTCGCGACCCGCGGCGGCGTCGAGCACGACCGGCACGTGAACGACTCCAACGTCCTCACGCGCTTGGGCACGCGGAGACTGGAAGTCGACGGTGGGCGGAGAATCATCGTCCAAGATCGTCACCGTGTGCACGGTCTCCGCCCCGAGCGTCGCGTTCGTCGGCGTCCCGAGCGTCAAGACGATCGTCTCGTCGAACTCGTGCAGGAGATCGTCGAGCAAGGTCAGACCGATGTCGGCGGTGAGGTTTCCCGCGGGGATCAGCAGCGGGCTCGGATCGACCGTGAAGTCGACCCCCAGAATCGCCGAGCCACTGAGCGTGTACGGCACGCTGACGTCGTCCGCGTGGATCTCGGACAGCTTGACCTTCACCGTCACGGCCCCGCCGTCCTCATCGACATCCTGTGCCGCGAGGGCAAACTCGACCACGGGCACAGCGAACTCCGCAGGGGAACCGCCGGCGGGCCCCCCGGGTATCAGGACGAGAGCGAGCGAGGCGAGGATCATGGTAGATCGAGCTCCGCGGCCGTGATCTCGCCCCGCGCAGGCTGGACAAGCCCCCCCATCGACGCAGCGAAGGCCAAGCTGCAGATGGCGAGGAACGGCAGGAAGGAGAACTTGGGACTGAAGGACATATCTTCTGAATGGTATTTAGACAAGCATGAACTGGCGACGAGGTTTCCGCTTTAGTTAACTCATGTGTCAACTCCCGGGTGTGTTTCGCAACTATTCGTCTCGTCGCGCGACAGAGAACTCCGGAGGAAGGCGAACCCCAGAGGAAGGGCGAACCCGATGAGCATCGGCAAGGCGGTCCTGCGCATCCGACAGAAGCAGGGCTTGACCCAGAAAGAGGTTGGCGCACGAGCAGGCTTGGCGACGTCGTACGTCTCGCGCATCGAGAACGGACACATCCAGCCAACGATGCGCACCCTCGCGCGACTGGCAAAGGCGCTCGGCGTTCCGACGTCGGAGCTATTCCTGGTAAGCGCGGACAAGGCGACCTCTCGCCAGCACGTCTGCCCGGTCACCGCATCCGGCGACTGCATCGGAGAGCTGATCCGCAGTGAGCACGGACGCTCGCCCGGCTCCAGCCGCGTCCGCTACGGCAAGGAGGAGCTACGCCTCCTGCGCATGGCCAACTACCTGGTCCTGCACGGCTCGCGGGACGTCCGCCGGGCGCTCGCCGTGCTCCTCGAGTCCCTGATGACCCAAACGGGGCGCGAGTAGCTGGTCGAGCCATCAGGCCTTCGCCGTACGCACCCCTACGCACTCGGTCGCATGGCAATTCGCCGTCGCCCTTTGGGACAGTATCGTGGATGATGCGAGCCCTCCCCACGATTATCCAAGGCGGCATGGGCGCGGGCGTCTCCGACTGGCGCCTCGCGCGCAGCGTGTCGCTCGCCGGTCAGCTCGGTGTCGTCGCGGGCACCGCACTCGACTTGATCCTCATCAGGCGGCTCCAGATCGGGGACGCGTGTGGCTCGATGCGCCGCGCCCTCGACCACCTTCCGCTTCCGGGCGTGGCGCAGCGCATCATCGATCGCTACTTCGTCCCGGGTGGCAAGCCGCCAGCGAAGCGTTTCGCCGCCAAGCCGATCCTGAGCGCGGCGCCCGGCAAGCCGCTCTTGGAATTACTCATCGCGTCCAACTTCGCCGAGGTCTTCCTCGCCAAGGAAGGACACGACCACCCCGTCGGGATCAACTACCTCGAGAAGATCCAGCTCCCGACACTGCCTTCGCTCTTTGGCGCAATGCTGGCTGGCGTGGACTACGTCCTCATGGGCGCGGGGATCCCCATTGCGATCCCCGAGGCGATCGAACGGCTCGCCGCGGGGCGCCCCGCCGAGCTTCGTCTGGATGTCCGCGATGCGGCCGCAGGCTGCGACTTCCGAACGCACTTCGACCCGGCGTCGGTCTCGGACGGTGGCACTCCCGAGCTGGCGCGGCCACGCTTCCTCGCGATCATCGCAAGCACGACCGTCGCGACCGCGCTGCTGCGCAAGGCCACCGGGCCGATAGACGGGTTCGTGGTGGAGGGACATTCCGCGGGGGGGCACAACGCGCCGCCGCGCGGCCGGGTGCAGATGAGCGCGGAGGGCGAGCCGATATACGGCGAGCGCGACGTGCCCGATCTCGCCGCACTCGTGGCGCTGGGGCTCCCCTTCTGGCTCGCCGGCTCGTTCGGACACCCGCAATCGATCGACGTGGCGCGCGGTCTCGGAGCCGTAGGGATTCAGGTCGGCACGGCCTTCGCCTACTGCGAGGAGTCGGGACTGAAGCCCGAGCTGAAGGCCAAAGTGCTCGCGTTGAGCGCGCAGGGCGAAGCGCGCGTCTTCACCGACCCGCTCGCCTCACCGACGGGCTTTCCCTTCAAGGTCGTCGACCTGCCGGACACACTGTCCGATCCCGCCGTCTACGAGGACCGCAAGCGCACGTGTGACCTGGGCTACTTGCGCCACGCGTACTGCAGGCCGGACGGCACGCTCGGGTGGCGTTGTTCCGCAGAGCCCGCCAGCGACTTCGAGCGCAAGGGCGGCGATCCGAAGGAAACAAGCAGCCGCAAGTGCGTGTGCAACGGGCTCATGGCGAACATCGGCCTCGGACAAGTGCTGGACAACGGCGAGTACGAGCCCGCACTCGTCACCTCCGGCGACGACGTGGCCACCGTCGCGGAGTTCCTTGCTCCGGGGGCACGCTCCTACTCAGCGAGTGACGTGATCAGGCGTCTGATCCCGAGCTGAGAAGCTCGGCCCGCCGCATTGCGCCCCCACCCTTGCGGATGGGGGCGCGGGCTCATCACTGGAATACGGTGTTCAGACCGTTGGTCAGGTTGTTCGTCGGGTTGTCCCGGAACCACCATTGCCAATTCCAACTCTCGCCCGCCATCGCGGCCGCGGGTGGGTTGATGGGTATCGCGCCCAGGTTGGGCTGGAACGACATCGTGCCAGTCGCCCCGGAGTTCATCACGTTGCCCTGGTAGCGCCCGATGTTGGCGCCGAGGCAGAACGTGCCGTCGCTCTGGGGAGGCATGAGGATGCCCTGGTTGCGGCTCACCAAGAGGAAGCCGAACTGGTTGAGGGGCAGGTCGAACGCGTGCAGCGTCAGGTTGTTATTCGCCACGACGAGCGATCCCGTCGCGAAGATCTTGCCGGACGTGCCGCCGGAGTGCACGACGGCCGGCCCGCAGTAGGGCGTGCCGAGCGTCGGCGGGAAGAACTCCTCGCCACGGATGACGAGCGACGGCAGGTTGGTGCCGAGCACGCGGAACTCGGAGAGGAAGTCGATCGGCGCGCTCGGGTTGTTGGCCAGGAGCCGCATCTGGTCACCCACGAGCGGCCCGAGGCCGAGCGGGGTGATCGTGCCGAGGTTGTCGAGATCGACGAAGAAGCACGGGGGATCGGGCGGCAGCTTGCCGCATCCGATGATGGAGGGGAACGCCGTCGGACCAGCCGTGACGACCGCGACGGGACCACCGCCTTGCACGACTCCGGCCCCGACGAAGTTGCCCTGGTTGAAGACCTCGATGCGCACGGTGCTCGAGCCGATCGCCGAGAAGTCGGCGAAGGCGCGGATCTGGCCACCGCTGTTGCTGCAGCCGGCGGACCCGAGCGGGCTGTTCAGCACGCCGCCGAACGAGCCACTGGCCTCGACGACGATCGCGTTGCCGTCCGTCGAGAGGTCGACGGGCTCGAGCACGGCGCTGAAGCCCTCGGTGGTCTCGCCCAGATCGATCGAGACACCGTCGCAACCGCTCGAACCGATGTTCGAGACCGTGAGATGGTCACGCGAGTAGCTCGTATCGGCGTCGCCGAGCGAGCTGTGGAAGTTGCCGAAGATCTTCGCCAACTCGTCGAGGATGCAGATGAAGGGGTTGTCGAACCAAACGGCGCTCGTCGGGCACAGCCCCCCCGACTTGAAGCCCGTGACGACCTCGACCTGCTGCGAGGGGTTGTCGGGAGTCATGACGAGCCCGTCCGCCAGGATCGTCGGCCCGCCCGGAATCTGCACCGGCAGGGGTAGCGGGAACTCGAGGCCGATGAAGAACGGTCCGCCCGGCGGACAGCCGCACGTGCTGACGCAGGTCGGCGGCGGCGGGAAGATGCATCCAGGCCCCGAGAGCCCGGACTGCTGGAAGACGAGCTGGCCCTGCAGGAACAGCTCGACGGTGTTGGTCTGCGATCCGAGCGGCAGGAAGTTCGGTTCGATCTGCACGTCGCCCGTCGGAAGGACAACCCCGCCAAGGGAGCTCAGATCACCCGGGCTCGGAGCGCCGAGGAGCTGACCCGTCGCCGTCGTCAGGCACGAGATCCCCGGCGGAGGAGGCATCACCGGCATCCCTGCTTCGACGCGGAACACGTCGGTCAGCTCGCCGATGTCGATGCGAACGCCGTCGAGGCCACTCGAACCGATGTTGGAGACGGTCAGCGTTCCACCCGAAGCATCGAGGCGAGCGGTTCCGGTCGAGTTGTGCTGGAACCCTTCGAACCGGCCGCTGTCGTGCTCGCCTGTGATCACGAGGTCCGGGATGTCCGTGCCGCGCAACCACAGATCGGTCAGGCTGTCGATCGGGCTCGGCGCGTCGATCGCGAGGATGCGGATGCAATCGAACGGGAACTGCGCCGTCCCGCCGTTCGGCAGGAAGAACGCGGGTCGATCGATGAGGATCACGAAGCAGGGCGGGTCGGGCGGCAGCTTGCCGCACCCGACGATCAACGGCGGGCCACCCGGGCCGGGTAGAACGTCCCCCAGCAAACCCTGCGGCAGCTCGGTGCTGCCCTGGAACTGCGAGTTCAGGTAGTACTCGGTCCGGACCATCGACGCGCCGAGGGGCGAGAAGTCGGCCGATGCCTGCACGGTGCCGCCGTTGTTGTTGTAGGCGGCACTCCCCAGGCTCGAGCCAGGGTTGCCCGCGAAGCTGCCGAAGGCCTCCGCGCTGAACCCGCTGCCGGCCACCGTGAGATCGACGGGATCGAGCTCTGCGACGAAGCCGATGTCCTCGTGCTCGATGCCGAGGTCGATCGAGACTCCGTCCTTGCCGCTCGAGCCGATGTTGGAGATGGTCAGGTGATCGTGCCCCGCCCGCAACTGTGCCTCGCCGAGCGCGCGGTGGTTGTTGCCGAAGTACCCGAGGGCCTCGTCACCGATCGCGACGCGCGGGATGTCCGTGCCGAGCAGGTCGAGCACGCGGATGTCGTCGGGCAACACCTGCGGGTTGTCGGGCAGGAAGCGTATCGCGTCCGCCTGGACCGTCGGACCGCCGGGGATCGTGATCGGGATCGGCCCCTGCGGGAACGCGACGTCGATCGTGATCGTGTCGCGGAACGGGCCGCAATTCGCGACGCACGTCGGCGGCGGCGAGAAGATCGGACCCGGCGACTGCGGCTGCTGGAACACCAGCTGGCCACCGAGGAACAGCTCGATCGATGACGTCGGCGACCCGAGCGGGCTGAAGTCGGCGCGCAATTGGTTCATCGGCACCGGTCCGCCGACCGGGTTCACGCTGAGTCCGCTCACCGGCTGGACAGCACCCTGCAGCGAGCCGACAGCCGTGATTCCGCACGGCCCCGGAGGCGGCAGCGTCAGAGGCAACTCGATCTCGCCGAGCGTCGTGCCCGTCGATTCTCCGAGGTCGATGCTGACGCCGTCGCAACCGCTCGAGCCGATGTTCGAGACGACGAGCCGGCCCGAGGTGTTGTCGACCGCCATGCCCGCGGAGCCGAGCGTCGTGTGCAGAAGACCGTTGTAGTGGAAGCTGTTCGGCACGCACGGAACGTTCGGCCCGCCGGGCGTGCGCGGCTGGTTCGCATTTCCGACGTCGTCGAAGTCGAGGAAGGACCCCCCGCACCAATCGTTCGGTGCGTCGAGGCCGCGATAGATGCCGGCCGGGAAGAAGTTCGCGTCCGGACCGATCGCAATCGCTCCGTCGTACACGACGTCGGTGCCGGCGAAGACGCCCTGGTCGATCATCGCAACGAGGTCAGCCACGTTGGCCAGACCCGGAATCACCGTCGTGTTGGGGCCGTTCGAGACGTCCGTTCCCAGCAAGGCCGGAATCTGACCCGTTGGTTCCTGGACCAGGTAGAGCGTCTCCGTCCCGTTCTCGATCAGGTTCGTGTTCCCCAGAACCAGGTCGACGTTCGGGACCGCGGCTCCGCCGAGGACGAAGAAGCCGTCCGGCGGCATGACCTGCCCATTCAAGTCCCAAACGCGGTCCAGCGTGCCGGCTCCGCCTCCCTCCCCCTCGACCACGAGCACGAAGAACCCGTCGAGCGGCATGCCCGGCGGCCCCAGCAGCTCGACGTACTCCTGGTCGTCGGTACCCACGTGCGACGCGTAGATCTCGTTCAGCAAGAGTGGGACCTGGGCTTGAGCAAGAGCCGTCAGTCCGAATGCCGCGCAGGCGAGGCCGGCGGGGTTGATGCGGTTCATCCTT
The DNA here is from genome assembly GCA_024226735.1 of bacterium. Taxonomy (GTDB): domain Bacteria; phylum Planctomycetota; class UBA1135; order UBA1135; genus JAAELL01. The sequence goes on along the minus strand of JAAELL010000167.1, from coordinate 29,106 downwards.
CTGTTCCTCTTCATCGGGTGTAGGGGAACGGACCCTTCCGGGCGAACCGCGGCAGGCGCATGCGACAGGCGCAGCGCCCGTTTACCGAGAGCGGGGGGAGAGCACGTTCCCACGTTCGGATTTGATCATAGAGGACATTGCGAAAACGGGTCGCACCGTATCCGGAACGCATGTTCTTGAACGCAAGCACGTCGCGGAGCCGTCCACCACTTCCTCGTCGGGTCGAGCGACCTCCACGTTCAACCGCCCGGGAGCGATGGGCTACTTCGCCTCGCTGGGGGCGCAATCGGGCGCTTCCTCCAGCCAGGCCAGATCATCCGGGGCCCGACGGGTTCGATCGTGATCGACCTCGACGCTCTGCCGCTCCACCCACCCGTCGCGATCGCCAGCGGTGAGACGTGGGACTTTCAGTGCTGGTTCCGCGACCTCGCTTCGAGCAACTTCAGCGACGCGGTGCGTGTCACCTTCTGGTAGCGCCGGACGACGTTCGCGGTTGGCCCAGTGAGCGCCCGGGACCCGAAGCAGCGTTGCGGCGCGCCCGGACATTCCTTGGCTTTCTCGTCCAATCCCTTCTGTGGCCCGTCAGGACACGGTGAACGCACCGCTCGGGTGCTCCCACCACTCCCCTGACCCGCTACCGAGAGATTGTCCGATGAAAGCCACCCTCACGAGCCTCTTCGCTTGCGCCGCCGTCTTCGCCTCCAGCGCTCCCGCGCAAACCTGGGACACCTCGCTCCCCGCCGCACCGGCTACGCTGCTGAACTACGCGACCTCCGTCGCCTGGAAAGGCGGCGAGAACCAGATCTTCGTCTTCGGCGGCCAGACCGAGACCACCTCGCTCGCGGGCGTGTACGTCTACCACCGCACGCTCTATTGGAGCACGCTGAACAGCATGCCCGCGGCGCGCCACGAGGGTGCGGCCGCAACCGCTCTGAACGCCAGCAACCAGGAGCGCATCTACTTCTTCGGCGGCGGCATCGGGACGACCGGTGCGACGACGACCTGCTGGGAGTACGATCCGATCGCCGACACCTGGAACACGTCGCTGACGCCGATGCCGACGCCGCGCGCGGGCGTCGAGGCGATCACGGGGCCAGACAACTGGATCTACGTCTTCGGCGGCCAGACCGCGTCCGGCATGGCGCTGAGCACGGTCGAGCGCTACGACCCGGTCACCGACGTGTGGCAGACGCTGCCCTCGATGGCGGCGCCCCGCAACCGCTTTGGTGCCTCGCTCGCCTGCGACGGCCACATTTACCTGTTCGGCGGCGACACGCTGTCGGGACAGCTCAACACGGTCGAGGTCTTCCAGCCCGGGACGGGTTTCTTGGCGACGAATCCGAACACGCTGACGGCGCCCGCGCCGATGACGATCGCCCGCTCGGGACACGGCGCCGCGACGGGCCGCAACGGGCGCATCTACAACATCGCCGGCCACACGACGTCCGTCATCCCGACTGCGACCGTCGAGTCCTACGACCCGTACACGAACTCGTGGGCGATCGAGCTGCCGCTCCCGACCAACCGCAGCGGCATCGACCCGGTCGGTCTCGGCTCGCGCATCTGGGTGCCCGGCGGCTACCGCAAGATCCACCCCCACACGCCCAAGCTCGAGTCGTTCGGCGCACTCTCGAACCTCACCGCCTGCGGGGGCGTCGTCCCGCCCGTCCCGCCGATCGTCATCGGCCCGAGCTGCGACGTCGCCGCCGAGGTGGCGCGGCCGGGCCCCTGGTACGACCTCGTCGTGCACGCGGGAGAGTCCAGCTGGGTCGAGCTCTCGCTCCAGCCGGGCCAGCGGCTCGAGGTCGAGTTTCAGTTCCGCAGCTTCGACGCCGCCACGCCCTACATCTACCGCGCCTGCGGGACGCCGCCGGTCGTCGTCGGTGAACCTGGCCAGCTCGAGCAAACGCTCAGCTACACCAACGACAGCGGCGCCCTCGAAGACGTCAAGGTCGAGGTTCGCTACCCCGCGAGTGGTGGCGACCCGATGATCGAGTACGACATGACGACGCGCGTGCTCAGCGCGGACATCGGCACGAACTACTGCGGGCCCGCGGTCCCCAACTCCTCGGGCGCCTCGGCGGTCATGAGCGCATCCGGGAGCGTCCTGGTCACCGACAACAACCTGCGCATCGCGGCGTCGGGCCTTCCGCTGAACCAGTTCGGCTACTTCCTGACGTCGATGGGCGAAGCCGTCATCGTCAACCCGGGCGGCTCCGCGGGCAACCTGTGCCTCGGCGGCGCGACGATCGCGCGCTTCTCGGGCGACGTTCGCTTCACCGGCGACACGGGCGGCTTCGAGATCGACGTCGATCTACTCGAGCTGCCGATGTCGCCGCACTACCCGGTCGCGCCCGGCGAGACGTGGAACTTCCAGGCCTGGTTCCGCGACCTGGGCAACACCTCGAACTTCACCGATGCGGTGCGCGTCGCGTTCGAGTAACGCGATCGAGACTGCGATCGACGGGCGCGTCGCGGGCCGAGGCTCGCGACGCGCCCTCGCGTGGTCGACGGCGCAAGGCGACGATCCGTTGTTCGAAAGACCTGCCCATGACCGACTCACCCGATTCCCACGGGTCCACCGATCGGCCCGAGCCCGGAGAGCTGACGCTCTTGCTGCAGGATGGAGCCGCCCAGGACGGGCGGCTGTTCGCGTTCGTCTACGACGAGCTGCGCGCGTGCGCAGCTCGTCGGATGGCGGCGGAACGGGCCGGACACTATCGTCACGAGGAGGACCGTGCGGTGGATCGCGAGACGGTCGAAGTCGGTCAGCACAGGTGAGGGACAGTCGGGGCGTCGCGTAGCCTCGAGGCACTCCTCGGAGGGCTCGAGCGGGTTCCACCCGGAGTCTCGCGGCGACTAGCCTCAGCGCAGCTTCCGCGCGACCTCCGCGCGCGCGCTCTCCGGCAGCGACACATGGATCGAGCCACCCTCGGAGCCGCGCGTGACCTCGACGCTGAACTCCTCGACCTCCGGCAACTCGAGCGCGTGCAGCGACACCGTCCGGCGGCCGAAGCGCTTCCCGTCGACCGGCGCGGCGAGCACCCAGCGGCCCGTGTAGCGCCCGGGGCCCGGGAAGGTGATCGCCGCGAGGTGGTTGGACCCGAACGACTCGTGCGGGGTCGTCTTGATCCAGCCCGCGAGCTCGCCGCGCAACGCCTCGAACTCGACCGTCAGCTCCCAGCGTTCGCTCTCGACGGGTGTGCCGGTCAGCCAGTGCAGGTTCAGCGTGACCCCCGGGCCGAGCTCGATGCGCTGGTCGCCGTCGACTTCGACACGACGCGGCTCCATCCCGTCCGCGGCGATGCGCACGGTCCGCGGGATTCCGGGCTTCGTCGAAACGACGAACCGACCGTCCGCGTCGCTGCGGCCGCCGCGCCACGAGCGTTCGTTCGCAAGACCTCGGACCTCGACCGTCGCGCCCAACGGCCGCCCCGTCGAGTCGACGATGCGCAGCTCGTGCTGCTCGAGCGAGGCGCTGAGGTCGATGCCTTCGAGGCGCGGGTCACGGCAGCCGTCGGCACCGACGACGAGCCCGCGCAGGTCGAGCACGGGCTCGTCGAGCTCCCGGACGCGGCCGACGAGGCGGTACGTTCCGGGTGCGACGTGCGCCCACTCGATCCTGTCGAGATCGGGACTGCCCGTGGTGCGGTGGGGCGGCGTGTGCGCACCCTCGAGGAAGAGCTCGAAGGAGAGCCGGGCACCGTTCGCTACCGTGCCTTGCGCGAACGTCGCGACGACGGTCGCCGTGGGCAGCGCCTGCAGCACGACGCCGCGCGCGCCGAGCGCGACGTCCACCTGCGCGGCCAAGTGCGTGTTCACCCGCGCGCTCAAGCGGATGCGCCCCGTAACGTCGCCGTAGAGCGCGAACGCCCCGTCCGGGTCCGTGCGCGCCACCAGGTCCGGCACGCTCAGCCACTCTGTGCCCAGACCCGAGTCGTGTTCGCGGTGCACGACGACCCGCGCGCCGTGGATCGGTGCGCCCCGTTCGTCCTCCACGCGTCCGGCGGCGACCAACGGCCGGGCGACAAGGCGCACGTCCCCGAGGTCTCGGCGGCCGAGCGCGAGCTGCCCCAGATCGATGACAGCCGTCCCGCCGCCGGACGGAGCGGTCCAATCGAGCGTGAGCTCGGCCTGTCCACGACTCTGCGGATCGTCGCCCGCGACGATCAGCTCGAAGCTCCCGTCGCTCGTCGTCCGAAAGCCCGAGCCATCGGACGCACGCTCGAAGCGCACCTTCGAGGTGATGTCCGTCTCGCTCAACGGCGCGCCGTCGGGTCCGAGTAGGCGTCCGGCAAGCACGACGTGGGCAGGCGCGGGAGCCTCCTCCCCGTCCAACTCGACCCGCACGATCTCACCGGCCGAGGCAGGGCCGCGCAGCTCGCGCTGTACCGGCGCTCCCGCCGGTCGGTCGCCCCCGGTGCGGATCACCGTAAGCTCCAGGAGTGCGCCGACTCCGATGTGCGCGAAGCGTGCCTCGCCACCGTTGATCTCCCGCACGAGCGAGTGCGCGAAGCGTCGCGTTTCGGGGAGCGAACGGTCGAGCAGCACCGCGAACGCCCGTCCCTCGGCCGGCTGTGGAAACCCGACGACCACCTCGCCCACCGGCGGGAGCACGAGCTCCACGGGCTCGGAGGGCAGAGCATCGAGATCGAGTGTGACGGCGCGCCGCTCCGCACCGGGAAAGTCGCAGCCGGCGTGCAGCGCCCCCCACTCGCGCACGGACGCGAGCGCGTGCTCGAGCTGAGCGACGCCGTCCGCGGCGGTGACTCCGCGGTAGCTCTGCTCGGCATCGCCGGCGAGCCCGACCGGAACGCCGGAGGCCGGCGCACCCTCGGAGTCGACGACGCGGACGCGCAGGACCCCATCGGGAACGAGCGCGACCTGGATCGCGCCAGCGTGATCGTGCTGGACATCCTCGACGCCCCACAGGTCCTCGGCGGCGCCTTCGACCAACATCCCGGCGGGCGTCCAGGGGACACGGACCGCTCCCGCCTCGTCGGTCGTGTGAATCGTGCCGTACAGGTCGAACATGTTCGCCCCCCGCGCCGATGCGAGCAGGTACGTGCTCGGCTGCAACAGGATGCGCCTGTCGATGCAACGCACGCGAGCGTTCGGCACCGGTGCGCCGCTGGCGCGGTCGACGACGAGCACGTCGATCGTCTCCCCGGCCGCCGTCTCGGGCTCGGGCTCGTCGGACTCGGGCGCCGGCGCTGCGTCGATCTCGTTCAACGCGACGCGCCCGACCGGCGCTGCCGTTTCGGTGACCGGTTGCACGACCACGAGCTCGCCGTCGGGCTCGACGCCGCCGGGCTGCTCGTCCTCGCGGTCGAGTGCGTAGGAACCGCCCCAGAGGATGAGCGTGAGGGGCAGGATGACGATCGCGATCTTCTTCAGACTCATGAGGAATGCTCCTGGGATCACGGAAGCGCCGGCGACTCCGACCTCCCGTGCACCCGCCATGGGAATCAGGGCCAGGAGCCACGAACGACCGTCCCCGCCGAACTCACCGTCCAGGCGCTCGCGCAATCTCTCGTGTGCGCGCCGCAGGCGCGCCTTCACCGTATTGACCGGCACGCCCTCGCGCTCGGCGATCGCGCGCGGACCGAGATCCTCGTAGTAGCGCAGGAGCACCGTACGTCGGTACGGCTCGTCCAGCGCCATCACGCAGGCGACGACGCGTTGCTCGGTCGCCACCCGGCCGTGGAGCTCGTCGTCCGTCAGCGCCTCGGGCGCGGACGATCGCTCGTGATCGCGCCGCCGCCCCTCCTTGCGCCCGTGCTCCAGCGCCAGGTTGCGCACGACGCGGCCGAGCCACGCCCGAGGCGCGGCGACCGACACGGCCGGGGTGCTCCGCAGGCGTAGCCACGCCTCCTGAACGAGGTCGTCGGCCGTATCCGCGTCGGCGACGAGGCGCCGCGCCAGCGCGCGGACCCAGTCGAGGTGCTCGAGAAGAGTCGTCGAATCCATTGCAGAGGGAGGAGAATCGCTCATGGCTCACCCTGGCGATGCCTCCCGCTTCTCCGGGTGTGCAGGGTATCGGGAAAAACCTCGTGTGCGTCCCACATCGCTCGTCCACCTCACCCCACTAGTGGTGTGATTCACTCTTGTGCGGCATTTTGGTCGGTGCGTACGCGTTCGCTGCAAGGCGCAGCGACGACGCGACTTCGCTGCACGTCTCGGAGGAGGCGCAACGCAGCAGCGGGCGGGTACGGGCCGACCAAGATGCCGCACAAGAGTGACTCACACCACTAGCCCATGCCGCTCGCTACAATCCCGCCGCCCTGCTCCTCGCCTACCTGGAATCCACCCAGCGTCTCGACGTCGCGCTCGCCTGGTGCGCGCGGCTCGCGGCCCTCCGCGGTCATCACCTCGTCCTCTGCGCACCGTCGCCCGCGAAGGGCGAGACGCGCTCCATTCCGCTCGCGGAGCCGAGCGAAGGTGAGCCCGACGTCGCGCGCGAGCTGCGCGAGACGCTCGACGACGTCTTGGGCACAGGCGGCTGGCGGCCCGCGCCCCAGGACGAGGAAGCCGCCGAGGCACCGGACGCGTCCGAGCCCGAGGGGCCTCCGCCGCTCGAGGTCGAGCTGGTGCTCGTCGCCACCGCGTCCGCGGCATCGCCGATTCTCGAGCTCACCGAGGCGCGCAAGCCCGACACGCTCGTCCTCGTCCAGAGTCAAGCCGCGAGCGGCAGCCAAGAGGAGGGAAAGGTGCGCCAGAGCCTCTTCCTCGACGCACCCTGCGAGGTCCTTTGGCTGCGGCCGGGCGCGACGCGTCCGGATGCGAACGGACGCATCGTCGCGACGGCGGCACGCGGCCCGCACGGCAAGCTCTCCCTGGCGTTGGCGCATGAGCTCAGCGAACCTCACGAGGGCGCCGAGGTCACGGCGCTCTACGTCGAGCAGAACGTCGGGGCGCTCTCGCGCGACGTGGGCCGGCACGTGCTCGATGGCCTCGTGCAGCGCGCGCTCGGCGCGCGCGCGTCGGAGGTGCAGCGCGCCGTGGTCGTCGACGATCAAGTCCACGACGGCATCGTCGAGCACTTGAAGCGCACCGAACCGGAGCTCCTGGTGCTCGGTGCCTCGAAGCGCAGCGCGCTCGGTCGGCGTCTGATGCGGACCGCGGGATTGAAAGTCCTGCAGGCGAACGCGGACCAGACGGCGATCATCGCCCGCGCCTCGCTCCCCCTCGCCGGTCGCATGCGGCGTCGCATCGAGGCGTTCCTGCAGCGCACGGTTCCACAGCTCGAACGCAAAGAGCGCGTCGACCTCGTCGAGCGCGTGCAGTCGAACTCGTTCTGGGACTTCGACTTCGTCGCGTTGATGAGCCTGTCGACGTTGATCGCGGGTCTCGGACTCATGGCGGACAGCGCCGCCGTGATCATCGGCGCGATGCTCGTGGCGCCACTGATGACGCCGCTCCTTGGAATCGGCCTCGCGCTCGTGCAGGGCAACCCGAACCTGATCCGGGCATCGCTGCGCACGGTCTCGCTCGGGTTCGCGACCGCGTACGTCCTCGGCTTCCTGCTCGGCCTGCTCGACCCGACGTTCGACGCGGCGACGCCGGAGATGCTGTCGCGCTGCTCTCCCGGCCCGCGCGACCTCTTGGTCGCCTTCGTCTCGGGTCTCGCCGGCGCGTACGCGAGCTCGCGCTCGACGTTGCTTGCCGCCCTGCCCGGCGTCGCGATCGCGGCCGCGCTCGTTCCACCGATCGCGACGGCCGGCCTCGCGACGGCGCTCTTCGAGGGTGGTGTGGACGGGGGTGCCGGGCTCATCGGCGGCGCCCTGCTGCTGTTCCTGACGAACGCCGTCCTGATCGTGTTCGCCGCGACTCTGAGCCTCGCCGCGGTCGGCGTGCGCTTCGAGCCGGGAAGCTCGCGCACGAGCCAAGCGACCGGAGCGTTCCTGATCCTGGCGGCGCTCGCGCTGACCGTCGGGCTGTGGATCCAGGCCCCCGCGCCGATCGAACGCCTGCGGATCCAGGATGCCCTGCCGGAGAACTTCCAAGTCCTCGACGCTCGCTGGGTGAAGGATCGCGAGGGTGGCGCCCCGATCCTCGCGGTCCGCGTCGCGGGTCCCGGCGCGCCCCCGGCCGACCTGGCGCAGACACTGCGTCGACGGCTCAGCAAGCCGAAGGACGAAGAGGGCCCCCCCCAGAAAGGCCCCCAGAAGGTTCGCATCGAGGCGGTCCTCGAGCTCGTCTCGACGCGCGGAGAGAAGGTCGATGACGGACGTTGACCCGACGCGGGCGACGCACGTCGCCTGCATCCGTGGCGAGGCCGGGTCCGGACCGCCGCTCGTCTTCGTGCCCGGCCTCGACGGCAGCGGCGAGCTGCTGCTCGGGACGGCCGAGCGCCTCGCGCGGCGCTTCCGCGTCGTGCGCCTCGCGTACCGCACGAAGGGCGCCGTGCCACCGACGGGCGACGACTACGGCTCACTCGCGCGCTCGGTCGCGGAGTGCCTCGACGAGGCCGGCATCGAGCGCGCGATCGTCCTCGCGGAGTCCTTCGGCGGCGCCGTCGCCATACAGCTCGCGCTCGACGCACCGGAGCGAGTCGCCGCTCTCGCGATCGTGAACAGTTTCGTGCGCTACGATCGCCGGCGCCGCGCCCGCCTGTCGCGCCAGGTCCTGCGCCTGACTCCGGGCTTCGCCTACGAGCTCGGCCGCAAGCTGTTCTCGCCGTTCCTCCTCATCGGTCCACGGCGCGACCGCGACGCCGCGCGCGAGTTCCGCGCCGCGCCCCTGCGCGACCTCGACGGCGGTTACCTGCGGCGCTTGACGATGGTAACGCACGTCGACCTACTCGACCGCCTGAGCGAGGTCCGCCAGCCGGTCGCGCTCTTCGCGTCCGACAAGGACCGCGTCGTCCCGTCGGTACGCGCCGCGCGGACCATGCACGAGCGACTGCCGAACGCGACGTTCGAGACACTCCCGAGCGCCGGACACGTCGTGCTGCCGCTGGCGGAGGAGCCGTGGCTCGAGCGGCTGGAGGCGTTGCTCGCGCGCTGCGAGGTCGCGCCGACCTGATCTCGGCGACCTGATCTCGCCCGAGCGGTCCGTCCTCAGTCGGTCGCGGCGATACAGTACAGGCTCTCGTGCGTACGCAGAAAGATCTCGCCGTCCACGATCGCCGGCGTCGAGTTCGTGCGTTCGTCCAGCTCGTTCTCGGCGAGGACCTCGAACGATTCCGCCTGCGGCTCGTGGAGCGTGCTCGACCTCGGCACGCCGCGCACGGAGATGGCTGGGACATCGGTCACACCACTAGCAGGCTGTCGGAGTAGTCGCGATTGCGCGGGCTCGCTATTACGCCTACGCGCCGAAGGGCGTGCCGCGCAACACGGACGCGATGCGCTCGTGAAATCCGGGCTTCTCGATCGACAGGCGCATCTGCAAGAGGCGCAGGACCTGACGCAGATCGCGCCATTCGGACAGGAATCGCTCGGGGCCGGTGACGAGCTCCGCCGCCTCGCGCAGCGTATCGGTGAACAGCTCCTTGGATGGCTTGCCCACGAGCTCGTCCTCGAGCGCCCGCACGATCCGCTCGAGGTCCTCGGCATCGAGCCAGACGCCGCGGCAGGCGGGGCACGCCTCGAGCTGGACGCCGGTGTCCGCGTACTCGAGCGAGCCCATCGCCCCCGCGCACCGGGGACAGGCAGTGCCCGGGCGGATCTGGAACGCGTCCTCGTGTTTCCAGATCGCGAAGTCCATCCAGTTCAGGTTCTCGTTCGCGAGATCCTTCGCCTGGCGCAGCTCGCCCTCGTCGAACCAGATGCCGCGGCAACCCGAACACACGTCGAGCTCGAGTCCGTCGGCCTCGCCGCGGACGAGCTCCTGCTCACACTTGGGGCACTTCATCGTGCGCGGATCATACACAGCGCAGGTCGCGACCGATCCGCGCGCCCTCAGAAGTGGAGCTGCACTTCGATCAAGAACGCCGTCTCCTCGTCGTCGACGCCCTGATCCAAGCGCACGTCGTCCTCGTACTTGGAGAGGATCAGCGCGTTCCGCACGATCGTGTGCTCGTTCGGGATCCAGTTGACGCCGAGCGAGATGCCCTCGATCGCGTCGGTGAACGTGCCCGCCAAGGCGAGTCCACGCTCCTCCAGGTCGTCGTCCAGGTCGAGGCGCGACAGCCGCAAGGCGACCACCCAAGCGCCGCGACCCGACCCGCTCTCGAAGTCGAAGGGCGCGTCGGGGCGGACGCCGGAGAAGCTCTTCGCCTCGCCCGTGAGAACGTGCGAGAGCGTCAGGTACCCGCCGCGAAACGCGATGTCCGCATCAGCGCCGCCCGCGGACATCTCCTGGTCGACCGAGACGTACTCGGCTTGCACCATCCAGGGTCCGCGGTACCAGGCGGCCTCCAACCCCAGCCGCTCGCGGCCACCGTCCAGCTCGGCGCCCGGCGCGAATCGGACGACCTCCAAGCCACTTGGCCCATCGATCGCGTCGCCGGCGACGCTCTCGTCCTGCGTGCCGACCGTCGCGGCCACGCCGAGCTGCAGGCTCTGAAAGGCGGAGTCCTCGTCCGCTGCGAACGGGTGCAGCATCACGCGCGCCGCGACGTCCTTGCTGGAGTTCGTATCCGACTCGCCGTTGCCGTTGTACGCGGCGAGGCCGTACTCGACGCGTCCCGCGCCGCCACGCCCGTTCCAGAAGACGCCGTGGTCCTCGGCGGGTGCGAACTGGTTGACGATCGAGAAGAGCGGGAAGTCGATGTGGCGTCGGCTGCGCACTTCCTCGAGGTTGAACGGTGCCTTCATCCGCCCGATCATCACGAGGTCGTCCTCCCCACCGACGATCGTGCCGACCCAGGCCTCCTCGAGCTCGACTTCATCCTCGGTGAACTTCGGCTCGACGCGGAAGCGCATCGAGCCGAAGCGACCGGCGAGCTCGGGCCGCATGCGCTTGAGCTGGACGTCCGAATCGGGGTCGCGGTCGGAGTCGAACGCGCCGATCACGGTCTGAAACAGTCCCTCGAGGAGTAGCTCGGAGCGGCCGTCTTCGGAGCGCACGAAGAAGCCGCCGTCGTAGCCGACATCGGGACCAGCCGATGCGAGGCTGGGCGCAGCCGCGTCGGATTGCGATTCGCGCGCGGCATGGGTCGCGCATGCGCCGAGCGCCATCATCGGTAACACGGCCTGAAACAGCGTGCGTGCTCGCATGATTCGCATCACCGGATCGACGGTTGTGGCTCGGTGCCCAGGGGCAGGAACAGTCGCGCGCCCGGCGCGAGCGCGACAGCGTCGAGGTGGCCGGAGACGCCCGCGCCACTCAACAGCGCATGGGTGTGGCTGCGCCGACCGTGGTGCGTCAAATGGCCCGCGGCGTTCTCGGCGTGGAAGCCGATCAAGACGACCTCCTCGTCCTCGCCCGCGAACCGCCAGGGTTGGGGTCCATCCGGATCCGCGATCGGGCACGCATGATCGAGCACGTGCAGCCGAACGTCGCGCGCCAGCCCTTCGATGCGAAAGGGGAACGGCTGCGCCACGTCGATCCCGCGCGCAGCAGCCTTCGCGCGCACGGTGTCCTCCAGTCCGCCGAGGTCCACGAGCTCCGGTAGGACGTGCTCGCTCCACGCCAGGACGTCGGCCAGCACGAGCAGAGTCGCCTGATCGGTGGGCGCGACCGCGCGCGCACGAATGCCGTTGGGTGCCGAGGAGTCGACGACCTCGACGAGGTGCGCCGTGCCCGCGTCGATCGTGATCTCGGCAGCGAGTCCGGCCAGCGCTCCCACGCCGACCGAGTGAGCGCCCACGACGGAGGCGAGATCGACGCGACCCGCGGTCTGCCCGTCGCGAAGGACCTCGCGCATCGCGCCCCACGTCGCAACTTCGGGAAGGTCACCGGTACGGTCCGCGCGACACGCGGACAGGAGCGCGCCAGCGAGGACGAGGCCCAAGGCAGTCAGGGATGCGCGATCGGGGTAAGGCATGGAGTCGACGGCATTCGGAGTGGCGGTGCGTGCAACAAGAATAGAGCATGGCACCCCTTGGACACGACCGCCTGACGATGAAGCACCCAAACCGCCGACTGTTCACAATTCCCGTACTCTCGCTCCTGCTGCCGCTCGCGGCCGCGGACGACCCGGCTCCGTACTCGTGCGGTCCGTTCCTCTTGGGTCCCGGCACCGACACCATGACGATCGTGATCGACCACGTTTCGCCGGTCGCGGCCACACTCGAGTGGGGTCCAGTCGGAGGCGAGGGAAGCGTCGTCGAGCACGCCGCAATGCGCCACCACATCTTCGCGCTGGAGGGGCTCGAGCCCGACCGGGAGTACGCCTACGCGATCACGACGGTGGACGAGCTCTCGAGTGGAGCGCGCACGTTCCGCACGCTTCCGCTGGCGCCCGAGAGCTACAGGCTCGTTGCGCTCGGTGACGTGCGCAGCCAGCCCAAGGAGTGGGAACGCGTCGCGCGCCGCGTCCTCGACCACGAGCGCGAGGCCCTGTTCGTCATCGGGACCGGTGACTACCCGGCGGACGGCCGCATGTACGCGCAGTGGATCGAGCAGTTCTTCGTTCCCGCGCGCGACCTGCTGGGACGGATCCCGCTCTGGCCCGCGATCGGCAACCACGAGCGCACGCGCGAGGCGAGCGACGCGACCAAGGAGGAGCTCTCGCACTTCTTCAGCCTTTTCGAGCTGCCGGGGAACGAGCGCTGGTACCGGGTCGACTACGAGCTCATGACACTGCTCGTGCTGGACAGCAATTCGCACGTCGACCCGAGCGCACCGCAGTACGCTTGGCTGCTCTCCGAGTTGCGCTCGCTGCGCGGTCGCTTCACGCTCGTGGCGTTTCACCACGCCCCGTTCACCTCGGGCCCCCACGGCCGCTCGCACGCGGACGGGACGCCGTTCGAGTGGCCGCTCGACGAAGGGCGGCGCTTCCTCGCGCCGTTGTTCGAGATGTACGGCGTCGACCTCGTGCTCAACGGGCACGACCACCTGTACGAGCGGTCACAGAAGGACGGCGTCGTGTACGTGGTGACCGGCGGCGGAGGTGCACCGCTGTACCCCATCGACACGGTTCCGAACCGCTACCAGGAGAGGGCACGCTCCGCCCACCACTACGTCGCGCTCGACGTGAGCCGAGAGGCGATCGAAGTGGAAGCCATCGACGTCGAAGGCGAGGTGTTCGACCGCGCGACGATTGCCGTCAAGGACACGTCGCTTGCGCGCCGCCACTACTTCCTGTCGGAGCAGCTCGAGAGCGGCGTCACGCTCGGGGCCTACGACCCCGAGGCGAATGCGGTGCCGTACACGATCACGAACGAACTGAGCGAGGCGTTGGAGGTGACGTGCCAGGTGTCGGACGGCGGAGGCCGGCGGGAGGAGGTCTCGTTCACGTTGGCGCCCGGCGAGACGCGCAGCAGCACCGTCGACCTCGCTGGCGCCGAGCCCGGCGCGGAGCCGTGGCGCGCACCGCACGTCGCGAAGCTCGAGTGGCTCTTCGAGAGCCGCGACCAGACGCTCGACGTGCGCGTCGAACACGCAACCGAAGTGGTGCTCGGCCGTCCGTTCTATCCGGTCGGCGCGATGAACGAGCCGACGCTCGACGGCGACCTTGCCGAGTGGACCGGCGTCTCGGCGATCGAGATCGACGAGCACAGCCCCGTCGTCCAGCGCCCAACCGCCCACACCGGCCGCGACGACTGTTCGGCGCAAGTTCGCTTTGCGCGCTCGGACACGCACCTCTTCGTCGCTGCCACCGTCACCGACGACGTCGTCGCGGACAAGGAGTTCGCCAGCCTGTTCCGCAACGACGCCGTCCACGTCCTCTTCGCCGGTGCGAGTGAGGTCGAGGCCGGAGTCGAGAAGATGGAGCTGACGACGCACTCGATGCTGTTCACCGGCACGATCCGCTCGAGCGGGGGGGCCGGAGCGCGGGGGGCAGGCACGCAGCGAGACGGCGGCTACCAGGTGGAAGCAGCCATCCCGCTCGCCTCCCTTCCACTCGGCGCGGACGGGCGCATCGGCTTCGACATTGTCGTGAGCGACCGCGACGAGGGTCCCCGCGCGACGTCGCTCCTGCGTGCCTACTCGGAGCACCGAAAGCGCGACGACCCATCGCAGTTCGGCCTGCTGCACCTCGGGCGCCGGTGAAGCGGTTTGCCGCTGCCGGCGATCACGCGAATCGCGGCTGCATCATGCGGGCCAGGCTCTCGAGCTTGTGTTCGCGTTCGTCGAGCCCGATGCGCCGAAAGGAGGTCGGCGCGAACTGCGCATGGAGACGGTAGCTCCAGTGCGGCCGGATCACGTACAGCAACCACGAGAGGTGGTAGCAGACGAACGCGAGCACCTGGGGGATCAGGCGATACCGCAGGAGGCCTTCGCGCTTGCCCTCGGCGTGCACGAGCGGGCTGCTTGACCAGGCCAGCGCGGATTCGGCTGCGAGCAGAGGGTCGTAGTGGTGTGATGCAGGCCGGGGAGCGGTAGTGCTCCCTGGCCCTCATTCGGACGGCTCGTGCTCCTGTCGAATCAATCCTCCGGCAGATCCGGCTCGTCCACGGAATAGACGGACTGTCCACGAAAGAGCCGAGCCGGAGATCACTCCGGCCCGGCTCGCGGCGCTTCACAACCGCCTTCGGCTCTCGCCTACTGGAAGACGATGTTCACTGCATCGGTGAAGTTGTTGGTGTTCCCGATGTCGCGGTACCACATCTGCCAGTTCCAACTGTTTCCGGGTTGGATGGCGATCGAGCCGGGCGCGATCGCGATCGGAACGCCCGTGAGATCGACGATCAACGCGGCCTGACCCGCGGCGCCGGTGTTGCGCACCATGCCGTTGTAGCGGCCCAGGAAGTCGCCGACGCCGAGGCAGAAGTTGCCGACGCTCCCCCCGGGGTTCGGAATGAAACCCTGCGTCGGGCTCGCGAGGAAGTAGCCGAACTGGTTCGGCGGCAGCGAGCTCGCGAGGAGCGCCACGTTCTGGTCGGCGACGACAGAGCTGCCGTACGCCGCAAGCGTGCCGGGCTGGCCCGTCGAGTTGGAAACGTTCGGGCTGCAGTACGCCGTTCCGATCGCGGGACCGCCATCGACGACCGGCAGCATCAGGAAGTCGAGCGTCGTGTCGGGCCCCGCCAGGGCCGGGTCGCGACCGACGGCGAAGACGAGCAGCGCGTAGTGGGCCTCGTCCGGCGCGGACGGGATGAACAGGATGTCCTCTTCGCCAGGCTGGAGGCACATCGTGTTCGGGATCGCGTCGACCGCGATCGGCGAACGCGGAGTCGTCCCGTTCCAGTCCGCGAGCGGCGGCGGGTCGATGTAGTACTCGACGATGAGGTTGCCGACGTAGAGGGGCACGGACTCACAGGCGAGCACGTCGTTCACGAACCGCACGTCGCCAGTCGCGGGGTGATCGCCGCCGCGCACGTTGCACTGCGGCGCGCATCCGACCGCAATGCTGTTGACGGTCCAGAACAGCCCGAGCACGGTCGTCGACCCGGACCACATCGCGTAGCCGACGTGGGTGACGCCGTTCGGCGCGATCGTCTGGCCGCCCGTCCAACGCAGCATCGTGTTGGGACCGACCGGGACCATCTGGAAGGACGAGAACCCACCATCGAAGTGGAACCGCAGGTTCGCGAGCGTCCAAGTGCCCTGGAGCAGGATGTCCACGCCGTTGACGGCCTGCCCCGTGTCGTTGCGCAGGTCCTTGTTGACGCCGGAGTAGTCGCACACGTCGTCGCGCAGGCAGATGTTGTCCCACGCGAAGAGCTCGTTCTGGGTGCCCACCGGATCACCGGCGAGCTGGATCTCGGTCACGTTCGCGAGCAGGACGTCCCAGTCGCTGTCGGGAGCCCCGTCCAGCATCTGCCAGGCGCCACTCGTGCTGACCGGCGGCTGCCCGCTCAGACCCAAGGGACGGATCGGTGCGCAGACCGAGTGCCAGCCCGGGTTGGGTCCTTCGTCGTCGGTGATCGTGAAGTTCGCAACCCACGCCGCGCGGATGCTCCCGTTGGTGATCGTGATCCGCGGAGGCAGCGGTAGGAAGGTGCCCGTCACACCGTCCTCGATGATCCGTTCATCGAAGCACAGGGCGGCGCAGGGACCGAGCTGGCGCCAGTCGCCGGCGCACGGAGCCGGACCGCACGCGAGTGACGGACCGGCCAGGTCATCCAACAGCAGGAAGTGATCCTGCGCGCTCCCGGACGGTCCCGGCGAACCGGTCGTGACGTTCACGTTGGGCGCCTGCGGACACGGCACGAAGCCCTGGGTGGTCTGATCGTTGAAGTCGAAGCAGCAGGGGTCTTCGACGGGACAGGTGATCGCGATGTCTCCGATCAGGGTCTTGTCCTGCACGGACAGGTTGCCGTTGTAGTCCACGAGGAAGCTGCTCGGCACGGATCCTCCGCTCGCGGGCAGGCCCTGGAAGCCGTAGATGGACGGGCTGCTGACGCTCATCGCGTCCGCGCTCGCCCACACGCGCCCTCCCGGACCGTAGTCGAAGTCGACGCCACCGGAGCTGTTCGTGCCGCTGTTGACGCTGCCGACGCTGAACGTGTTGCTCGTCAGCGCCCACATGCCGCCGATGCATTCGTACTCGCGGACCCGCGCGTCGTGCGGGGTCGGCGACGTGTCGCTGGACATGCCGTGCTCGGCGACCAGCATCGAGCCCGTCGGCGAGAAGCGGATGTCCGAGACCGGGCTCGTGTAGTCCCCACCCGAGGGCGGCGCGATCGACAGCTCGAACTGCCCACCGCCGAAGAAGTCCGCGCCGGACAGCGCGACGGACCATATCTCGTTGTCCGCGGTCGCGTCCGGCCTGCCGCCGTCGTCGACCCATACGCTGTACCACACCCGATTGTCGTGCACGGCGACGCCCCAGAGCCGCTCACCGAGCGGAGCAAATCCGTTCACTCCATCGTCGCTCGCACCGTGGTCGAACGTGCTCAGGATCGTGCCGGCCGCGTCGAGGCGGTAGATCCTGCCGTCCTCGTGGTTGGTGACGAAGAACTGGTCGTTCGCGCAGTCGTAGGCGATGTTGCCCAGCCCCGGTCCGGTATTCGGAAGGGTCGCGAAGATCGACACGATGCCCGTGACGCCGTCGATGCGGTAGACGCCGCCGGAACCGGCGGACGCGATCATGTCCTGGTGGTAGCACGTCGTCGCGGTCGTGTAGATGTTCCCGGAGGCATCGAACGTGACGCCAAAGATGCTCCCCATCGACTGCTCGTCCCAGCTCGGGTCGCTGTAGCGCGAGATCGCGAAGTTGACGCCCGCTGTGGCGCTCGAAAAGTCGGAGAAGTCGTAGAGCGTGAGTACGGCGTCTCCGAACGCCTGCGGCGACGCCGTACCGGCGGCGACCTGGCCTGTGAATGTGTAGTTCTGGTCCTCGAGCGCCGGCTGGCCGGCACAACAGTCGCCGGGTACGACGCGACACGGATCTTGGGCGAAGCTGGTCGACGCCAATGCGAGCGCTCCCAGCGGCAAGCTCCAGGGGACACCGGATGATGAACGGGGGGTCGTGCGGATGTTCATGATTCAAGCTTCCTACTTCGGAACCGAAGTCGAGTAACGGCGAGACGTTGTCTGCCGGACCTTGGGGGTAGGGAGCTCGGATCTCTGGCGGATTCGAGGAAATTCCTCGCCGCTCGGATCAGACGCCCGCGGACGGGTAGGGGAACCCCTGCGGCGGGGGCAGGCTCGTGTCGACGCGCCTGCGCACGCCGGCATCGCACGCGGCGTAGCCCCAATTGATCACGCGATTCTGGAGCCGGCGATCCATCGCCGCGAGGCGCGTCGGGACCGCGGCCAGGGCCAGCGTGCGCTCGTGCGGGCAGTCGAGGCTGTCGGACAGGCCATAGTCGGCGAGGTTCGTGCTCATGCTCCAGAACACGCCCTTGCGCCGTCCCCCGTCGAAGGCCGCCATCAGCTCGCGCTTGCGCAGGCTGCGGACCTGGTTGTCGATCAGGCCCAGCACGCGAATCGCGTGTCGCGCCCAGTCGCCTTTCGGCTTCGCCTCGGGCTGGGTCTTGCCCCCCGCGTCACTCACGATCAGCGTCTCGAAGGACGAGGCCGTCTCGAGCCCCATGTTGTCGTAGACGCCGCCGTCGGAGAGCACCACGTCGCGCGTGAACGGCTCGCGCTGCATGTCCTGACCCGTGCCGGGCTCGAACTTGCTCGGGTCGAGCTCCATCTCGACTGGCGACAGCACGGGCGGGAACGCCGACGACGCCGCGACGGCCTGCGCGATCTCGATGCGTGGGTTGGGGTACTTGCCGACGCGGTAGTCGCGCATGTACGGCTTCGAGAAGCGCCACAGCGCCCCGGACTGGACGTTGGTCGCGTTGATCACGAAGCGCGGCTCGTCCGGCAGATCCTGCAGCGTCGCATCCCCGAAGAGGTGCTTGCTGTAGGCCTTGCGCACCCTGGAGCTCGCCGTCCCGAACCACAGCGCCCCGCCGAGCACCGCGCCGCGGTCGACCGTGCGACTCGCCATCGCGCGCAGAGGCTCGACGACGAGCGGCACGAAGTCCTCGCGCGTGCGAGCCGGGTCGAAGCTCAACCTCTCCCACTTCAGTGCCAGGACGGCGGCCGTGAGCGAACCGCCCGATACGCTCGAGACGCGCGCGAGCCCCTCGAGCCGTCCGAGCTCGTAGAGGCGCCAGAGCACTCCCGTGTGGAAGAGCATGGCGCGATAGCCACCACCGGACAGGCACAGCGCGGTCCCCGGACGAGTGTCCGTGTCGAAGATGCCACTCATGTTTCTCTCTCCTCACTCTCTCCTCTGGGCCTACACGACTGGGCCCACACGACTGGGCCTACACGATACGAAAACGCCCCCACCCAGCCACTTGCGGCACGGGTGGGGGCGTTGGGATCGGCGCCGAGCGCCTACTGGAACAGGATCGCGATCGCGTCCGTGAAGTTGTTGGAGCCGCTGTCGCGGTACCAGCACTGGAAGTTCCAGGTCTCGCCCGACAGCAGCGCGCGCTCGAACGGGCCGGGCGTGCCGACGTTGTCGCCAGCGATCGGGACGGCGTCGACGTCGATCACGAGCGAGCCCGTGCCCGTCACGCCGGTGTCGAAGGTGTCGCCGTCGTAGCGGCCGAGGTGCTCGGAATTCCCACCGAGGAGGCAGAAGATGCCGTCGCTGCTCGGCGGCACGAACGTCCCCGGCCCGGGACCCGCGAGGAAGCAGCCGAACGGGTCCAGCGGCGGGTCGCTCGCGGTGAGCGTCACGTCGTTGTCGCCGAGGTCGGTGCTGCCGTTGGCGGCGATCGTGCCGGGGTTGCCGGTCGTGTTGGGGACGGCGGGGTTGCAGTAGTTGCAGCCGATCGAGTCGTCGGGCGGCGCCGGGGCCTCGAGGCTCGTGCAGTCGAGGATGAGGTGTCTGCCCGGCTGGAACACGTCCATGTCCGTCGGGTCGAGCACGGGACCGCACTCAACAGGTGTGCTGATGTAGTTCGGTGCTGTCTGGCCCAAGAGATTGAACCCCGGGATCAACACGTTTGTGCCGGCTAGGTTCAGCGAAACCAACTCGATCGCGATCGGTGTCCCGGCGGGAATGAGGCCGGTCGAAACGGGGACGGTCATGAAGGTGTTCAGTTGATCCACCACGATGAAGTCGACCTCGTCGAGGATGGGCATGTTGGCGATCGTCGGGAATCCACTGCCGTCCCGCACCCGAACCGTCGCCATCTGCGTACCGCTGACCGAAGTGGCCTCCCGAATCGCAAAGGTCACGTCGATGATCTCGAAGTCCCCCGCGACGCCCTGTGTGGCCGGATCGTAAAGGCGCCACGCGCTACTCTCGCCCGCCACGCACACGACGCCTGTCGTGATGACGTTGTTGACGGTCGACTGCGTCCATGCCGTAGTTCCTCCGCACGGCGACCCTGTCTGAGCGACGTCGATCACCCCCGCGCCATCGGAGCTGCCGGGAAAGCTGCCGATCTGGATCATGTACGACTCGCCGCAGGCGACCGCGAAAGAGATCTGCGAAAGCGTGCTGCACGCGTCGTCGTTGCAGGCCAGCGACGTCCCGTCCGCGGGACAACAGTCTCCGGGGTAGGCCGCGAGCTTCGTGTCGGTGTTGCCAGCGCTGGCGCACGTGGACATGTCGACCGTACCGTCGACGGTCGCCTCCCACACGAACCAGATGTCGCTCGCGATGTCGTCCGTGCCGAACGAGTAGCAAGAGGCCTCGGCCTGCCCGTCGGCCCCGGTCGTCGCTCCCGAGTTGTCCCAACCGAACGAGCCGTCGCCGACGCGCACGTCGAGCTGGGCCTGGGAGCATTCGTCCTGGTTGGTGAGATCTTGTCCTAGGGCGGGAACGCCCAGGAGGGCGAGAGCAAACGCTCCACCCACGATGTTCGAGAGTCGAATCATGATTGGTGCCTCGATGGCTGATAGACGGATCCACGCCGGGCACTCTTTGCCCGTTTTGTCCCCCCCAGGCTAAGCAGAGATTCGATTCTTGGGGGGGCTAGGGCTTTCCCCACCGTAAGGATCCGAACAATGCTCATTTCGAGGCGCTCGCCAGGAGACCTACGAACTCAGGGAGCCCGTGCGTATCCCCACGCCCGGACCCCTCATACGCTTCATTCCCTGCGTCCAGTTGCCGCGCCAGGTCCAAGCGTTGGCCATTGCGCGCCCGCTACGACGAACGCGTGAGCCGTGCGGACAGATGCTGCAGAAGGACGGGCTCGTCGGTCGTGTTGGTCTTCATCTCCATGACGTACATCAGTCGATCCCCGGCGAGCCGCAGCGACCGGCGCGTTTGGAGCACGCGCGCGTCGTGTCCGAGCACGTGCGCTTCGAGCTCGAGCGTCCACGCTCCGGGTCGACCGGTCACCTTGCCGCGCAGCACCTCGACGCGCCCGCTGTTCTGCGCGTTCGACACTTCGATCGCTCCGTCCTCGAGCCAGCGCACGAAGCCGGACTCGGAGTGACTCGGCTCAC
This sequence comes from bacterium, assembly GCA_024226735.1. Lineage (GTDB taxonomy): Bacteria > Planctomycetota > UBA1135 > UBA1135 > JAAELL01. The sequence continues at coordinate 8,199 of JAAELL010000167.1, read as the reverse complement.
CGTCCACCAGGTGAGTGCGCTGGACGTAGTGCAGGAGCGACTCGCTCGCCCGCACGTCGAAGCTCAGCTCCTCGGAGTAGTCGAAGCGCTCGATCGTCGGAAAGTCGCCGACGCCCTCACCGCGCCAGACACCGTCGAGCTCCGCGAGGAGCGTGCCGGGCGCGTCGGTTCCGCCTGATTGTGTGTCCATCGCCGCACTAGACACGGAGTCTCGCGGTTTTGCGAGCACCGAGCCCGCGCGAGACTCAGACGCCCCAGTGGATTCCGAACAGGAGAGCACCGCGAAACGCCTCGGTGGTCACGTCCGGCTTCCCCGAGTCCTCCTCGACGTCGACATAGCTCAGATTCAATCCGGCCGACAGCACCCAGCCTCGCTTGTCGATCGCCCAACGCCAACCGACCTCGAGGTCGACGTAGTCGCCGTCCTCGTAGTCGGTTCCCCCAGCTCCGTGCGCATCGAGGACGGAGCCGACGCCGACTGCCAGGTAGCCCGGATGCTCGTCCTCCGGACCGTACGCCGAGTTCAACGAGACGAGCCCGTGCCAGCGCAGCTGCAGGCGCAGCACCTCGACTCGCACGCCGCGCTCGTCCTCGTGTTCGAAGTCGCTGTCGAGGAAAGCAAGGGCGAGGCTCCAGCGCTCGGACAGCGGCACGATGTCCGCGACGAGCGCGTAGCCGACCCCCACATCGCTTCCGCCGTCAACCTCCCGGGCGAGACTGCCGTCGACGCCGACGAGCGGCCGAAAGTCCGGTCCGGCAGCGCGGCAACCCCAAGCCGAGCAGAGACACGCGAGTGCGGTGAGCGCTTTCATTTCGGCGTCGCCAGCAAGTGGCGATCGGCGAAGTCCAGATAGTGTGCCCAGTCGAGCTCCGTCACGTCGTGCTTGCCCTCGCGCACGTGGTAGCCGAGGGTGCCCTGCACGGAGACGTTCGGGGACGGTGGCTCGCCCATCGGCAGTCCTGATGCGCCGAGCAGCTCGTACACCGGTTGTGCGTGCTTGGCGCTCAGGAACTCGCCGCGCGGATCGGCCCAGCGATCCTGCGTCGCGCTCGCGACGTACGCCGGGCGTGGCGCGATCAACGCGACGAGCATGTGTTGGTCGACCGGCAGCCGGTTCACGTTCGGCCCGTAGGCGCGGAAGTTCCCGCAGAACCAGTGCGGAAAGACCTCGTTGATGCGCGCCACGGTCTCGCCGAACTCGCGGCGCGACAGGGCGGCGCCCCCACAGCCCGAGTTGTTGGAGATGACCAGAGCGAAGCGTTCGTCCCGCGCGCCCGCCCAGAGCGCGGTCTTGCCGAGCCGCGAGTGGCCCATGACCGCGACGCGCTCCGCGTCGACGTCGTCGTCCTGCTCGAGGTAGTCGAGGCAACGGCTGAGCCCGAAGGCCCAAGCTCCGATCGATCCCCACGCGTCGGGCGGGCGCTCTTCCCCGCTCGGATCGAATGCTCCGTGCACGCCATTCTGGAAGCCATCGTCGTGGTCGGGATCGATGTCCCCGTAGTGCACGGTGCAGAACGCGTAGCCACGCGCCACGATCTCCTCGATCGCCCAACGGTGTGCACGCGCCCCGCGCGTCGCCGCGGTCGCACGATGGTCGACGATCCCGAGGTCCGCGTTGTCGCCCATCCACGAGCGTGACGGCAGGATCTCGGGGTCGCGGTGCACCGACGTGTTGCCGTAGAAGTTGAGAGCGAGGAAAGCGGGCGACGCGTCCGCGGTCGTGCGCGGCAGGTAGACGAGCAGGTCGAGGCTCACATCGGACGCCAGATGGATCCGGACCTGGCGCCGCACGGCGCTCCCTTCGACGCCGGGCTCACCCTCCTCGAGCAGCTCGAAGCGCAGCTCGGAGGGGGCCGCGGGGGCGCGGCCGTACACGTGCTCGCGGAAGAGCTCGAGGATCTCCGGCCGGCGCCTCGTCCGCCATCCGGCCGCGTCCTTCACGCGTGAGCCGTCCGCGCAAACGAGGGGGTCGGGCAGCTCGTAGGCGGGGACGGCGCTCTCGTCATAGTTGAACTGTCGCGGCGCGCGCGCCGACGCCGGCTGGACGAGTGCGGCAATCACAGCGAGGCGGCGAAATCGCTTGGCTTGCATGGCCGCCATTCTCTCAGATTCGCCCCAGAAGCTAGAGGCGCGCCTGCTTCTGCTACGGTGGGGTCATCTGGCCGTATCCCATACCCGCAAGGAGACCGCGTGATGGAACTTCCCGATCGGCTCGTGCTCTATCTCTCCCTGGCGACGCTCACTCCCGCAGTGGCCCTTGCCGACGTCCTCACCGTGGATGCCGCGGGCGGGGCGGACTTCCTCGACATTCCGCAAGCCGTCGCGGCCGCGTCCGACGGCGACACCCTGCTGGTGGCCGCGGGCGACTACTCGGGTTTCGCGATCCAGGGGCTCGACCTGTCGGTGCTCGGCAGCGGCACGGGCGTCACGCGCATCGACGGTACGGTCGCCGTCGACGCGCTCGCCGCGAACCAGACGGTCATCCTGGATCGGCTCCAGCTCATCCCCTACTCCATCGCCTACCCGGCCCCCACACGCGGCACCTTGGAGGTCGCGGCGAGTCAAGGCGTCGTGCACGTGCAACGCTGCGAGCTGCGGGGTTTCATCGAGTCCGACTGTGGATTCTCCACCGCGAGGCCGGCGGCCCTGCTCACGTCCGGCGCGGTCTTCTTCAGCGCGTGCGAGCTGATCGGCACGAGCCTCTCGAACTCCTGCTACGACATGTCCAGCTCCGTCGGCATGCGGATCGGCGGGGCCGAGGTCGCGCTGGATCACTGCACGATCACTGGTGGTACAGGCGAGGTGAGGGCTGGCTTCGGCTCGGGGAGTATCCCCGGCTCGGCGGGTGTGCGCCTGCAGAGCGGCGCGCTGTTCGCGTCGTCCTCCGCCTTGATCGGAGGGGACGGCGGAGACGGAGCCCCATCGCCTGAATGCGGCTATCCGGCGTTCCCCGGCTCGGACGGAGGGCCCGGCCTACAGGCGCAGCAGACGTCGACGCTGATCGGCTGCACGCTCATGGGCGGCGACGGCGGCGCCGGCGCCTACGGTTGCGGCACGCCGGATGTCCCGGGCGGCGCCGACGGCCCCGCGACGAGCGGCGCTCCGCCGACCGTGCTGGCTGGCCCTGCGCGAACATCGCGATGGACATCACGCTGGTGGGAGCCGAGCGCCTGCGGCGGACTGCGCGTCGAGGTCGAGCTCGAGGGCGTCGCGGGCGACGAGGTGTTCCTCGCCCTGAGCGACACGGCGACCTACATGTTCGCCCCGCCGCTGTCCGGCGTCTGGCTCCCCTTGAACCCGACGATCGGACCGATCCCGATCGCGGTCCTTCCTGCGTCCGGTCAGATGACGGTCACGCTCGACCTACGGTCGACCGCACTCGGCGAGCGGGCCATCGATCACTTCGTGCAGGCCTACTTCGTCGATGCGCAGGGCCTGCCATCCCTCGGAACGCCGGCGAGCATCGTCGTGCTGTCGACCGCGGAGAGCTACTGTACGTCCGCTCCGAACTCGACGGGAAGCGCGGCGCGGATCGACGCTTGGGGCAGCCCCTCGATCGCCACCAACGACTTGAGCGTGACGGCCACGTCCCTGCCGGCGGGCCGCTTCGGCTACCTGCTCTCGTCGGGCCTCCAAGGTGCGACGCCCCTGCCCGCGCCGAGCCAAGGGACGCTGTGCCTCGCCTTGCCGATCGTGCGTGGTGCGATCGTCGACACGGGCGCGGGCACTGCGACGTTCGACGTCGACCTCCAGTCGCTCCCCGTCAGCGCCGGCCAGACGTGGAACTTCCAGCTCTGGTTCCGCGACATGAATCCCGGCAACACGTCGAACACGACGGACGGCGTCGCCGTCGTGTTGTGTGACTGAATGCGTCCGCCGAGCCCTGGCCGCCTCATGGCCTCCGGGGCCAGGGCTCGACCCCGGAGCTGCAGACCTCGTGGGCGACACGAGGTAGGGATTCTCCCCCCATTGACCTCTCTGCTCTCCGCACGTACACTTTGCAATACAAAGTCATTGCGCCATGAACATCCACGACGCCCTCGAGAACCTCGATACGATCCAGGAACAACTGTCGCGCTCGACTCCGGTGCGCGGCTACCGCGCGGCGACAGTTGCGCGAACGGCTGCGCTCGGGGCCGTGGGCGCGGCGGCCCAAGCCGTGTGGGTCGGCGAGCCGCTCGCCGAACGACGGGCCTACCTCGGTTTGTGGGTGGGGCTGGCTCTCGTCGGCGTTCTCGCGCTGACCTTCGAGGTCGGACGCCGGTTCGTGCTGACCCGCTCGCGTCACGAACGGCACGGCCTCTTGCGCACGCTGTTCACGCTGGCGCCGGCATTCGGCACGGCCGCGGTGCTCACCGTCGCGTTCGCCACTCGTTCGGACGAGCTGTTCGCGCTCCTTCCGGGCCTGTGGATGCTGTGCTTCGCACTCGCGATCTTCGCCTCCGTCCCGCGGCTCCCGCAGGGGGTCGGATTCGTCGCGTGCTTCTACTTCGCGGCGGGCGCGTGGACGTTGGGGCAGCCCGCGGCCGTGGCCCTCTCGCCGTGGACGATGGGAGCGGTGTTCGGTCTGGGACAGGCGTGGGCGGCAGGGCTCCTGGCGTGCGCGCCGGAGGGCGCCGAGTTTCCGCTCGATCGAAGAGGAGACGTCGGATGACGCGCCGTGCACGCTTCCACTACGGCGGGCTCGAGCGGGTCATCCACGAGAAGGCGCGGCTGGGGATCCTCACCGCTCTGACAGCGGAACCAGGCGGCATCGCGTTCGGCGACCTGAAGGAGCTCTGCGACCTCACGGACGGCAATTTGAGCCGCCACCTGAAGACGCTCGTCGACGCAGAGCTCGTGACATTCGAGCGCGACCAGGACGAAGGCCGACCACAGTCGATCTATCGCCTCACGCGCGCGGGACGTACGCGCTTCCTCGAATACCTGGCCGAGCTCGAACGGGTCGTCGCGGATGCGGCTCCCGCGCGCTCACCCGGCCGCTCGCGCCGGCCCCGCCCGCGCAAGGGCGGGGCCGGAGCCTGATCTCGTTCAGCCCATCTTGCGGCTTCACGTCCACTTACTTTGCGCTGCAAAGCTACACACACGATGCGCACCACACCTCGCCGAATGCGGGAGGCGCCGGCGCTCGACGCGACGCGGCGTCCCGGGCCTCCGATCCGGCGCCATGCACTCCTCATCAACCCCTTCTACCCCAAGGATCCCCACAACAGCTTTGGCAAGCACGTGCTGACGCCAACCCTCGCGCTGACGACGGTGGCAGCCGGAACGCCTGCGGAGTGGAGCGTCGACTACTGGGACGAGAACTTGCTCCAAGGCCATCCACCCGACGATCCCTTTCCCGAGGTCGTGGGAATCACGGTCCACCTGACGTTCGCGGCGCGCGCGTACGAGCTGGCGCGTTGGTATCGCGAGCGCGGTGCGCGGATCGTGCTGGGTGGACTGCACGTGATCTCCTGCCCCGCCGAGGTCCGGCCGCACGCGGACGCGCTCGCGTTCGGCGAAGGAGCCGCGATCTGGAACCGTGTGCTGCGCGACTTCGACGCCGGGCGGATCGAGCCGGAGTATCACGCCGACCTGCGCCGCCCCTACCGCGAGGACCCGACGCCGCGGCGCGACCTTCTGCGCAGCGATTCGTACCTGACGACGACGAGCCTGATCGCCACGCGCGGCTGCCACAATCGCTGCTCGTTCTGCTACCTGTCCACCGGCGGCCTCTTCATGCCCTACCAGGTGCGCGACGTGGAACAGGTCGTCGCCGAGTTCCTCGCCGACGAGCAACCCTACGGCGTCTTCATCGACAACAACCTCGGCTCGCGACCCGCGTACCTGCGTCAACTGTGCCGAGCGCTGCGCCCGCTCGAGAAGATCTGGAGCGCGGCGGTCAGCATCGACGTCGCCGATGATCCGGCCCTCGTGCGCGAGATGGCGCTAGCGGGCTGCACGGGCGTCTTCGTCGGCTTCGAGTCCCTCGACGACCGGAACGTTCAGGGCAACCGCAAGAAGAGCCCGCCCTCAGGCGACTACGCGCGCCGCGTGCGGCTCTTCCACGACCACGGCATCCAGGTCAACGGCAGCTTCGTGCTGGGCTTCGACCACGACGACGCCGGAGTCTTCGAGCGCACGGCCAGCTGGGTGGAGGAACAGCGTCTCGAGTGCGCGACGTTTCACATCCTGACCCCCTACCCCGGCACGCCGACCTTCGCACGGATGAAGGCCGAGGGCCGCCTCTTGCACGAGGACTGGAGCCGCTACGACACCGCGCACTGTGTGTTCCGCCCGCGCAACATGTCGCCCGCGGAGCTCGAGGCAGGGTACGCGTGGATCTACGAGCGACTCTTCTCGGTACGCAACATCTGGAAGCGGCGGCCGCTCGACTGGCGGGCGGTGCTGCCGTACGTGGCAATGAGCGCCCTGTACAAGCGTTCCAATCCGCTCTGGCAACTGTTGATCGCGCGACGCTGGACGGCGGCGGCTTGGCGGCCGTTGATCGAGCTCAGTCGCCGGCGGCACGTGCAGTTTCGCGCCCGGCTCGCCGCAACGGAGCTCGACGGAACCGAGCGTCGCGCGAACGGAACCGAACGGGGAGTGTCGGCTACGTCCGGATGACCTCGTAGAGCCCGGGAAGGTGCGGAGACCCATTCGATCATCCCGATACCGCACGGATCAAAGTCGACGTCAGCCGGCTCCCCGAGCGGGGAGCCGGCTGAACGGAACCTTCCTCAGCGGAACAAGACACTCACCGCGTCGGTGAAGTTGCTGCTGCCGCCGTCGCGGTACCAGGCCTGGAAGTGCCAGGTCTCGCCGCCCGTCACCGCGTGGGCGGGACTCGTGGGGATCTGGGTCAAGTCGACTGCGATGCTGAAGCTCCCATCTGCGCCCGAGTTCTCGATCGGAGCATTGAAGCGCGCGATGGTGCCGACGACGCACAGCGTGCCAGGGCTCCCGCCCGGGTGCGGGATGAGGCCCTGCGTCTCGCTCGCGAGGAAGTACCCGAACTGGCTGTTGGGCATGCCGGTCGCGAACACGTCGAGCTGGTTCTGATCGACGACATCACTCCCAATCGCCCGGATCTCGGCGGGCGCGCCGGTGGAATTGTCGACGGCCGGCGAGCAGTAGGTCGTGCCGACTCTGTGCTGAACGCGCACTTCGTCGATGAACCAACCGTGGCTGGATCCGCCGCAACCACCGCCGTACGCAGCAGTGTGGTAGAACGCCAGCCGCACCTGCTGACCTGCGTACGCGGTCAGGTCCACTTGACGCAAGGACCACGAGGGAACGCTGGCCGACGCGCTGCCGACGGTGACCCAGTCAACCCATGCGCCCGTGCCCGGGTCGTACGCGGAGACCTGGACGGACCCGCCATCGCAATGACCGAACGAAGTCCATTCCCAGAAGCGTACGTGCACCTCGCCGTTGGGCGGAACGCCGTCGAGGCGCACCGTCGGGCTGATGAGCCGGCTGTCCGTGTTGGCGCCGTAGTTGCCGTCCAATGCGGTTCCCGCGACGTTCAGACCCTCGAACGCCGCGGCGGGGCCCGTCGTCGGAGACCCGACGTCCCACACGCCACGGTCGGCTCCCCAGCCGGCCCAGCCCGACTCGAAGTCACCCGTGAACACCGGGACGTTCCTGACGATCTCGATCTCGTCGAGATACCAACCAGTGCTCGATCCACCGCATCCCCCGCCGTAGCCGGCGGTGTGGTAGAAGGCTACGCGCGCCACTTGTCCCGCGTACGCGGTCAAGTCGACGTCCTTCAGCGACCAGGGTGAGGTGTGTTCGACGTAGGGGCTCAGCGTCACCCAGTCCGCCCACGTTCCCGTGCCGGTGTCGTACGTGGAGATCTGAACGTAGCCCGCGTCGCAGTGGTCGTACGAGAACCACTCGCGGAAGCGCAGGTGCAGCTCCTCACCCGCGACCACCGTATCGAGGCGCACCGTCGGGCTGATGAGCCGACTATCGGTGTTGGCGCCGTAGTTGCCGTCCAACGCGGTTCCCGCGACGTTCAGACCCTCGAACGCCGCGGCGGGGCCCGTCGTCGGAGACCCGACGTCCCACACGCCACGGTCGGCTCCCCAACCGGCCCAGCCCGACTCGAAGTCACCCGTGAACACCGGGACGTTCCTGACGATCTCGATCTCGTCGAGATACCAACCAGTGCTCGATCCACCGCATCCCCCGCCGTAGCCGGCGGTGTG
>JAAELL010000166.1 GCA_024226735.1 bacterium | reverse complement strand
GCCATGACGACATCCTCCACGCCCGGTCGGCACCTGAAAGCCTCCCCGAATCCACGAATTCGCCTACGTTTCCAGGCGCCAACCGGACGCGGATGCTGTCGCCCTGGCATCCGAAGCACTTCTTCAACGGGCTGCTAGGCTGGTCGGACTCGCCCGACCGTGGGCTCGGGCTCGCCAACGTGCGCGAGATGAGCGCAGGAACCTTCGACGCCAAAATCGGATTCAGGTGCGCCAAGAGCGCGCGCCCCAAGTAGCCCATCCCCATTCGGCCCTTCCCCACCTGTTGCCATCATGGAAACCCATCACCTTCCAACCCGCCCGCCCGCATCCGATCCGCGTGTCGCGCAGGCGTCGCTCGCTCTCGTCTTCGAGGGCGACAGTGGTTCGGCGGTGCTCGACGCCGACTGGACGTCCGAGCACCGCAGCGAGCTGATGCGTCGGATCCAGAACGAGATCCTCGAACGCGTCGGCGAGCGTTTCCTCGACCGCTGGAGCAGCTTCACCGTCCCGCTCAACGACGCCGGCGTGACCGAGGAGGAGAACATCCGCGACACGATCCGGCGCGAGTTCCAGGCGTTCAACGACCAGTCGAAGTCGTTCTGCATCGTGCTCGCCGACGACGCCAACGCGCTGCCCTCGCACGTCGAGTACTGCTGGATCGGCGACCGCGTCATCTGCAAGCACCGCTACGTGGTCGAGATGCTCGAGTACGGCCCCGAAGGGGTCGGCCAGGCCTGGCAGATCCGTTACAAGCCAGACGGCGTCCGGCGCACGTTCACCGCCCGAATGTCGGTCACGTTGACCTGGGAAGCGCGCCGCAAACCAGCGCCCGGCGGGCTCCAGTGCTGATGGGGACGCTCCGGAGCGGCGCCGGGGTTTAACCTGCGCCGTTCCGAGGCCTGTGCGCCGGGAATCCGGGTAGAGTACCGGGCCGGGAGACCTGCCGCTCCCGACTCGATCCTGCGTCTCGAACGCCCAGCGACCCCCAAGAGGAGACTCCGAATGCGTCGTCCGTACATCCCCCTTGCGCTCTGTGCGGCAGCCGCGATCGCCGTCGCGCAGGAGCGCGTCAAGCCCAAGTCGGCCGCCGACTTCCCGAAGACGATCGAGGCCGCATCCAAGGCTTGGACGGCGGGTCACTACGGTCGCTGCCTCGACAACCTGCGCACCGCCATTGGCCTGGTGAGCAACAAGCGCGCCGAGGCGATCCGCGCCGCTCTCCCTGGTGCTCCCGCCGGTTTCGAGGTCGTGCCCGAGCGCAAGACCGACGCGACAGCCAACCCCTACCTCAGCGGCGTCACGGCGATGGTCGGCAGCAACGTGACGCGCAAGTACCGCGAGACGGACGGACGCGCGTCGATGAACGTGTCCGTGACGTCCGACTCACCGATGATCGGCATGTTCAGCACCTACGCCGCCAACCCCGCGCTGCTCGGGCCGGACGCCGAGCTGATCAAGTACGGTTCGCACACGGCCGTGCTGCGCAAGGAAGGCGGGGGCAAGCAGCACACGCTGCAGCTCCTGATCGAGGGCAAGCACATGTGCGAGACCAAGCTGCGCGGTCGCGACGACGAGTTCCTGCTGAAGGTCTGGAACCAGGCGGCCGTCGACAAGCTGGCCGCGGCGTTGATGAACTAGTGGTGTGATGCAGACATTCGCAGTCGTATCCCGGCCCGCATGCACGCGAACTCGGGATAAGACCGCAACTGTCTGCATCACACCACTAGGAGGCTGACCGAGGATCCGAATGATCCCCGGACAACCTCCTACGACACCTTCGGTGTCGACGTCTTTTCTGGCGCCACGGCTGACGCCGTGGCAGCGAGGCACAGGCTGGGGTAGTACCCCAGCGACGCCGTGGTTCCGAGGCACGGCACGTGCCTGCCTTCGACGTAAATTGACACGCAAGGGGCATCCTTGTGTGGCGCCGCGCTGCGCCGGGTCTATACATTGGAGCGATGGCAGGCTCCGAACCGCTCACGATCCACTACCACCGCGACTTCGATGGCATGGTTTCGGGGGCGATCCTCTCCCGAGTCTTGCGTGAGCTCAGGGGTGAGGAGCAGGTGATCTGCAAGAGCGTGAACTACGACCAGCGCGCGAACTGGGCCGACTTCGAGCTCGGCAAGCGCTTCGCCGTCGTCGACTTCCACTTCCACCCGCGGGCGAAGTACTGGTTCGACCACCACCCGACGACGTTCCTCTCGCCCGAGCTGCGCGCCGCCTACGAACCGAGCGAGCGCTGGTCCTGGGACGAAGACTCGCCGTCGTGCCCGCCGCTGATCCTGCGGCACGCCGAACAGTACTGGGACTACTCCCCTCCCGAGCGCTTCCTCGAGATGGCCCGCTGGTCGGACATCGTCGACGCCGCGCGGTTCGAGAGCGTCGAGCAGGCGGTCTTCGGTGACGCGCCGGCGCTGCGCATCATGCGCTCGCTGACCGTTGCGCCCCACCCCGACTGGCTCGACGAGCTCGCCTACGACATGGCGAACAGCACGCTCGAGGACGTCGCCGCGCGAACGGACGTCGAGAAGGCACACCAGCGCGCCTCGCGCAACCGCGACAAAGCGTTAATGCAATTTCCTCCCACCGTCGAGTGGAAGAAGGGCGGCGTCGTCTACTACGACGCTTCCTCGACCAAGATCCGGCGCGAGCGCTTCGCCGTCTTCTACCACCACCCGGACGTCGTGTACTCGGTCGGCGTCATCCCGACGCGTTCGGGCTTCCACGTCACGTGCGGCGAGAACCCCTGGAACCCGCCGGAGAACGGCATCCACGTCGGCGAGCTGATGGAGCGTCACGGGGGCGGTGGACACCGCGCCGTCGGCGGTGCCAACCCGCCGGACCTGCAGGCGGCGCGGCAACTCGCGGCCGAGGTCGCCGAGGGGCTCGTCGAGAAGATGCGCACGAGCTAGTGGTGTGAGTCACTCTTGTGCGGCATTTTGGTCGGCCCGTACCCGCCCGCTGCTGCGTTGCGCCTCCTCCGAGACTTGCAGCGAAGTCGCGTCGTCGCTGT
>JAAELL010000165.1 GCA_024226735.1 bacterium | reverse complement strand
GGATGCCAGGGCGACAGCATCCGCGTCCGGTTGGCGCCTGGAAACGTAGGCGAATTCGTGGATTCGGGGAGGCTTTCAGGTGCCGACCGGGCGTGGAGGATGTCGTCATGGCGCCGAATGACTTTTTCAACGGGCTGCTAAGGAAAGCGCTGGCGTCGACCATCACTACGCCAGCGGATCCGCCACCCGCAGCACTTCCCCGAACGGCCGCACCCGCGCCCGCAACGCCTTGCGTGCGGAGTGCACGCCCGACAACTCCTCGAGTGCCAGCGCCATCCAGACGAGCTCCTCCCGGCGCCCCGCCACCCCCGCGTCGAGCGCATCCCGCCAAATCGCCGCGAGATGATCGTGCGCATCCCGCCGACTGTCGAGGTACTTCCAATACAGCAGGTAGCGGTTCTTCTCGATCGCCGCCTGCACGAGCTCCTCCGGAACCCGTGCGCCGATCGTCCCGCGGTGGTGGTGCTCGACCACCGCCTCCGGAACCTCGACGACACGCAGGCCCGCGCGCCACTCGTCGATCCCCAGGTCAGTGTCCTCGAAGTAGAACGGCGCGAAGAGCGGGTCGAAGCCGCCGCGGCGGACGAACTCTTCGCGGCGGACGAGCATCGCGCCGCCGACGGCGAATGCGACCGGACGCACCGCGCCCCCCGTGCTCTCCGGGCGGCGCTCGACCACGCGCAGGCTTCCGTCCTCGACGCGCAGCGCCGAATGCGACTCGATCCGGCTCTCTTCGCCCTGAAGCAGAACGCGCGGCGAAGCGACGGCGACCTCGGAGTCCGCCAGCGCGCTGGCAAGCGGTGAAAGGAACCCCGGACGTGGCACGACGTCGGGGTTCATCGCGAACAGGTGCTCGGCCTCGGCGGCCTCCGCCCCCTTGAGCAGCGCCGGTCCGAAACCGACGTTCGCTTCGCACGCCACCACGCGCACGTTCGGGCAACGCTCTTCGATCCAAGCGCCGAGCACGGCCTCGCCCGTGTCGTCGACGACGAGCACCTCGTCGCCCGCGACGTCACGTGCCTCGAGCTCGGCGAGCACCAGCGGCAGGCAGCGCTCGAGCAACTCGAAGTCGGCGAGACTCGGGATCACGACGGCGACGCTCTGGCTCATCCTCGTGGCTCCTGTTCCGGATTGCCTTCGACCGGCCAGCTGCGTGCGCGGTAGGCGAGCGAACCGCCGACGACGCGCTGAAACAGGCCCTCCGACGCGGAGCGCACGACCGCCATCTCCTTGCGGCGCCACGCGAGCTCGTCGACGATACGCGCGAGACCGCGGCGGCCAGCGGTCAGGGCATCGGAGATCTCGGGCGTCGTCAACGTGCCCGGCTCGCTCGCCCCACCGCCGCGAAGATCGGCGCCGAGCCCTCGAACGAGCTCCGCGATCTCGCCGCGCAACCACTTGTCGTTGCTGGTCAACTGTTCGAGCTCGGCGCCGAGGCTCTGGAAATGGCCTTCGAGCGCCTCGCGATCGACGAGCAGCCCGGTGCGCTCCTCGTCGAGCGAATCGACACGGCCGCGCAGCCACTCGAGCTCCTCGTTGCCCGCCTCGAGCGTCTCCTTCAGCCAGCCGCGTTCCTCCTCCAGCGCGGCGAGAGCGTTGCGCGCCTCCTCGAGGGCGGCATCGAGCGCGGAGCGTGATTCCTCGTCGGCGGCGCGCGTCTCCTTGTGCCAGTCGCGTTCGCGCTCGAGCGCGTCGAGCGACTGCTGCAGACCCGAGGTCTGATCCGCGTACCAGACGGAGCGCTCCTCGAGCTCCTTGCGTGCCTCCTCTTGCTCGCGGACGCTGCGCGTCAACCAGTCGATCGCGCGCGCGTCCTCGGTCAATCCGTCGCGCAACCGCGAACCACGCCCCACGGCGATCGCGAGGTAATCCTCGGGGCTCGCCGCGACGCCCATCGCGCTCCCGAGCCGGCCGAGCCCTTCCATCACGCGGCTGAACAGCTCGCGCGTCGGAACCGAGCGGAGCGCCTCGTAGCGCGCTGCGAACGACTCGAGGTGCGCCGGGAGCGCAGGCTTGGGGGTGGCGGCGCGTCGGGCACGCACGAGCTCGTCGTAGGTCGCGACCCATTCGCGCGCTTCGGCGGCGATCGACTTGACGCTCGGGCACGCGAGCGCGAGACGCGCGTACCGCGACTCGTCCGCGATCAGCTCGCGCAGGACCTCGGCGAGCGCATTCGCGTCACCGAGCGGGAAGAGGATCCCGTCCTCGCCGTCGCGCACGCTCTCCTCGGTCGCCGGCGTCCGCGACGCGATCACGGGCCGGCGCGCGGCGAACGCCTCGCGAATGACGAACGGAGCATTCTCCGACCAGAGCGACGGCACGACGATCACGTCGATGTCGGTCAGGATCGCAGGCAGTCCGTCCTGGTCGAAGGGCCCGCCCCACACGGCGCCGACCTCGGCGGCCCGCGCGCGCATGTCGAGCACGTACGGGCGGTCGCCCGAGTCGCCGTAGAGGATGAGCTCGGCCGTGCCCGGCTCGAGCTGGGCGAACGCATCGAGCAGGACGTGCACACCCTTGTGCTTGAGGATGCCCCCGACGTAACCGATCCGCAGCGGCCGCTCGCTGACCCGCGCGGGCTGCAGGCGCCCTAGCGGCTCGGCGTCGATGCCCGACGCGCGCCACTCGACCGCCCGCCCCATCGCCGCGGACAGCCTGCGCGCGAGAAAACGCGACGTCGCGAATCGCGCGTCGAGGGCCGCGAAGGCGCCGCGCTTGAGCTTGCCGCGCTCGCCCACCGCGGCCCGGGCAGCCGGCAGCTCCGCGTGCAGCGGACTGCCGTCGTCGTCGTGCAAGAGCGCGCGCAGCGTCCCCCACGCCTCGCCGTTGAGTTGGCGCTCGAGGACCGTCCCGTGGTAGTCACCGATCCCGTCGATGCCGTCGAGGAACCGGCGCGCGAGCACACAGCGCGCCTCGGCCTCGTCGTCGCCGGACTCGAAGGCGGTCAGGTCCGGGCGCATCAGGGTGTACGTGTCGCGCGCGGGGTAGAAATCGTGCGCGTTGTAGAGCGTCGGGAGCCCACGCTTTTGCGCCTCGTCCACGGCGCCGAGCCCGATGCGCAACAGGTGCTGGAAGTGCACGACGTCGGGCCGCTCGCGGTCGAGGAAGGCGCCGAAGGCGGCCGCCATGTCCTCGGGCGCGGGCTCGTCCTGGACCGAGACCCACGTGACGGCCCAGCCGTCGTCGAAGTCCTCGCGGCGCTGGGCGAACAGGGCGAGGCCCGGCATGAAGCGCGGCACAAAGACCTCGACCGCGACCCCTTCCGCGGCGAGCGCGCCCGCGAGCGCCGCGGTGTGGGTCTCGACGCCCGTGCGCGCGTGAGGTGGGAGACCGTGAACGACCAGAGCAACTCGCATCGGACGTTGAGTCTATGCACCCGCACGCCCGACGCAAAGCGCTCAGATCATGAACGCGCCGCCGTTCATGTCGAGCGACTGCCCCGTCACTCCGCGCGCGTCGGGCGAAGTGAGCCACGACACCATCCCCGCGACGTCCGCGGGATCGCTCATCCGCCCCAGCGGCACGTCCTGCATCGCGATCGCGTGCGCACGCTCAACGGGAATCTGCATCCCGGCTGCCATGTCCGCGAGCCCGTCGCGCGCCATCTGCGGGTCGACCCACCCGAGACACACGGCGTTCACCTGCACCTCGTGCGGCGCGAGCTCCGCGGCGAGCGCACGTACGAGCCCGGTAATCGCAGCCTTGGAAGCGCAATAACCCGAGTAGCCCGGCGCGCCGATCCGAGCCAGGATCGAGGCGATCGCGACGAGGTGCCGCGCTCCCGGCCCGTCCACCAGGTGGCGTTCGGCGGCCCGTAGGCAGGAGTAGGTGCCGGTGACGTTCGTGGCGACGAGATCGTCGAAGCGGTCGCCTTCCCCCGCCTCGTTCGGTCCGCCGATCCCGGCGTTGGCGACGATGGCATGGAAGGGCCCCAGCGCCCCCTCGGCCGCGAGCCGCTGCGCGATCGCCCGGCCGATCCCCGTGCCGGCGCCGGTCACGAGAAAATGCTCGCCGGCGTGCCGGACCGGGATGGGCGCCGCCATCAGTGTTCTTGGGCGTCGAGCCAGCGCTCGCAGTCGATCGCCGCCATGCAGCCGGTCCCGGCCGCGGTGACGGCCTGCCGGTAGACGTGGTCCATCACGTCGCCGCACGCGAAGACGCCCTCGACGGACGTGTAGGTGCTGGCGGGCTTGGTGATGATGTAGCCATTCTCGTCCATCCCGATCTGCCCCTCGAAGATGCCCGAGTTGGGCTTGTGGCCGATCGCGAGGAACACACCGTCGGTCTCGACCTCGAGGCTCTCACCCGACTTCGTGTCCTCGAGCACGGCCGCGCGCACCTTGCCGTCCTCGCCGGGAAGGATCTCGGTGATCGTCTTGTTGAGGGCCCAGTCGATCTTGGGATTCTTCTGCGCGCGCTCGTGCATGATCTTCGAGGCGCGGAAGCCCTCGCGGCGGTGGACGACGGTGACCTTGTTCGCGTAGCGAGTCAGGTAGTTCGCCTCCTCCATCGCGGTGTCCCCCCCACCGACCACGAGCACGTCCTTCTCGGGGAAGAACGCACCGTCACAAGTCGCGCAGGCCGAGACGCCGTGGCCCATCAGCGTGCGCTCGGACTCGAGCCCGAGCAGCCTCGCCGATGCGCCGGTCGAGATGATGACCGAGTGCGCGTGGTACTCGCCGAACTCGGCCTTGACGCGGAAGGGCCGCTTGGAGAAGTCGACTTCGACGACCTCGCCCATCTGGATGTCGGTCCCGAAGCGCGCGGCCTGCTCCTTGAAGTCGCCCATCATCTCCGGGCCCATGACGCCCTTGGGATAGCCGGGGTAGTTCTCGACGTCCGTCGTGATCGTGAGCTGTCCGCCCGGCTGCATGCCCTCGAAGAGCATGGGCTTCAGGTTGGCGCGCCCGGCGTAGATCGCGGCGGTGTAGCCGGCGGGCCCGGAACCGATGATGATGACGTTCTTGACTTCGGAGTCGCTCATGGGGCGCAGAGGGCGAAGCGGTGGATTGGGGGGCGAGCAGTGTAGGACCGATCACCACGGGTACAAGCCGTGGTGCGGGGGGAAGGCCTCGGTGTGACCGGTTAGCAGCCCGAGGAGAAACTCTGGCGCAATGCTGATGAATAGTCCGGGCACATAGCATCTAGTGGTGTGATTCACTCTTGTGCGGCATTTTGGTCGGCCCGTACCCGCCCGCTGCTGCGTTGCGCCTCCTCCGAGACTTGCTGCGAAGGCGCGTCGTCGCTGC
>JAAELL010000164.1 GCA_024226735.1 bacterium | reverse complement strand
GTCGTCGTCCAGCACGAGGTCACGGCGACGGAGCGCGAGCAGCTCTCCGCGTCGAAGTCCCGTCGTGAGCGCCAACAAGTACATCACGGACCGCGCCTCGCCGGAGATGCAGCCTCGTACCGGCTGCTCCCGAGTTGTTTCGACGAGCCGACGTTGTTCGTCCGCGGAAAGCGCGCGCCGACCACCGTCGCTATCACCCTTGGCCTTGTCGAGCTGGACTAGGGGATCACGTCTCAGCCGCCCCTCCCGAAACAGCCATCGGGTCACGGATCGACACGCCTGTCGGAACGCGTTCCGCGTCGTGACCGAGAGTCCGCCCTCGGTGAGCTTCGCGAGTGCGCGCAGCACGTGCGCCTCGTCGATGTCCTGGATAACCACGAACCGGCACAGATCAATCAACACCCGCCGGGCTCGGTCCGCCTGCTGACGCGCATGTTTCGGGGTGTCGCCCTTCGCGAGCAGGTACGCCTCGAACTGACCGGGCTTGGCACCGCGACCACCGACACCCAAGATGTCGGTCAACCTACGAGTCCTGCCGACGTCATCGGGATCGTCCATCAGCCCGAGCTTCACGAGCCGGCGACGGATCCGATCGGGTAGACGATCGATGTAGTGCGCCAACTCCTGGTCCAGGTGGTTGCCGTTCGCGCGCGCGGCGATGAGGCGCTCGAGCGCCCGTTCGAGTTTCTCAGTTTCGCGCCTTTGAGCGAACCCTGTAACGCGGTGATACCGCGACCCCGGTACGCCGACCGACGCGGAGTAGCGCGGCGACCCTTTCGTTCGGTGGACCACCGGCTACCGCCCTCCTCGTGCGT
>JAAELL010000163.1 GCA_024226735.1 bacterium | reverse complement strand
CGCCCGTGCCGCGCTGGTCGATCAGCAGGACGTTCGGAAGGGAAACTACGTCGGCATCACATCACTAGTGGTGTGATTCACTCTTGTGCCGCATTTTGGTCGGTGCGTACGCGTACGCTGCAAGGCGCAGCGACGACGCGCCTTCGCTGCAAGTCTCGGAGGAGGCGCAACGCAGCAGCGGGCGGGTACGGGCCGACCAAAATGCCGCACAAGAGTGAATCACACCACTAGATCCTCGGCGGATCGTCGCCTTGACCTTTGGGGCCAGCCTCCCAAACCCTAGAAGAGCATGAATCCTAGAAGAGCATCAGGTGGTAGCCGACGAGCGCCGTGTAGGACGCCGCCGCGATCCACAGCCCGACACGCGCCAACCAGAAGTTCTTGTGCAGCGTCAGGACCAAGAGGGCGAGCCCGATCAGGACGCTCTTGGAGAGCACGAAGCCGAGCAATCCCGTCTCGAGCAGACGGGCCGCGACCGGGTTGAGCTCGATCCCGCCCGACTGCAGGTGCACGATCGTGAAGTAGGAATCGCCGATGTTCATCAGCGCGATCCAGATCACGGCGGCGAGGACGTCCCCGCCGTAGCGATCGACGAAGGTCCCCTCACGCTCGTCCGGCCGTCGCACCGCGCCGCGCCTGCCACCGAGCAAGGTGTAGCGCGAGAAACGCGGCGTCGGCTGGCTCCTGCGGTCGAGACCCGTCCGACGGGTACCCGAGCCGCCCGGGCCGGGCACCGCGGACGGATCGGTGGGATGAGAGGGAGAGATGCTCACCGTTCGCTCTCTTCGGGCAGGCGGGGGTGCAGAGTTCAGGGCAATCTCCAATGGGGACACGGATCGCGGCGCGATCCGCCGGTAGCACACCGGAGGTGGGACGTGCCTTGGCGGAAGGCTACCCCACCGGTCCGCGGCGGTCCACTCGGGCACACGAGCCTCAGGAGCCCGCGCCGATCGCCACGAGGTGTCCGCGGGTTCGAAAATAGAGCACCCCCTCGGACACCGCCGGCGTCGCGAGGCAGTTCTCGCCGAGCGCGTTGGTGCCGATCTTCTCGAAGGCCTCGCCCGGCTGAACGACGTGGACCTCGCCACTCTCGTCGGTGAAGTAGAGGACGCCGCCAGCCGCGACGGCCGAGCTCGAGAACCCAGCGCCGCCCGCGCCGAGTCGCTCGCGGTAGAGCTCCTCGCCGTCGGCGACCGCGTAGCAGCCGAGCACGCCGCCGTCACTGCACGCGTACAGGCGCCCGTCGAGCACGAGCGGCGTCTGCATGTAGATCCCGCGGCGCGGGTGGAACCAGCGCATCCCCGATTCGACCGCACCCGCGACGACAGTGCCGACGACGCTCGCTTCGACGGCGTAAATCGGACGCATGCGTCCGTGCGCGCTCGTGAGGTAGATCGTCCCGCCCGCCGTCACCGGCGTCGGCACCGGGACGTCGCCGCCACCGACGAGCTTCCAGACCTCCTTGCCCGTCTCGAGATCGTAGCCGCCGGAGTGCTCGTAGCCGTTGACGACGACCTGGTCGCCGCTCTCCAGTCCCGTCACGATCGTCGGCGTGCTCCAGGTGCAGTCCTCCGCGCGTGCCGTCCGCCACAGCTCCTTGCCGTCCTTCGCGTCGAGGCGGGCGAGGAACGACTCGCCGCGCACGTCGCACTGCACGAGCACGCTCCCCTCGTGCAGGACGGGCGAGCTGGCGAAGCCCCACTCGTAGCCGTCCTCGTAGCGCGGCGCGCCCGAGAGCAGCACGCCGAAGTCCTTCTCCCAGATCGGCTCGCCATCGAGGTCGTAGCAGAACAGGCCCTCCGAGCCGAAGAACGCGACGACGCGCTCGCCATCGACGGCGGGGGTCGAGTTGGCGTGGGTCGACTTGGGGTGACGCTTCACCTCCGGCTCGCCCTCGTGCGCGGTCCGCGACCACAGCACCTCACCTGTGCGCTTGTCGAAGCACAAGAGCCGGTACGCGTGCTTGCCCTCGTCCTCGACCGAGTCCCCGGACCCGTACCCCGGCGAGCCGTACAGGCTCGAGAGCTCGGCCTCCCCGGCCATGCGCTCCGCCGTCGTGAGGAAGAGCTTGTCCCCCCACACGACCGGGCTCGAGTGCGCGAGACCGGCGACGGGCTTCTTCCACAGCACGTTCTCGCCCTTCTCGACGTCCCACTCCTTCGGCGGCGCCGCGCCGCCGGCGATCCCGCCCGCGCGCTCCCCACGGAAGCTCGGCCAGCTCACGCCGTCGGTCGCGACGCCGTCCTGCGCGGGCGCGAGGCCAGCACACATTCCGAACACCAAGGCGAAGTGTCGCATCAGGTCATTCCCCGGGCGTCGCGATCCGATAGAGGTGTGTGCGCGTGCGCAGAAGGAAGCTGTCTCCCACGACGACCGGAGACGCCATCATCCCGTCGTCGAGCTCGTTGCGCGCGAGCACCTGGAACTTCTTCGACGGCGCGATCACCGTCGACTTGCCCTCGCGGTCGAAGAAATACAGCCGGCCCCCGGCGTAGACGGGCGAGGACGAGTGGTCGCCGTCGATCCGTTCGCGCCACATGCGATTGCCGTTCTTCGCGTCGATGCACGAGGCGATGCTGCCGTCGTCGACCAAGTAGAGATAGCCGTCGATCAGGACGGCCGACGGCATCGTCGGCACGTTCTTCTTGTGCTTCCACAGGACGTGAGACTTGGTCACGTCCCCCTTGCCCCCGAGCCGCACCGCCCACAGCTCGGAGCGCATGAAGCCCGTCGTCAGAAAGACGCGCTTGCCGTCGGTGACCGGGCGCGACGACATCGAGAAACCGGGGTGGTCGACGTACCACACCTCGCGCCCATCGTCGGGGTCGAACGCCGAGGTCCGCCGGGCACCGGAGCTGAGGACGAGCGGACTTCGCTTGCCCTCGACGAGGATCGGCGTGCTGTAGGCCTTGCGGAAGTCGGCGACGAGGGGCGCCAGCGACGCTGAACGCTCGACCCTCCAGGCCGTCTCGCCCGTCTCCGCCTCGAGCGCGACGACGTACTGCACGTCCCCGCCGTCGACGTTGATCACGAGCTTGCCGTCCACGAGCAGCGGCGAGGAGCCGGGGCCCTCCATGTGGTCGCAGCGCAGATCCGTGCGGCGCCAGAGCACCTTGCGCGTCTCGGTGTCGATGCACGCCGTGCCCTCCGCGCCGTAGTGCACCCACACGCGCCCCTCCGCGATCACGGCGGAGGGCGACGCGTAGCTGTTGAGCTTGCTGCGCTCCTGCGGCTCCTCGACCTCGAACAGGACCGCGCGGTGCACGATCGCGCCCGTGTCGACGTCGACGGCGAGCACCGAGAGCCTGTCCCCCTTGGGCGTCGCCGTCGTCATCCAGGCCTCCCCCCTGTGCACGACCGGCGTCGACCAGCCGCGCCCCGGGATCGGGGTCTTCCACTGGACGCCTTCCTTCTCGCTCCACTCCAGCGGGACTTCGGCCTCGGGCGCGTGGCCGTCGAGGCCGGGGCCGCGGTAGTCGGGCCAAATCGGAGCGTCCTGGAGGACGAGGCCGAGAAACGTCGCGCAGAGTGCGTGGCAGGTCGGGAGCATCGCCCAAGACTACTGGATCTGTCCACGCCGTGGCCGCGCCGAATCGCGCGGCGGCGCGTGCGTCTTGCGCAGCTCCTCGAGCAGGGTCGTCGCGTAGCTGCCGGCGGGCAGGGCGAACGCGAGGCGCACGACGTCGCCCTCGCACGTCAGGCGCAGCTCGCGCACGGGCACGCGCAGGTCGCGCCGCGTACCGCGCACCTCCATGCCGCGCGCAGCGCGACCGGCGGCGGCGCCGAAGTCCTCGGGCTGCAGCCCCTCGGCCACCAAGGCCGCGCGCTCCAGCTCAGCCGGCCGGCCACTCGGCTCCGCGCAGCGCGCACCGTGGATCGGTCCGGTCGGCGAGAGCTCGAGCGCCGCGGCGGCCCGCCGCGCCTCCTCCAGATCGGCCGCCTCGAGGCGCCGCGTGCCCGGCTCACCGCGCACGGACACGACGTCTCCGGCGAGCGGCGTCACGACGCCGCCCGGCTCGTCCATGCGTGCGCCGAGGACTCGGTTGAACACGCGCGACTGGAGCGCCGACACGTGGAACAGGCGCGTACGCAGCGGGATCGCGCGGACGGCGCTTCCGATGCTGTTCGGCCGGCGTGCGACCTGGCGGGCGAGGGCCGCCTGCTCGACGGAGAGCTGTTGCGCGAGCTTTGACAAGCGCCGGCGAGCGCTCGGCGTCCCGCTGGTGAGGACACGCTCCAGCTCGGCGCGGCCCGGCGAGTGCGCGCCATGCTCGGCCGACACGAAGGCTCGCACATACGCGTCGGCGTCGCCGGCGAGCAGGAGCTTGCCGAGCTTCCACGTCGTGCCTTGGCGGCCAAAGCGCTGCGAGCCGTAGTAGTTGGGTAGCCCAACGCGCTCGAGCTGCTCGAGGCCCGCCTCGATCCGCGGCAGCACCGCCGGCTCCACGTCGCGCAGGACGAGCTCGAACCGATTGCCCGCGAGGTGACCGACGCGCAGCTTGTTGCCGTGGCGCTCGACGCCCAGGATCCGCAGGCCGGGGAGCTCGAGGGCGCGTACGACGTCCGGATCCGCGTGCTCGATCGAGATCCTCTGGCGCGTGACGGCCCGGGTGTCCTTGCGCCCGGCGAATCCGAACTCACGCTCCTCGCGGCCCAGGGCGCGCGCCAGCGCACGCACGGCGTCGAGCGTCGACAGCTCGCGCTTCTCGATCGTGAGGTACAGATGCGTGCCCTCGCCGGACGCCGGATAGAGCGGCGTCTCCTCGACGACGAAGTCCTCGGGCCGGTCGCGGAAGCGAAACGGCACCGGCCGCACGTCGGCCGTCGCGTAGCGGTACCCCGGCGCCCACGCCGGGCCATCGGCCTCGAGTTCCACCGGCGCATCGTCGGCCATCTCGGGATTGTCGGCTCGCACGGGCCGCGAGCCAAGCGCGAGCCGGCGGAAGCGTCGACCTGCTACATTTCCGCGCCGACATGATCACCACCCTCCTCCGCCCCATCGTCCCCCTCCTCCTCCTGGCCGCGCAGGCCGCCGGCCAAGGCGAGTTCGCGCTCGCCGTTCCGCCCGACCTCGAGCGCGCGTGGGTCGGCCCCACGGTCTGGGCCAACCGGCTGCAGGACTGGCGCATCGCCGCGGGCCGCGTCGAATGCGTCGAGGACGAGCTCGCGCTGCGCACCCTGCACCTGTTGACCCACCGCGTCGGGCAGGAGGGCGGCGGCCTCGAGGTCGAGGTGCGCACTGGCTTGATCGACGGCGACATCGAGGCGCTGGGCGCGCGCGCCGCGAGCGGGATCCTCATCGGTGCCGGCGCGCCGGACCTCGACTGGCGCTCCGCGTGCCTCGTCCAATCCGCGCCAGGCCCCGACGGTGGCTACCTCGTCGGCATCGACGGAGCCGGCCGGCTCTTCGTGTCGAACTTCGCCCTCGCGCCGAACGAACGCCGCGAGCGCCGCGAGACGGCGGTCGAGGTCGGGCGCGAGCGCCTGCGCGACGTGCGCTTGCGAGCGCGCATCCAAGGCGCCGGAAGGTTCCGCGCCACGCTGGTGGCGACCGCCCACGACCCCGAGACCGGCGAGGAGCTCGCGCGCATCGAGCGGACCGACGTCGCCGGGCACGCGCTCGCCGGCAACCTGGCGCTCGTCGCCAACCCCGCTCGCGGCGAGACCCGCGGGCGCTTCTGGTTCCGCGACTGGCGCGGCTCGGGAGAGCGCCTCGTCGCGCACCCCGAACGGCACTTCGGACCGATCGCCGGCGCGCAGCACACGCTGTCCCGCGGACGGCTGAAGATGACTGCGCAGCTCTTCCCCATCGCGGCGAACGCCGACCGCAGCGTGGCCCTGGAGACGGACACGGGCTCGGGCTGGGTCGAGCGCGCGCGCGCCGGCATCGTCTTCCCCGGCTACACGGCGCACTTCGCGGTCGACGACTGGGACGCGACGCGCGACACCCCGTACCGCGTCGTCTACGGCGAAGCGACGTACGCGGGAACGGTGCGCCGCGACCCGACGGACGTCAGCCCGATCATCTTGGCGGGGCTGTCGTGCAACCACTTGAACCGGCACGGATTCGGCACGGCGGGCTACCCGTGGAACGAGCAAGCGCTGTGGTTCCCGCACGCGGAGACGGTGCGGCACGTCGGCCTGCATGCACCGCACCTGCTCTTCTTCGCGGGCGATCAGATCTACGAGGGCGCCAGCCCGACGTTCCCCGACCGCCAGGACCCGTACCTGGACTACCTGTACAAGTGGACGCTGTTCCTGTGGGCCTTCGGCGACCTGCTGCGCGACGTCCCGGCGGTGACGATCCCGGACGACCACGACGTCTACCAGGGCAACCTGTGGGGCGCGGGTGGCCGCGCGACGCGGCGCGACAACGAGGGCGGCTACGTGATGCCCGCGGAGTGGGTGAAGATGGTCGAGCGCACGCAGACCGCGCACCTGCCGGACCCCTGGAGCACGACTCCCCTCGCCCAGGGCCTGTCGTCGTACTACACCGGCTTTCCCTACGGCCGCATCTCGTGGGCGGTGCTGGAGGATCGCAAGTTCAAGTCGGGTCCGAAGTCGGTCTACCGGCACGACGGACCACGCCCCGATCACGTCACCGACCCCGACTTCGACCCGCGCGCCGCGGACGTCCGCGGCGCGACGCTCCTGGGGGACGAGCAGCTCGCGTTCCTTCAGTCGTGGTCGGCCGACTGGCGCGACGTCGACATGAAGGTCGCGCTGATGCAGTCGGTCTTCGCCGGCCTCGCGACGCACCACGGCGCGGACCAGCAGTACCTGCTCGCCGACTTCGACTGCAACGGCTGGCCGCAGACCGGCCGCAACCGCGCCCTGATGGCCTTGCGCAAGGGCTTCGCGCTCATGGTCGGCGGTGACCAGCACCTCTCGACCCTCGCCCATCACGGGATCGAGGAGTTCGACGACGCGGGGTGGTCCTTCGTCGTCCCGGCGATCGCCAACTTCTACGCCCGCTCGTGGCTCCCCCCCACGCCGGCGATCGAGCCGCTCGGGGTCGACCTGCCCGCCTACACCGGGCGCTACCACGACGGGTTCGGGAACAAGGTCAGCGTCTGGGCCGCGACGAATCCGCACGCGACCGGCCGCACCCCCGCGGCCCTGCACGACGCGATGCCCGGATACGGGATCGTTCGTCTCGACAAGGCGACGCGGTCGATCACGATCGAGTCCTGGCCGCGCGGCATCGACCCGCGCGTCGGCAAGCCGTACGCGGGATGGCCGAAGACGATCTCCCAGCGCTCGGGCTACGGGCGCAGGGTGCACGGCGTCCTGCCCGAGATGCGCTTCGTCGGCGGCGAGAGCCCGGTCGTGCAGGTCGTCCACGAGGAAGACGGCGAGGCGATCTACACGATCCGCGCGAACGGGGATCGCTTCATGCCTTTCGTGTTCGAGGAGGGCGAGTACAGCGTGATCGTCGGCAAGGACGCGCCGACCGACGTGGCGCTGACCGGGGCGACGGTCGCCGACGGCGGGTCCGTCGAGGTGCGGCTGAAGTAGCCGCACCGCGGCGGTTCACTTCGCTGCCCCCATCGTCGCGCCGTCGCACGAGGGGCAAGGTGCCCAGTGTTAGCAACGCTCGCACCCCAGAATCCGCTAGTGGGGTGTCGGAGTAGCCTGCGAATTCGACATCCATGGCACAGGCTCCTAGTCTGCGGACGATGGGCCAGCCGACTCCGACAAAGCTCTCCCGCGCCTGCGACGCGCTGGTGGAGGGCGGCTGGCTCGCGGCGCTCGTCGTCGGGCCGCTCTTCTTCGACGTCAACACCTCACGCACTTTCGAGCCCGACAGGGCCGTGATCGTGCGCACGATCGCGACGTGGATGGCGGTGTTCTGGATCGCGGGCGCGCTCGAGCGCAGGTCCGCGCAGAAGACGATGGCGACCCCGGCCGGATTCGGCCCGCGGCGCATCCTCGCCGTGCCGCTCGGGCTGCCCGTCGCGCTCTTCGTCGTCTCGCTGCTGGTCAGCAACGCGCTCTCGCTGTCGCCCTGGACGAGCTTCTGGGGCTCGTACGAGCGACTGCAGGGCACGTACACCTCGCTCGCCTACGTCGTGATCTTCGCGGCGATCGCCGTGCACGCGCGGCGCCGCGAGCAGCTCGAGCGGGTCCTCGACACGCTCGTCGTCACCAGCGTCCCCGTCGCTCTCTACGGGATCGTCCAGCGCTTCGGCCTCGACCCGATCGACTGGTCCGACGCGGTGATCGAGCGCGTCTACTCGACGTTGGGCGCATCGACCTTCCTCGGCGCGTACATGTCCGCCCTGCTGCCGCTGACCATCGGCCTGCTCGTCCGCCGGGCCGGCGCGTGGGACGCCAAGGCCTGGCTCCTGGCCGTCGCCGCCGCGCTGCAAGCCACCGCCCTGCTCTTCTCCCAGGGCCGCGGCGCCCTGGTCGGTGCGGTCCTCGCGCTGTTCTTCTTCGGCCTCTGGTACTGGGTCAGCCGCGTCCCCGCCAGCCGCCTGCGCCTCGCGCGCGGCCTCTGGATCGGCGGCGCCGTCTCGATCGCCGCCGCGGTCGCGATCCTGAACGTGCGCGGCACGGCGCTCGATCCGGTGCTCGACCCGATCCGCGCGACCGGCTACGGCAAGCGCCTCGCGACGATCACCAACCTCGAGCGCGGCACGGGCAAGGTGCGGCTCTTGGTGTGGGAGGGCAGCCTGCGGCGCATGCTCCCTGGCCCCCCGGTCGGGATCGAGGGGGATCCTCTCGCGCCGCCCGATCCCCTGCACGGCGTGCGGCCGCTCGTCGGCTACGGGCCCGAATCGACGCGCCTCGCTTTTGCCTCGATGCACCCCGCCGAGCTCGCGCACTTCGAGGACCGCACCAACACGGCCGACCGGGCGCACAACTCCGGGGTCGAGCACCTCCTGGCCGGCGGGCTCCTCGGCCTCGTCGCCCACTACTTCCTCACGATCGCGGTGCTCTTCGTCGCGCTCTCGAGCGCGGGCTGGTCGCTCGCGCCGCGCCGCTTCGCGCTGCTGCTCGCGGGCGGAGCGTTGCTCGGCGCCGCCCTCGTCCTGGCGACGACGCGCCAGCTCGCGCTCGTCGCTCTCGGCGCACCGCTCGGCCTGTTCGCCGGCCTGTTCGCGAGCTCGTTCACGTCCGGCGCGCGCGGCGATCGGGCACGCCCGGTCCCGCTCGGGATCGCCGCCGCGATGATCGCCGACTTCACGCACACCCAGTTCGGCTTCGGCGTCACGGCCACGCAGCTCGTCTTCTGGTCACTGGCCGGCGTCGCGGTCGCCTGGCCCAGGACGGAACGCGAGACGCATGAAGCGCCCCGAGAGGAGACGGGGCCCGCGCGCGCCCCGTTCCCGCTCGCGGCCGCGCTCGCCGCGCTGCTGCTGGCGTACTCGTTCCTCATCCGCGAGTCGGCGCCCCAGGCCGCCTCGAGCGCGATCGCAAGGGCCGCCACGGTCCGCTTGCTCGTGCTCTACGCGCTCATCGCCGGCTGCATCGCGCTCTTCGCGAAGACGCGGTGTCGCGAGCCCCTCGAAGCCGTGGGCCCCTCGCGCGCGAAAAAGCGCTTCGCGCTGCTCGCCGTCGGCGCCGCGCTGCTGACCTGGTTCGGCAACGTCAATGTCATCCGCGCCGGCCTCTTCCTCCAGCAGGGCGAGCACTGCGTCGCGGAACGGCGCTGGATCGAGGCGATCGAGCTGCACGAGCGCGCCCGGGCCCTCGACCCGCGCGAGAGCCACTACAGCCTCGTGCTCGCACGCGACTTCCACCGCATCGCCACCGACCCCGGCGCGCCGCCCGCCCTGCGCGCGGGGGCCTGGGAGCTCGGCGAGGAGCACGCCCTCGAGGCGCGCCGGCTCGAGCCCTACGACCCCCGCCACGCCGCGAACCTCGGGCGCTTCGCGCTCGCGTGGGGCGCGACCGGGCGCCCGGACAAGCTCGAGCGGGCGCTGGGACACTTCGCAGGAGCGCTCGCGCTCTCCCCCCAAGACGTGTTGCTGTTCACGCAGCTCGCACAGGTGCACCGTTCGATGGGCGACTTTCCGACCGCGATCCAGACGCTCGAGCAGGCCGCCGGCATCGACCCCGACTACCCGCTGACGTGGGTGCTCTTGGGGGACACGCACGCGGTGCTCCAGGATTCGGACCGTGCCCTCGCGGCGCACCGCATGGCGATGGACAGCAAGGTGCGCGGGCTCGACGGCTTCGCGGCCTTCGCGGACGGCGAGGTCGATCTACGCCTGGAGTACTACGTCGGTGCGGATCACTTCGAAGAGCTGCTCGCCGCGCTCGAGGCGCAGCGCGCGAAGCGGCCCACCAGCGCGCGCGTCGCCTGGACCCTTGCGCGCGCCCACATTGCGGCGGGCGCGGCGGACGCGGCGCTGCACCACTTCATCCGCGCCCAGGAGCTCGGTGACGCAGAGCTCGCGGCAGCGCGCGCGCTCGCCGCCGAGTACCCCGTGGCCGAATTCCACCGAGCCGCGGAACAGCTCTCGGTGCGGATTCTGCGCACCGGGATCGAGGTCCACCTGGCGCTGGCGATCGACGCGGACCGCCGGGACGAGGTCGACGAGGCGATCCACCACAACGAGGCGATCCTCGACCTCGACCCCGCCAACCCGCGCACCTTGGGGCACCTGGCCGTGCTCCAGCGCCGGGCCGGTCGCCTCCGGCGCGCCATCGAGCTCGGCGAGCTGTGCCTCGCCGGGGCCGCCGACGACCAGGCCGCGGGGTGGCGGCGCTTTCTCGACGAGGTGCGGGCCGAGCTGGCCGCGGGCGGCGAATGAGCGGAATCGCTCCGATTCCCGAGGTTTTTACACCTCCCGGCGGCCTCGGTGGCCAAAGGTTGTCGGGTCCCCATCCGAGAAACATTCTGTCGGGGATTCCCGAGTCCGGGTCTGTCCCAGACCCGGAAATTGGCACAGATCGACCTAGCGTGGGATCATTACTGTCCACGGCCCACGCGAGAGACCTTCTTACCGCGAGCGACAAGCCATGGAGTCCTCCACGAAGTCCCGTCTCCTCCTTCCCGTCGTCTGCCTCCTGTGCGCTCCCCTAGCGAGCGCGCAGTGGTCGACGGATGTCCTGTCGGCGCCGCGCTCGTTCCCGGCGGCCGCGACCGTGGATGACCTCGCCCTCGTCGCGGGCGGTGAATCCTTTGGAGTCGGCAACCGAGTCGACATCTTCGACGCCTCGACCGGCACCTGGTCGACCGCGAGCCTGTCGCTCGCCCGCAGCCAGCTCGCGGGGACGAGCGCCGGTGGCCACGCCGTTTTCGCCGGTGGCTACGCGGGCTCGCCGACGACCCGCGTCGACATCTACGTCGCGTCGACCGACACGTGGTCGACGGCGAATCTGACCCAGGCGCGGGCGATGCTCGGCGCGACCAGCGTCGGGACCCTGGCGCTCTTCGGTGGCGGCGAGACCGGCGGCTCGGGCGATGCGAGCGACCGGGTCGACATCTACGACGCGTCGAACGGGACCTGGTCGACGGCCTCCCTGACCCAGGAACGCGCTCGGCTCGCGGCGACGAGCATCGGCGACCTCGCGCTCTTCGCGGGCGGTACGTACACGGGCTCGGCCTACAACCGCGTCGACATCTACAACGCCTCCAACGATTCGTGGACGACCGCATCGCTCAGCGTCTCGCGCTACGACCTGGCGGCGACGAGCGTCGGCGGCAAGGCGATCTTCGCCGGGGGGCGCTCGAACTCGAGCACGCCGCGGTCGACGGTCGACATCTACGACCCCGCGACGAACACCTGGACCGTGTCGGCGCTGTCGCAGGCGCGCTACGGCTTGACCGCGACCGCCGTCGGGCACGTCGCGATCTTCGCGGGCGGGCAGACCAACTTCTCAACGCGCTCGAACGTGGTCGACATCTACGACTCGTCGACGGACACGTGGTCGACGTCGACGCTGTCGGCCGCGCGCTCGTTCGCAGCAAGCACGTCGGTAGCCGACATCGCGCTCGTCGCGGGCGGAACGTCCGCCGGCGGCGCCTCGAATGTCGTCGACATCTACGACCCGCCGCTCGGGGAGCCCTACTGCGATCCGGCCAACGTCAACTCGAGCGGCCTGCCCGGGCGCATGTTCGTCGAGGGCTCACCGTTCGTCGCGGCGAACGACGTCACTCTGATCGCCGACCAGCTGCCCGCGAACGAGTTCGGGTACTTCCTGGTCGGCTCGAATCAGGGCACGCTCGCGCCGCCGGGCAGCCAGGGCGTGATCTGTCTCGCGTGCGGCTTCCACCGCTGCAGCGGCATCGGCCGCTACAACCAGGTCGGCAACATCATTCAGGGTCCGACGGGCAGCATCACGATCGATCTGTCCTCGCTGCCCCTCAGCCCCCCCGTCGCCGTCCAACCTGGCGAGACGTGGAACTTCCAGTGCTGGTTCCGAGACCTCGGCTCCAACAACTTCACCCACGCCGTGAGCGTGACCTTCCTATGACCCCCTGACCCAGAACCGGTCGCCGCCCATACGTGCTCCCGCGGCGACCGGCCTCCCAATTCTCCCCCATGGAGCTCCCTTTCCAAATCATCCCGGCACGACTCGTCCCGACCCTCGGGACGATCTTCGTCGCCGCCTGCATGGTGACGCAGGCCAGCGCCCAGTGGACGACTGACAGCCTCTCGCAGGGCCGCTACACGCTCGCTGCAACGACGGCGGACAGCACAGCGCTGTTCGCCGGAGGCGGTCCGTTCGGCACGGGGAGCGACGTGGACGTCGTCGACCTCTACGACGTACAGACGTGCACTTGGACCACCTCCGCCCTGACCCAGCCGCGCACGAGTCTCGCCGCGACGGGGTACGAGGGGCGTGCCTATTTCGGGGGCGGATTCGGAAGCGGCATGAGCGATCGGGTCGACGTCTACGACGCAGCGTCGGGGATGTGGACCATCGACACGCTCAGCGTCGCGCGCACGAACCTGGCGGCCGCGAGTGCGGGCGGAAAGGTGGTCTTCGCTGGGGGCCGCGTCAACGCCAACACGTCGGTGCGCCAGGTCGACGTGCTCGACGTCGGCACGAACACCTGGACCCAGACGCGGCTGTCCCAGGGACGCCACGACCTGGCGGCGACGAGCGTCGGCGACCTGATCCTCTTCGCGGGCGGGACCGTCTCGACGACCGCGATGCCCTCGTCGACGCGGGTCGACATCTACGACACGCAAACCAGCAGCTGGACGACGAGCGACCTCAGCACGGGCCGGACCGAGCTCGGCGCGACGACGGTCGGCAACTTGGCGGTCTTCGCGGGCGGACGCTCGCAGTCGACGCTGTCGGATCGCGTCGACATCTACGACTCCCGGACGGGAACGTGGACGACCGCGACGCTCTCGATGCCCCGCTTCGGAATCGCCGCCACGACCGTCGGACACCTCGCCATCTTTGCCGGCGGGGCGATGGACAACCTGTTCAACCCGACGGACGTCGTCGACATCTACAACGCCACGACCAATACGTGGAGCACGACGACGCTGTCGACCGTTCGCTACCTACCCGTAGCGACCACCGTCGACGGACGCGCCTTCTTCGCCGGCGGACTGGAAGGCGTCGGCGGCGGAACGGACGTCGTCGACATCTACGACGCGCGCATCGGCGCGCCGTTCTGCAACCCCGCGATCCCCAACACCACCGGCGTGCCGGCCCGGATCCGGGCGTTCGGATCGACGCTCGTCGCGGCCGGCGACCTGACGCTCTTCGCCGAGGCTCTGCCGCCGGGCGAGTTCGGCTACTTCCTGGTCGGATCGGGCACCAACCAGGTCAACCCTCCGGGGAGTCTTGGCATCCTGTGCCTCGCGGGCAACAGCATCGGTCGCTACAACCAGGCGTCGAACATCATCCAGGGTCCGCTCGGCACGATCGGCGTGAACCTGGCGGCCCTGCCGCTCAGTCCGGCACACGCGGTGCAGGCGGGTGAGACGTGGAACTTCCAGTGCTGGTTCCGGGACCAGGGCACGAGCAACTTCACGGACGCAGTGACGATCGCGTTTCAGTGATTGCTCTCGGCATCACGCGAGGGATCGTTCTCAGCGCGCTCACCTGTGCGTCCACGTGGGCGGCGGACGACCCGGAGCTCCCGAACGTCGTCCTGATCCTGGCCGACGACATGGGGCTGGCGTCGTCGCACGCGATGCATCCGGCGTCCGGCCTCGCGACGCCCGCGCTCGATCGCCTCGCCGCCGAAGGCATGGCGTTCACCGACACGCACTCGGGTTCGGCCGTCTGTTCGCCGACGCGTTACGGTCTGTTGACCGGCCGCTACGCGTGGCGGACGCGCATGAAGAGCGGCATCGTCGGGAAGTGGCAACCGCCCTTGATCGCCGACGAGCGCACGACGCTCCCCGAGCTGCTCGCCGCGCGCGGCTACCGCACCGACTGCATCGGCAAGTGGCACCTCGGCTGGCACTGGCCCGATGCGCAGGGCGGCCGGACGAAGAAGCCGACCGAGATCGACTACACGCGGCCCATCGAGGGTGGTCCGCTCGCCCATGGCTTCGAGCACTACTTCGGTGACGACGTCCCGAATTGGCCGCCGTACGTGTGGATCGAGGACGAGCGCGCGCTCGCCGTGCCAAAGGACACGATGCAGGCCGACCCGGCGAACGGCGTCTCGCCGGGTCCGATGACGCCCGGCTGGAGTCTCGAGGCGGTGTTGCCGGAGCTCACCGAGCGCTGCGTGTCGCGCATCGCGAAGCACGCCGCCGCGGACGAGCCCTTCTTCCTGTTCTTCTCGATGACCTCGCCGCACACGCCGATCAGCCCCGCGGAGCGTTTCCGCGGCAAGAGCGGCGCGGGAGCCTACGCGGACTTCCTGCTCGAGACGGACTGGGCGGTGGGTCGCGTGCTCGAGGCCCTGAAAGAGCACGGTGTCGCGGACGAGACGCTCGTGATCTTCACCGCCGACAACGGCACCTCGCCGAAGTGCAAGTTCGACGCCCTCGCCGCACACGACATCGACCTGCGCGCCGGGTGGCGCGGGCACAAGGCGGACATCTGGGAGGGCGGCCACCGCGTACCGTTCTTCGTGCGCTGGCCCGGGGTCGTGCGCGCGGGCGCGCGCTGCGCCGAACCGATCGTGCTGACGGACGTGATGGCGACGGTGGCCGAAGCCGTCGGCGCCGAGCTCGGCCCGCGGGACGCGGTCGACGGCACGAGCCTCGTCCCCTGGCTGCGCGAAGTGGACGAGCTCCCGCCCCATCCGCCCATCGTGCACCACAGCTCGACCGGCCAATTCGCGATCCGCGCCGGCCGCTGGAAGCTCGCGTTCTGCCCCGGCTCCGGCGGCTGGTCGGCGCCGAAGGGTGCAGCGGCGCGCGAGCTCGGGCTCCTGGACCGGCAGCTGTATGACATGCCGAAGGATCCGAGCGAGAAAGTGAATCTCGCGCGGAAACAACCCGAGCGCGTGCTCGCGTTGACGGAGGAGCTGAAGGCTCTCGTGTCGCGCGGGCGCTCGACGCCGGGGCCGGAAATCGCGGGGGCCGAGCGCGCGTGGTGGGCGAAGCTGCCTTGGGAGAAGCCCGAGTGACCAGTTGGAGGCGCCTGACCTCCGACAAGCCACGCTGATCCGATCGCCAAGCAGCTCTGCGGCATGGGCGCCACGGGGCCTCCTACAATCGCGGCATGCCCACGCCCATCGCTCTGACCGCCGTGCTCGTCTCGGCGCTCGCTGCGATCGCCGTCCGCCAGGATCCCACGCCCGTCGTTCCACCCACCGAACCCGAGCGCGAGCCGATCGACGGCGCTCTCCTGCAGATCTGCCCCAACCATTCGACGACCGTCGAGTTCCTCGATGCCGGCGAGCCGGCGGACGCGGACGGCCGCTACGCCGCCGACCACGACGCCAAGCAGTTCTTCATCCTGCGCGCCTGGGCCGAGGGCTACTTGACTCGGGCACGTACACGGTCCGCGCGACGGCCAGCGATGGCCGGAGCGCGTCCGCGCGAGTCGCCGTCCGAGCCAACCGAACCGTGTCCGTGCGACTCGATCTCTGAGTCCGTGCTAACTTCGGGCTTGGCCAGGAGGAGCTCATGCCGAAGTCCTGAGCAATGACGAGTGCAGTGACTCGGGGCTCGACGTCGTTGGCCTGGGTGTCTACGACTTCGACAATTCCCTCGCGACGACGGGGACCGAAGGCCAGAGCGAGTGGAAACCACCCCGTTGGTGAAGTTGAACGTAGGGATTGCGCGGGGCTCCGTACTACCCGAACACCTGGCGCATGCGCTCCGCCTGCAGCTCGTGCAGCGTGCGCATGATGTCGTAAGCCGAGAGCTCGACGAGCAGGTTGGTCACCTTGTCGTGCTGTGCGTCGTCGAGGATCGCTTCGACCTCCTTCATCGCGGCGACGAGGCGCGCCTCCTGCGCAGCGAGCTCGTCCTTGTCGACCGCGCCGTCGGCCAGGGCGGCCGTGAAGGACTCGAGCTCCTGGACCTTCTTGTCGATAATCGGGTTGTTCGTTTCTTCGTCTAGCCAGCTCGCGCGTGCCATGGGGTCTCCGTGGTGGTTCGGGATCTTCGTTGATGTGTGCTTTCAGAGGCTCTCGACGAGCCGCTTCAATGCGGTGAGGCGCTCCTGCAGCCGGGCGCGGCCGCCCGCGGCCTCGATCTCTTCCGCGACGTGTGACGGAAGGAACTGGCGATCGGTGCATTCGATCGTCGCGGCGATCTCCTGCAGCTCGCGCTCGAGCGTCTGGGTCGAGGGCATGAACTTCGCGATCGCGTCCTCGAGCGCATCGCGCGTGATGTGCTCCGCCCCTTCCAAGAGCGACGCGCGCAGCGCGCGCCCGACGATGCCCTCGACGTCCGCGCCCGACAGGTTGCCGAGGTGCGGGATCGACGGCACGTCGGCGCGGTCGATCTTCGCGCCCAGCTTCTTCGCCAGGACGACGAACAGGTCGGCGAGCTCGTCCTGGTCGGAGGGGTAGAACAGCGGGATGTGCACCTCGGCCCGGCCCTGGCGCTTGAGGTCGATCGGCAGGAGGTCCGGCCGGCACGTGAGCAGCATCCAGATGATCCGTCCGCGGTAGCGCGTGTTGCCCATCTGGGCGGCGATCATCGCGAAGACGCGGCTCGACGTTCCCGAGTCGCCGCTCGAGCCGCGATCGCCCAGGATCGCGTCCGCCTCGTCGACGATGACGACGACGGGCCCCATCGCGCGCAAGACGGACAGGACGCGCTGCAGGTTGGCCTCGGTCTCGCCGACGTACTTCGAGCGGAAGTTCTTCAGCACGACGCACGGGACGCCCATGCTGCCGGTCGCGCACTGAGCGAGAAAGCTCTTGCCCGTACCCACCGGCCCGCACACGAGATAGCCCATCGGGACCGTGTCGAGCCGGCCCGAGGCGAGCAGCTTGGCGTCCTCGCGCAGGCGTTCCTTGGCCGCCTCGTGACCGACGACCATGTCCAGGTCCCACGTCGGCTGCAGGAACTCGAGCAGGCCCTGGCACTGCTTCTCGATCAACCGCTTCTTGAGCTGACGGAACAGATCGGCGTCGAGGCGGTCGCCCCCGCGCCACGCCGATTCGATCAGCGCGTCGATGTCGGAGAGCGAGACGCCCGCGGTCAGGTCAGCCAGCTCGCTGGCCCCGAAGTCGGAGAAGGCCGCCAGGTCGCGTTCCTTGGTCGTGTGGCGGGTGAACAGCTCGCGCTCGGTGCGGTCGGGCAGCTCGACCTCGATCGAGGCGACGTGCGGGTTGCCCGTCAACCGACCGTTGAGCGCCGCGTGCTCGGCGTCGACCAGCACGAACGCCATGTTGAGGCGCTTGACGTAGGGGCTCGAAGCCCAGTTCAGCACGCGCACGAGGTTCGTCGCCGTACCGAGCTTGAGGCGACCCGGCTCACCGCGCGGGAAGACGTGCGACGCGTGCCCCAAGAGGACCGCGACACCCAGCCGCTCGCCGTCCTTCGAGACGAGGTTCTTCGTCACAAGCCGGTCGAGGAGCGCAAAGACGTGGTCGGGGTCCTTGGGGAAGCTCGAGAGGTCGCCGATACGCTTGGAGATGATCCCGACCATCTCGGCCAGCCGCTTCTCGTCACGGCCGGCGAGGGCACGCAGACCGCTGGCGATATCGTAGTACAAGACCAGGTCCCAGCGCCCGAAGAGCTGCGACGCGAGGAAGCTCGAGAGGTCGATGAAGTCGACGCTGTCGCCCTCGCCCGCGCGCACGTAGTCGAACACGTTGCCGTGCAGCACGAACACCGAGGAGGTGCCGGAGAAGTAGAGCTGCGCGAGCTTCTTCGACCAGGCGGGGAAGAACTCGGGGACGCCCGCGGCGACGCGCTCGCTGGCCTGGCCCTCGGACGTCGGGACCTCTGTCGCGGGATCAGTCATAGCCAACGGCCTCTTCGAAGTCCGAGTCCAGAATGACCGGCGTTTCGTTCAGGTCCTCCATGAGGCCCGTGACGAGGTGCAGCTCGTTCATCGCCGCCTCCGTCTGGGTGATGCTCTCGGCGACCGAGTCGACCTCGCGGCTGATGAAGTCCGGGTCCTGGCGGTTGACGGACATCTCGCTGATCGCCTGGATCTTGCGCTCGATGCGGTCGAGCTCGAGCGACACGAACTCGGCGTTCTGTTGGGCCTTGCTGTAGTTCTCGAGGCGCAGCTCGCTCGTCGCGAGGTTGTCGCGCAAGGAGCGCACCATGCGCTCGTCCGCCGTCGCCTCGGTTCCCTCCAGCCGCGTCCGTGCGTCCTCGATCTGGCCGCGAATCTCGCCCTCGTCCGTCGAATCGAGGAAGCGGTTGAGCGAGTGCTCGGACACCAAGAGGCGCAAGAAGACCCACAACAGGCGATCGAGCCCGGGCGCGGCGAACTGTCCGCGCGTGCGCCGGTTCTTCGCCCGGCCCGTCACGCCGGATGCGATGTTGTGCATGTCGAGGCAGCGCTCGCGCAAGTTCTCGAAGCGCTCGCGGGCATCGCGCGAAATGTGCGTCAGGAGCTCGTGCAGCGTGAGCTGCGGGCTCTTGCGCGTCTCGGCGAGGTCCTCCTCACTCTGCACCATGTGCACCTTGCGGTCGACCGCGGAGCGGAACCTGGGAATACTGACGACGCCCGAGAGGTAGAGCAGCTCGGCGATGCCGACGATCGGCAGAATGATTGCCGGAGCGGGGCTCAGGACCGCGGCACCGACGCCGGCGATGACGCCGAGCAGGTTCCAGCGGAAGTTGAAGGCCTCCTTCAGGTAGTCCCGCAGGCTCGCCTCGCGCTTGCTCTCGCGCTTCGGCTCGGGGGCCCGTTCGACCCGCCCGCTCCTGCGCCGACGCTTGTACCGCGGCCTACCCATCGTTCCGCGACCTATCCATTCGTGGCCTCGGCCTCGATCTCGAGCCGCTCGATCGTTTCGCGAATGCCGAAGACCGTGTCGACGAAGCTCGCCTCGCGCTGCATCTCCTGCGCCGGCCGATCGGGCGGCGGGACCTCGATCTCCTGCAGGATCGTGCCGGGCGACGATGACAGGAGGTAGATGCGCTCGCCCAGGTACACCGCCTCCTCGATCGAGTGCGTCACGAAGAACACGGTCGCCTCGAGGTGCCGCCAGAGTCCGACGAGCAGATCCTGCATGCGGAAGCGCGTCATCGGGTCGAGCGCTCCGAATGGCTCGTCCATCAAAATGATGCGCGGGTGCAGGACGAGGCTGCGCGCGATGGCGACGCGTTGGCGCATGCCGCCCGAGAGCTGGTAGGGGTACTTGTCCGCGTCTTTGTCGACGTCGAGCCCGACGCGGCCGATCCATTCACGCGAACGCGCCTCACGCTCTTCCCCGCCCGTGCCGCGGCACTCGAGGCCGAACGCGACGTTGTCGAGGACCGTGCGGTTGTCGAACGAGGTGTAGTCCTGAAAGACCATCCCGCGGTCGGGCCCGGGTCCCTCGACCTGCTCGCCATCGACGAGCACCTCGCCCTCGGTCGCGGGGTGTTGGGGCTTGAGCCCGGCGATCAAGCGCAAGAGCGTCGACTTGCCGCACCCCGAGGGGCCGAGCACAGCGACGAACTCACCCGTGTCGGGTCGGTCCTCGACGCGGAAGTTGATGTCGCGAATGGCGGTGAAGGCGTTCTTCTTGCCAGCGGAGTACGTCTTGGTGACGCCCTTGAACTCGACGACCGGCGGCGGGTCGGTCGTCGCACTCGGCACGACCGGCGCGTCAGCGGCCTCTTGCGGGGCGCCGTCCTCTCGGTGCTCGTCAGCCGTCTTCGGCTCCGTGTCCGTCATCGCTCAGTGCCCCTCGCGGAACCGGTAGGGAAAGAGGCCCTTCTGGAACCAGAACAGCACCCGGTCGATGCCGTAGGCGAGGAACCCAATCATGATCAGGATGAGGTAGATGTGCTCGTTGAGGCCCCTGCGCTGGCTCATGTTGATCAGGTGACCCAGGCCGTGCCCCGCGTCGATGACTTCCGCCAGCATGATGTAGCCGAAGGCGAGACCGAACAAGATCCGCAGCCCATCGAAGATCGCCGGCATGCTCAAGGGCACGAGCACCTTCATGATCGTCTGGAACCTGGACGCCCCGAGCGTGCGCGCCGTCTCCACGTAGCGATCCGGCACGTCGACGACCGCCTGCACGGCGTTGCCGAAGACGAACGGCACCGTCGCGATGAAGATGAACATCGACTTCTGGCTCTCGCCCGTCCCGAACCACAGCACGCTGAGCGGAATCAGCGCCGCGATCGGGATGTTGCGCCCGAACACGCTGAGCGGGAACAGGAACGAGTCGATCCCCCGCCACGAGCCCGCGAGAACGCCGAGCGGCACCCCGACGGCGATCGCGAGCGCGAACCCCATCAGCACGCGGCGCAACGTCGCCGCGATCGAGAGGTGCAGGTCGCGTTGGACGAGGCTCTTGACGCTCAGGACCACTTCGGCCGGGCTGGGCAGCAAGACCGGCGAGATGATCCGCTCCTCCGCGGTCGCGCCGCGCGTGAGCACCCACCATACGCCGATCGCAATCAAGACGAACGCGAGCCCCAGCGCCATGCGCATGGGGCGGCCCGGCTGCACGCGCAGCTCGGTCAGGTCGGAAGAGGCAGCTCCCACGACTCGCCGCTCAGTCGCCCGTGCCTTCGGCCGGGTAGACCTTGATCTCCACGCGCCGGTTCTTGGCGTGGTTCTCCGGGTCCTCGGGATCGGCGGGGCGGTCCCAACCGCGCCCGGTCGACGCGAACTGGTTGGGCGGTAGATCCGGGAATGCCGCGAGCAGCGCCTGCTTCACCGCGTTCGCGCGGTTCGAGGACAGCTCCTTCACCAGGCTCGGCGTGACGCGCCCCTTCATCGACGAGTCGGTGTGGCCCTCGATCACGATATTCGCTGCTCCGTACTGGCCCGCGAGCTGGCCGACCTCATCGACGACCGCCTTCCAGTTCGGATCGTAGAACTCCTCACGCGTCTCGCCGCCGTCCGTCTTGGTCACCATCTTCTCCAGGTCCCAGCTGTTGGGGAAGAAGTGGATCACGACGGTCTTGGTCAGGATCTCGTCGTTCTCGGCCTGGATCGAGCTGGCCGAGCTCGGCGCGAACTGAAAGCCGTACTCGACCTTCTGGTTCGCGTACTTGGGCTCGCTCGCCAGCTTCTTGATGACGCTGAAGTCCATCACCTGGTCGAACGGCGTCTTCGACGACACCTGCCGGATGCGCTTGTACAGGAAGTACGCGTTGTTCCAGGTCCGCTCGAAGTTGGTCGGGTTGTTCTGGTTGAGGAAGAACTCGCGGTTCTCGGCGTAGTTGGTCGAGTGCGCGTCGGCCAGCATCGCCAGCGTCTCGCTGGCCGGGATCGCGTAGCCGTCGGCCATCTGCTTCGAGACCGCGACCTTGTTCTCCTGAACCTTCAACTCCTCCATCGCGTCGAAGATGCCGCGCACGAGCCCTTCGACGATGTCGGGGTGGTCCTTGGCGAAGTCGGCGCGCGCGAACCAGACGTCGGCGATCAGCCGGTTCGCCGTCGCGGACGTCACGAGCAGCCGGTTCCCGGTCACCTCGGACAGGTTGTAGATGTCCGGCGCCCAGCTGACGCAGCCGGCGATCGACTTGTCGGTGTTGAACGCCGCCGCCGCCTGGAAGGCGTCTTGCGTGAACTTGAACTGAACCTCGGACGGCTGGACGCCGGAGTTGATCAACGCATTCAGCACGAAATAGTGCGAGGGCGAGTTCTGGGCCAGGACGATCGTCTTGCCGCGCAGGTCGGACATCGTCTTGACAGCCTCGCGGACGACGATGCCGTCACCGCCGTTCGACCAGTCGACCTGCTGGAAGATGCGCGGCATGACGCGCGAGTCCTTGCGCAGCGCCTCGATGAAGAGAGGCACCATGTCGAGCGTCGCCCAGCCGATGTGCACCTCGCCCGCGGCGTAGGAGTCACGCATCGCGACCGGGTCGTCGATCAAGACGAGCTCGACCTGGAACGGCTCCCCGCTGGGCGTCGTCCACTGCTTCTTGGCAGCGAACCCGTCGTTGGCGAAGATGATCGGTCCCCAGCCAGCCCAGACGTTGATCGCGAAGCGGACGGTGCGGGCTTCGTCGAGCTCGCTGTAGTTCGAGACGCCCTGGACGTCGGGAAGCTTCTGGGATGCGACGTACTCGTACTCCTTGACGGTCGTGATCCCGGACACGTCGGCGTCCTCGGCGCTGGCCTGCAGCTCCTTGATCTCCTCATTGGAGAAGGTCCCGCCGCCCTCGCCGCCTTCGCCGCTGTCCTTGAAGCGGTTCAGCGCGAATGCGCCGAGCGCGATGCACACGATGGCGACCGCGATGTAGAAGCCCGGTTTCGGCTTGTTGGCCATGACGATTCCTTTGCTCTCGTTCCTGTCTTGCGGATTCGGCTGGGGATGCCTGGTCGGGCCGCGTCGCGGCCCGGCCCATGGTCAGTGCGGGTCCTACTCGGTCTCGGCCGGGCCGAGCTCCTTGGAGGCCTCGCCCACCGACGTCGTGTCTGGCGTGCGCAGGCCGAGCTCGACCTCGAGGTCGGCGAGCGCCTGCTCGGCGAGGGTAGCTTCCATCGCCTTCTCGGCGCGAACGTCGGCGAGGCCACGCTCGGACAGATCGGCCGAGACGCGCGCCTTGCCGCGGTTCGCGTCGATGCGGTCCTGAATGACGTTCTCGATCTGACCGAAGTCGGTCGTGACGTTGAAATCGAAAGTCTCCGCGAGCTTGGCGACCTCCGCCTCCGCCTCGCTCATCTTGAGCTCGGCGTCGTACTGGCGGATGCGCTCGCGCACCTCCGCCAGCTTGTGGTTGGCGTGCTTGATCTTCTCGAGGTTGTTCTCGTACGCCTTGTCGTGCATCGCGAGCTGCTCTTCGTTCTCGGCCAGCTCGCGCTTGGCCTTCTGCAGCTCGAGCGCGAACTTCGCCGCCGTATCGCGGTCGCCGGCGGTCAGGTAGGCCTTGGCCTTCGCCTGCAGCTCCTCGACGTGGCGACAGTTCGCGTTGGTCTGGCGCGTCACGCGCTCGACCAGCCCGCGGTAGATCTCGAGCCCCTCACGGCCTTCCTTGAGCTGCTCGACCGCCAGGTCGTACTCGTAGCGCATCTGGGCGATCGGATCGGCTTCCCAGAAGTAATTGGCGACCTTGTTGAACTGCGCCCGAATCGCCTTCCACAACTTGCCGAGGATCATTCCAGCGCTTCCTTTCGTTCGTCGGACTCCCCACGCGGCGCGTGGCCCGAGGGAGGATCGTGGTGTCTTGAGTGCATACCGTCGACGCGCAGGATCCAGCTATCGGGAATCCCTGTCAATCCTTGCGCCCGATCGCGCTCCCCCCAGCGCCGATTCAGCGCCGATTCAGCGCCGATTCAGCGCGGGAGAAGGCGCTTTTCGCGCGAGCCGGAAACTGCTACGCCCCGGCTGCCGGCCCATTCACGCCGGATCGACGCGCCGG
This sequence comes from bacterium, assembly GCA_024226735.1. Lineage (GTDB taxonomy): Bacteria > Planctomycetota > UBA1135 > UBA1135 > JAAELL01. Next base: position 3,871 of record JAAELL010000163.1, on the reverse strand, counting down.
GGTCTATTTGTCGCGCTCGGGCAGTCCGGCGCCGCTGCGATCGGGCCAATCCGGACGCCCATTGCCCGGCGGCTGCCACGACTCGAGCTCGGCCAAGAGATGGGCGATGGCGGTCTCGAGCTGCGGGTCCTCGCCGTGGCACATCTTGGCCGGATCGTCGAGGACCTCGATGTCGGGCGCGACGCCGTGGCCTTCGACGCCCCACGTGCCGTCTTTCTCGTAGAACGCGAACGTCGGCACCGTCGGCGAGGCCCCGTCGATCAGCGGCGGCTGACCCGAGAGGCCGACGAGCCCTCCCCAGGTCCGCGTGCCGATGAGCTTCCCGAGCCCGGACTGGCGGAAGTAATAGGGGAAGGCGTCGCCGCCCGAGCCCGCCGCGTGGTTGATCAACATCGCCTTGGGCCCGCGGTGCCCCACCGGCGGCCACTCCCAGTCGCGACCCGAGCGGGTCGCCCAGAAGTTGGTCGTCGGACGGTCGAGGAGCTCGATGAACCGCGTCGGGATCTGGCCACCCGAGTTCCAGCGCTCGTCGATGATCAAGGCATCCTTGTGGCGCTGCCCCATGAACTGGCGGACGAGCTCGTTCTGCCCGTCGATCCCGGTGCTCGGGACGTGGACGTAGCCGACGCGGCCACCGGAGACCTCAAGGGCGCGCGCGCGGCACCCCGCCACCCAGTCGCGGTAGCGCAGGGAACGCTCGCTGCCGAGCGGTTCGACGGTCACGTCGCGCTCGTTCCCGTCGCGCCCGGGCGACGCGTTCAGCGTCACGACCGTCGCGCGGCCCGCCGTTCCCGCGAACGCAGCGTAGATGGAACGGCCGGCCTCGACCGGCACGCCGTTCACCGCGAGCAGGTAGTCGCCGACCGCGGCGTCGACGCCGTGCACGGCGAGCGGCGAGCGCGCGTCCGCGTCGTAGTCCGCGCCGAGGATGCGCGCGACGCGGTAGCCACCGTCCGTCGCCTCCCAGTCGCATCCGAGCAGGCCGACGGACGGACCCGCCGGCGTCGGACGGCTGCCCTCGGGTCCGGAGGCGTTGTAGGCGTGCCCAACGTTGAGCTCGGCGATCATCTCGCCGACGAGGAACGTCACGTCCTCGCGCGAGGTCGCGCTGTCGAGCGCCGCCAGCGCGCGGTCGCGCACGGCCTTCCAGTCGACGCCGTGTAGGTTGGGGTCGTAGAACCAGTCGCGGTAGATGCGGTACACGTCGTTCAGTATCTGCCGCCATTCGACGTGCGGATCGAACGTGCCGGCGACGCCGGCGAAATCGATCGTATCCTCCGCCTTCTGGCCAGGCTTCGGCTCGATGACCGCGGCGCCACCACGCGTGAGGACCAGGAGCTTCTTGCCCCCCGCCGCGAGGTCCCATCCGCGCACGCCGGAGAGCACCTCGTGATCCTTCTGCTTGGCGACGTCGTACAGGTGCAGCGTCGCGCCGCCGTCACCGCCACCGCCACGACCACCGCGCGGGCGCGTGGGAATGCGGCCGTACAGGAGCTGGCCATCGAGGCCGGTCAACCCGGCGATGCGCCCGGGCTCGATCGGGAGGACGATGGCCCGCGACTCGAAGCCGTCGAGGTCGATGGTGATCGGAGCCGGCTCCTCGGCCTCTTTCTTGTCGGCCTCTTTCTTGTCGCCCTCCTTTTCGTCCTTCTCCTTCTCGTCCTTCTCTACGTCTCCGCCCTTCTCCTCGTCGTCGGCGATCGGCTCCTCGTCGTTCTTCGGAGCCCACGGGCTCTCGACGTCCGCGCGCAGCGGGACGGCGACGACTCCCGTCGACCCCGTGTAGATCCAGGTCGTGTCGAAATCCGAATAGGTCGGCCGGAACGTGCGCGAAGACGCGTAGAAGAGCCAATCCCCGCCCGCGTCAAACGTCGGCTGCGAGTCGTTGAACATGCCCGAGGTGACCTCGTGGTGCGCGCGCGCCACCACGTCGTAGAGCTGAATCGCACCCAGGTGGCTCTCCGAGTGCTCACGGCTCCACGCGATCCACGCCGCATCGTGCGACCATTGGACGCCGAGTGGTCCGTAGGTCGGGTTCGTGTCGATGAGGATCTGCTCCTTGGTGCCGAGGTCGTAGAGGAACAGCTCGCCGCTCTGGAGGCCGAAGACGAGCTTCTCGGAGTCCGGCGCCCAGCTCGCCCCGTACTTCCATCCGGGGCCGAGCGTCGTGATGCGTTTCTCGCCGTGCTCGTCGGCACCCTCGAACGGCTTGCCATCGGAGCGCCGCAGGCACAGCTCGTACTCGCCCGAGCGATCGGACCAGTACGCGATCCACTTGCCGTCCGGGCTCCACGACGGGTAGCGCTCGGCGACGCCGTCCGAGTGCGTCAGGTTGCGCGCCGCCCCGTCCTCGACCGGAACGGTGAACACCTCGCCACGCGCCTCGACGACGACGCGCTTGGCGCTCGGCGAGATCCCGTGTCCGCCGACGCCGCCCGCGAGCGAGCGGTGCCTGGGCCGCAGGCGCGGCCGATCGACCGGGATCGTCACTTCGACCGGCACGACCTTGCCAGTCGCGAACTCGTAGCGGTGCAGCTCGCCCATCGCCTCGAAGACGACGTCGTCGGGCCCCATGGACGGGAACCGCACGCCCGATTCGGTGAACGTGGTCAGTGCGCGCACGTCGTCCGAATCGAGGTCGTGCGCGTAGAGGTTCATGATCCCCTGCGCGCCGCGATCGGACAAGAACACGACCTCGCGTCCGTGCCACATCGGCATCGAGTCCGTACCCGGATCGTCCGTCAGCCGCCGCGACTCGTTCGTCTCGAGGTTGAAGAGCCACACGTCCTGCGCGGTGCCGCCGCGGTACCGCCGCCACGTGCTGAATTCGCGGCTCGTCGGCGTGTAGGCGATCCACTTGCCCGAGCCGTCGATCGCACCGAACGTCCCGTAGGCCATCGGCAACGGGCTCGGCTGCGCTCCGCTCGTCTCGACCAGGAACACCTTCGGCGCGCGCGCGATGCCCGAGATCTCGCTCGACCAGTACAAGAGCTGGTCCCCGCTCGGATGCCAGTCCGACAGCCGCTCCGACTGCGGGTGGTAGGTGACGCGCTCGGGTACGCCACCGTCCGTCGCCAGCACGTAGAGGTCACGCCCGCCGTCGTAGGAGGCGACGAACGCGACGCTCTTGCCGTCGGGGCTGAACTTGGGGAAGTCCTCGTTGCCTCCCGAAGACGTCAAGCGTCGCGCGTCGCCGCCGGTCTTGGGCACGAGCCACAGATCGCCGTCGTAGCGGAAGACGATTTGGTCGGCGCTGACGTCGGGGTAGCGCAGCATGACCCCGCTCGGCCGGTTCTGCGCGAGAGCTGGGAGGACGAAGCCGAAGAACAAGAACGCGGGCAGGAGCAGGCGGAACATGGTGTCGTGCTTGGAGGGATTCGATTCCGATCCGGGGAAAGCCGGGTCGTAGCGCCGAATCGTAGCGACTGAGGCGTAAGAACAGTGCTACAGGCGGTAGTTCCGACCCCGGCCCCAAAGTCGAGCCTACCGGCCCGACTGGAACTCGGACGCGCCCATGCCCGCAGCCTTCGGCGCGCCGCGTCCGTATGCTGAGACACGTGGCCGGACGGAGAACGAGCGCGCGGACTCGCGCGGCACGGTGGATCGACCGAGCAGCGACGGCCTACGCCTGTTGTGGACTCGGTTGGCTCGTGCTCCATCCAACGACGGGGGATCTGTTGCCGCCGGTGACGGTGCTGACGAGCTTCATGCCGCTCTACCTGGGCTTGGCGCTAGTGGTGTGAGTCACTCTTGTGCGGCATTTTGGTCGGTGCGTACGCGTTCGCTGCAAGGCACAGCGACGACGCGACTTCGCTGCAAGTCTCGGAGGAGGCGCAACGCAGCAGCGGGCGGGTACGGGCCGACCAAAATG
>JAAELL010000162.1 GCA_024226735.1 bacterium | reverse complement strand
GTTCGCGTGTGCGTGCCACGAGGCGCGGCGACGACGCAACTTCGCTGCCAATACGGTGATACTGGGATTGGTCGCAGGAGCCGCAACGCCGTGGCGCGTGCATGCGGGCCGGGATACGACTGCGAATGTCTGCATCACACCCCTAGAGTCGGCGCGACGGTGCAGGAACGGCACTCGACCTACGCGATTGCGCTGACTACGCTGCGCGCATGAGGGGCATCGAACTGTCGTGCGCACTCGCCCTGCTCGCGTGCGCTGCCTGCGGCGACGGCACGAACGCGGCGGAGGGAACGACCGAGCCTCCCGCGCGGCCCGCGGTGAACGCCGGGGGCCCCGTGCCCGACTCGGCGGCGCGCCCGGTGGCACCCGAGCGCGTCTTCAACGACCGCCGGCCGGCGCCCGAGGGGTTCGATGGGTTCAAGCAGCGCTTCAAGGCGAGCTACGCCGAGGATCGCTGGGACACCGAGATCCTGGCGGCGCTCGACGAGCGGACCTGGCGTGCGGGCGGCATCGCGCTCGTCGGCGGCGACCCCGCTCCTTTGCTCGCCAAGCTCGCGGACGACTTCGAGGCCCCGCGCGGGTTCGTGCCCAACGCGACCGAGGTGCTGCGCGAGGGGCTCGGGGCCCGCGTCGTGCGCGCGACGGGATTCGCCGACGAGAGCGTCGACAGGGCGGCGGCCGCGAGTCACCTGCTGGCGCTCGTCGCTCCGTTGGACGGGGTGGACGCACCCCTCGCGGACGTCGCCGTGACCGAGATCGAACGCAAGTCCAAGGCGCGCTTCGAGTGCCGCGTGCACGTGCGGCTGGGCGGCAAGCGCGGCGCCGGCGCCGTGCAGCTCAACCTGCTGCTCGCCACGGCCTGGGAGGTCCAGGCGGCGGGGCCGCGTATCGTGCGTATCGAACCGCTGGCGTACGAGCGCGTCGAGCTCGACGCCGTGCCGTTCACCGATCGCCTGGCGGCCGTCGCGGCAGGCGACCTCGCGCACCCGGGCGCGCTCGAGCTGAAGGGCCGCCACGACCGGCTGACACCGGGCTCGACCATCGCCTTGGGAATGAACGGGATGGGTGTCGGCGACCTCGATGGCGACGGCCGCGAGGACCTCTACGTCGCGCGTCCCGCAGGCTTTCCCAATGCGTTGTTGCGCCAGCGCGCGGACGGCACGACCGAGGACATCGCGCCGCGCGCAGGGGTCGACTTGATCGACGAAACTGCGGGCGTGCTGATCGTCGACCTCGATGGCGACGGTGCGCGAGAGCTCGTGCTCGCGGTCGACAAGCGCATCCTCATCGCGTGGAACGCGGGGGACGGCACGTTCGGCGAACGGACGGTCCTCACCAAGTCGAAGGGCGAGAAGGTCTACTCGATCAGCGCCGCGGACGCGGACGGTGACGGAGACCTCGATCTGTACGACACGCGCTACTTCCGCGGGCACTACGGCGGTGGTGTTCCCGTGCCGTACCACGACGCCCAGAACGGCGGCGTCAACTACTTCTGGCGCAACGCCGGAGAGCGGACGTTCGAGGAGGACACGATCGCGGCCGGTCTCGACGCAGGCAACGGCCGCTTCAGCCTCGCGTCGGTGTGGGAAGACCTGGACGAGGACGGGGACCTCGACCTCTACGTCACGAACGACTTCGGTCGCAACAACCTCTACCGCAACGATGGCGGCGGCAAGTTCACCGACGTGGCGCTGGAATCGGGAGCGGTCGACATGGCGGCGGGGATGGGCGTCGCGTGCGCCGACGTCGACCGCGACGGGGACGTCGATCTGTACGTCAGCAACATGTTCAGCGCCGCCGGCCGGCGCGTGACGTCGCAGCCCAAGTTCCTCTCGGCGCAGCCACCGCAGATGCGCGCCAAGTACGCCGAGCACGCCCGCGGCAACAGCCTCCTTCTGAACGACGGGACCGGCCGCTTCGAACGACGCAGCGCCGAGGCGCGCGTCGGGCACGGTGGCTGGACCTGGGGCGCGGTCTTCACCGACTTCGACGCCGACGGTCTGGCGGACCTGTTCGTGCCGAACGGGTTCTTGACGGGCACGATCGACGCGGACCTCGCGAGCTTCTTCTGGCGCGTCGTCGTGCACGCGTCACCGCTCGCCCCTCCGGCGGACGACGCCTACAAGAACGCGTGGATCGCGATCACGGAGATGTCCCAGGGAGAGGGGCTGTCGTGGAGCGGCAACGAGCGCGGATACAGCTACTGGAACCTCGGCGGGGGGCTCTTCGCGGAAGCGACGCTCGTGACGGGGCTCGGCGCCCTCGACGACGGACGCACGGCGTGCGTCGTCGACTGGGACGGCGACGGGCGGCTGGACGTCTGGGTCAAGAACCGCACGGCGCCCGCGCTGCGCTTCCTGCACAACCAGCACGCGGACAGCGGCGCATGGGCCGCGTTCGAGCTCTCCCAGCCCGGCGCGAACAGCGAAGCGGTCGGCGCCCTGGTCGAGGTGGAGGTCGCCGGCGAGTCGGCACCGCAGCGCCGACGCGTGTACGCGGGAGAGGGCTACCTCGGTGGTTCCTCCAGGCGATTGCACTTCGGCATCGGGGCCGCGCGGGCACTCGAAGCGGTACGCGTGCACTGGCCTACCGGTGAGATAGAGGAGCTGACGGGCGTCGCGCCGGGTGCTCTCTATCGCGTGCGCCGCGGCGAGGCGCCCGAGCGCGCTTCGCGGCGCAAGCCGCTGGCGGCGGAGCCAGCGACCGCCGCTGCCGGAGCGCCCGAGAGGCGGACGCGCGTGCCGCTCCTCGCGCGGTTGCCGCTCGCCGGCTTGCCGCTGCCGCGTTTCGACGGCGGGCCGGCCGTCGTGGGGGAGGTCACCGATCGTGCGCTGCTCGTCGCCCTTTGGGGGAGTTGGAGCGAAGGCGGCGAGGAGGGGGTGCGCGGCCTCGCCGCGCGCGGCGAGGCGCTCGATGAGGCGCGACTCGACGTCCTGCCGCTCGCGCTCGACAGCGTGCGCGACGAGCCCTACGTCCGCGCCCTGACGCAGAGCCTGGGCTTCACGCTCGGCGGCGGCCGCGCGGACCGCGAGACGCGCCAGATCCTCGAGGTGTTCCTGCTGGAGGTGCTCGGCGCGTTCCACGACCAGCCACTCCCCTTGGGCCTGTTGCTGGACGCGGACGGCAATCTCTCTTCCCTGTACGTCGGGGAGCTCGACGCGGACGCGATCCTCGCGGACGCTCGCACCCTGCGCGACGCGCGGCCGGAAGCCGTATGGCCGGCGCCCCTGACCGGCGGCCGCTGGGCGACGGACGGGCCGCTGCGCAGCTACGACGCGCTGATCGAGTACATCCGGCCGCGGGCGATGCCGGAGCTGCTCGCGACGCTCGAGGCGGCGCGCGCGGACGCGTTCCGCTGATCGTTCAGCGCCACCTCGACAAGGGATGGCGCGGCAGCAGCTCCTCGACGCGCTCGAGGTGTTTTTGCGCCTCGGCCTCCTTGCCGGCCATCTCCAGCAAGCCGGCGACGAAGTACGGCGAGCGGTAGGACTCCGCATGCAAGCGTGCGGACGCCTCGGCTACGCGCGCCGCATCGTCGAGCCGCCCCGCCGCGGCGTGTTGGTACGCCGCGACGAGAAAGCTCGCTTCGCCCGCGCCAGGGGCCGCCGTCTTGCGCCAGTCGTCCTGGTCCGAGCCCCAGAGCCCCAGAGCCCCAGAGCCCCAGAGCTCGAGCAGCATCGGGTCGAGGTAGCGGTTCTCGGGTCGCGCCATGCGTGCGGCGATCATCGCGTAGGTGATCGGCGTGTTGATCACGACGGGCTTCTCTTCCTCGACGTGCGCGAGCGAACCCTGCCCGGACGCGAGCACTCCCCGTAGGCCCACGCGCGAGGGGACGTGCCCCCTCACCCGTACACCCTGACGGCGGCACTCGGCGAGCAGGTGCTCGTACGGCGCGGGCGGGATCGAGCTCCAGGTATTCAGGAGCCCGCAGAGGACGAATGCGATGCTGAGCCATCTCATCGTCCGGGGCTACCCCGCCGGTCCCGCTCGGTTGCTCGGTTCGGGCTACTCCGCGGAGAGCGCGACCCATCCGGTCTCGGCCGTCGGGGTGACTCGCTCCAGCTCGCGCGGGTCGAACAATCCGCTCCACTCCGCGCGCGGCCGCTCTTGAACGAGGATCTCGCCGTCCGCGCCGCACGCGTACACCTCGTACCCGGTGCGTCCCTGGTTGCGGGGCCACGCGTACACGGTCGGGACGCCGCGCGTGGAGCGCGCGAGCGCGAAGTAGTAGCCGTGGTGCAGGACGACGCCGGGCTGGTCGGTGGGCCGCGCGTCGCGCAGGCGGTGCCGCAGCCATTCGCTCTTGTCGATCGCCGCCACGAGGCCGGGCGGCGCCGGATCCGTGGCGCCGGCGGCGAGCAGGCGTTCGATGAACAGTCCGAGCGTCGATCGCGCGTCGCGCTGATTGCTGGCGAGCGCGTACGCGTCGAGGCGCGGGAGCGAGACGATGCAGACGACGAGCACGACCGCGAACAGCATGATCAGCGTGTTCGGGCTCAGCCCGGTCGCGCGCCATACGAGCGAGCCCGACGCCTCGCGCACGGGTGCCGTCGTCGCGACGGCGGGGGAGGCTTCGGCCGAGCTCACCGGTGTCATGGAAGGAGTCTGCCTGTCCGTTTGCTACGCTTCAACCATGCAGGCGGGCCCCAGGGATGAGCTTCCCAGAAACAAGGACACCTGAGGCCGGCGCCCTCCCGGCGCCCTTCGCGGCTGCGGCGATGGAGGGGGCGCAGCGCCTGGCCGCGGCGGGATTCCGGGCCTGGATCGTCGGCGGCGCCGTGCGCGATTTGGCGCTCGGACGCCGGGTCAAGGACATCGACCTGGTGTCCGCGGCCACCCCGGACGAGGCCGAGGCGGTTTTCGAGTCATCGGTCGGCGTCGGGCGCGCCTTCGGAATCGTCGTCGTGCGCTGCGCGGGGATCGATATCGAGCTCGCGACCCTGCGCCGCGAGCGTGGGCACAGCGACGCGCGCCGGCCGGACGAGGTCGAATACACCGATTCGATCGAGGAGGACGCCCGGCGGCGGGACTTCACCTGCAACGCGCTGTTCCTCGATCCCCTGACCGACGAGCTCGCCGACCCGACCGGCGGCCTGGCCGACCTGCGCGCCGGCCTCCTGCGCACCGTCGGCGAACCCGGCGCGCGATTCGCCGAGGACGGTCTGCGGCTCCTACGCATGGCGCGCTTCCAGGGCGCGCTGGGGCTCGCTCCGGCGCCCGGGCTGCACGACGCGGCGCGGGCCGCGCTGCCGGCGCTGTCGGGCGTGAGCGCGGAACGCGTGCTGGGGGAGCTCGAGCGCATCTTCGGCGCGCCCGGAGTGCCGGCGGCGATCGGCACGCTCTTCGATTGCGGGATCCTGGAGAGCGCGCTTCCCGAGTGGCGTGCCCGGGCGGCTGGCAGCCGCGACTGGGACGAGGTCCAGGCGTTGCGGCGTGCCGTCTTCGACGCGCTGCCCGATCCCTGCGGCGCACGGATCGGTCTGGCGACACTGCTCGAGGTCGGACCGCTCGATCCTCGCAGTGACGAGCACGTCGAAGCGGGCGCGGCTCTCGTCGAGCTCCTGCGTTCCTCGCGCAAGCGGCGCACGGAGGTCGTCGCGCTGTGGCGGCTGCGTGCCGCGTTGGCCGAGCTCGAGGACCCCGGCTGTGCACGCTCGCGTCGCGTCCGTGCCTTGCGCGATGCCGCGACGCCGGACGCGTTCACGCTCGAGGCCGCTTGGCGTCGGGCGCGCTCGAGCGACACCAGCGGCCTCGACGCGCTGCGCGCCTGGTTCGAGTCCTTGACCGAGAGCGAGCTGCGTCCCGCGCCCTGGATCTCGGCCGCCGATCTCGCGCGCGCCGGGCTCGAGCCGGGCCCGCGCTTCGGCGAGCTCTTGCGCGAAGCGGAAGACGCGCAGATCGACGGGGCGTTCGGCGATGCGGACGGTGCGCGGGCGTGGCTCGCGCGCGTCCTTCAGGACGGCGGGAAGACGCGGCGCAACCAGAACGAGATGGGGTAGCCCGCGAGGATCGCCGCCGCGGCGACGAGCGGTAGCCATTGCCAGGTGCCGTCCGCGCCGCCGAGTGCGAGCAGCGTCGCGGCCGCGGTGAACACGAGCAGCCGGCGCAGCGCGGCGCCCATCGCGCGACCGACCTCGGCACGCTCCCATTCGCTCCTCAGCGCGAGCTGCGCGAGTCCGAACGCGCCCGCCCACGCGACCGCCGCCGCCGCACCAGCTCCGAGCCAACGCCCTTGCGCACCCGCGAACAGCGCGACGAGTGGGACGGCGGCGAGCGCGAACGTCGCGCTCGCCAGCGCGCGCTGTGGGCGGCGCCCGAGCGGCCGCGGGTCCTCGTCGTCCTCCAGGCGGCCGAGCCGCGAGATCGCGAAGACGTAGGTGCCGTAGAGCAGCGGCACAGCCAAGAGCGCCTCGCTCTCGGGCAGGGCCGCGCCCGCGATCCAGGCGGGGGTGAGCAATCCGAGGGCGAAATTGCCGGCGCGACAGGCTCCGAGCAAGAGCGGTCCGCGCCAAGCGCCACGGCCGGCCAGGTCGTAGAGTGCTGCGCAGGTCGCGACGCCCGCCATCCAGGCGCCCGCGCGGGGCGTGACCGCGAGCGCCGCCAGGACGCCGCCGGCCAGGAGGCCCAACGCGAGGGCCAGCGCTGCGCCGGCGGGCACGGCGCCGGACGGAATCGGCCGCTCGGGTCGCGTGCGCGCGTCACTTTCGCGGTCGGCCCAGTCGTTGAGCGCCATGCCGCCGTGGTACACGCCCAGCGAGGCCAGGATCAGGAGCGCGCCGTCCGCGCCCGCGAGCCACGCGCCACCGCTGCCGAGCACGATTCCCGCCGACACGTCCGCGACGGCCGAGGGAAAGAGCGAGATGCGCAGAAGGCGGCCGACCGCCAGCATCAGAAGACCGGCATCAGAAGACCGGCATCAGAACAGGCGCACGACGTCGTTGTACGTCACGTACACCATGAGCGACAGGATCAGCACAAGGCCGACGACCTGGCTGTAGCCCAGCGTCTTCTCCGAAACCGGCGACCCCTTGATCGCCTCGACGATGCAGAAGAGCAGGTGCCCGCCGTCGAGTAGTGGAATCGGCAGCACGTTCAGGAAGGCGAGGTTGACGCTCAGCAGGCACAGGAAGAAGAAGAGCTTCTCCCAGCCCTGCGACGACCAGTCGTAGGACACCTTGCTGATCGTGATGATCCCGCCGAGGTTCTTCGGGCTGACCTCGGCCGTCAGCATCTTCTTGAGCGTGAGCCAGGCGTCGTTCAGGAAGCGCCAAGACGACGTCATGCCCGCTTGGATCGAGGGCAGGAAGCCGTGCGTCTGGTACTCGTACAGGCGCCGCGGCAGGCCGAAGCCGAAGTCGGCGTACGTCGCGGGCTGCGGCGCCATCGTGAACGTCAGCGTCGCCGACTCGTCGTCCGCGCCGTCGCCGCCGCGCACGACCGTCAACGTCACTTCGCGGCCGCGGTCGGCGCGGCTGCGCGCGATGTTGTAGAGCGACTGCCAGCCGGTCACCAGCTCGTCGTCGACGCGCAGGACGCGATCGCCGTCGCGCACGCCAGCGGCGGCCGCGGCTCCATCGGGCTGGACGCCGATCTGCGCGCGGTCCTTGTCGATGCTCAGGAAGACGTCGAAGTCGAGATCGACCGCTGTGGTCTCGTCGAGCGCGGGGCCGGTGAGCTCGACCGTCTCGTTCCCGCGCACGACCTCGATCCGCGGGTTGCCGTCCTGGGCGAGGAGGGCAGGGAGGAAGTCGATCGCGTCCTGGATCGGCTGCCCGTTGACGCTGATTACGCGGTCGCCGACCTCGAGGCCGTAGTCGCGCGTGGCGGGCCCGTCGCGGAGGTCGTGGACGATGTTGCGGAAGGGCTGGAAGCCGTACACCGCACGCTTGTCCGTGGCGATCTCCGGCGTGACCGTCAGCTCGAGCGGCTCGCCGTCGCGCAGGATGCGTACCGTCACCGGCTCGCGTCCGGTTGCGGCGCGCGACCACTGCTGGACGACCGACAGCGACTGGGGCATGTCGGCGACGCTGACGAGGATGTCGCCCTCCTGCACGCCAGCCTGCTCGGCGACGCCGCCAGGCTTGACGCGCAGATTCGACTCGTAGCCGACCGACACGCCGACGCGGAAGAAGCCGACGTCGTCGGAGTACTCCGGTGTCAACGTCACCATCTGGCTCGACGTAGCGCCCGGCGTCATGACCTCGAGCTCGATCGGGTCCTTGCCACCGACCGCAACCTCCTGGGGAATGTGCCAGAAGTCGAAGACGTTCTTGCCGTTGGCGGACACGACGCGCGTGCCCTCGGGGATCTTCGCGTGCCAGGCCGGCGTGCCCTTCGTGGGCGCGTCGAGCACGGGCTCGAGAAAGGGCACGCCCGAGGAGAGGATGATCGGAAAGAGCACGAGCGCGAAGATCACGTTCATGATCACGCCGCCCGAGTAGATGAAGAAGCGCTGACCGACGCTCTTCGCGGCCAACTCGTCGGCGCGCGGCGCGCGGCCGCGTTCGTCGGGCATCTCGCCCGCCATGCGCACGAACCCGCCGAGCGGGACCGCGGCGATCTGGTACAGCGTGTCGCCGCGCCGCCACCCGATGAGCTTGGGGCCGAAGCCGAGGCTGAAGACCTCGACGCGTACCTTGCACAACCGCGCGGCGATGAAGTGTCCGCCCTCGTGTACGAAGATCACGAGGCCGATTCCGAAGGCGACCTGCAGGATGCGGAAAATTTCGGGCGCGCTCATGAATAGTTCGGCTAGTGCGCTGCGACGAGGCGGATCTCGTCTCGTGCCAGGTCGCGGGCGATGCGGTCGGCGCGCAGGAGAGACTCGACGTCGCCATCCATGCCTGGACGACGGTCGAGCACCGCGCGGTTGACCGTGTGGATGTGCTGGAAGGCGATCTCGCGCCCGAGGAAGGCCTCGACCGCGACCTCGTCGGAAGCGTTGAGCACGCAGCCCGCGTCGGAGCCCTCTTCGATGCACCGGAACCCGAGCTCGAGGGTCGGGAAGCGCTGCAGGTCGGGCTTCTCGAAGGTGAGCTCGCGGAACGTCGAATAGTCGAAGCCGGTGAGTCGCGCGGGCCTGCGCTCGGGGTGGTGCAACGCGAAGTGGATCGGCCCGCGCATGTCGGGCGGGCCCATCTGTGCGATCACCGAGCCGTCGACGAACTCGACCATCGAGTGCACGACCGACTGCGGATGGATCACGACGTCGATGCGCTCGCGCTCGAGTCCGAACAGGTGGTGGAGCTCGATCACCTCGAGCGCCTTGTTCATCAGGGTCGCCGAGCCGATGCTGATTCGCGGGCCCATGTCCCAGGTGGGGTGGCGCAGGGCGCGCTCGGGCGTGGCGTGTGACATCTCCTCGAGCGGGACCTCACGGAACGGACCTCCGCTGGCCGTCAACAGGACGCGCCGCACGCGGCCGACGTCCTCGCCGCGCAGGCACTGGAAGATCGCGGAGTGCTCGGAGTCGACCGGGACGATCTCGGCGCCACGCTCGCGGGCGAGCTCCATCAGGTACGCGCCCGCGATGACGAGCGACTCCTTGTTGGCGAGTGCCAAGGTGTGGCCCTGCTCCAAGACGGCGATCGACGGTCTGAGCCCGCGGCTACCGACGATGCCGTGCACGCACACGTCGTAGGTCGCTTCGCGGGCGAGCTCCTCGGCGGCGTTCGAGCCTGTGAACAAGCGCGTCGCCGGCGGCAGGTGCGGGCGGAGCTCCTCGGCGGTGTCCTCGTCGCTGAGCGCGACGTAGGGCGGGCGGAACTCGCGTACCTGCTCGAGCAGACGACGCCACGAGCGGCCGGCCGCGAGGCCGCTGACGGTCAGCTCCGGATCGCTTCGGACCAGCTCCAACGTCTGGGTGCCGATCGACCCGGTGCTGCCGAGGACGAGCAGAGATTTCTTCAAGCTTGGCAAGCGGGTCGCGAGCCCGGTGGACGTCGATGGATGGTTGATCGCGGCGGGGCTCGATGGATCCGGGTTGGAATCGCGGGTCCCAATGCGACTCATCGGCCCCGACTCCCTCGCCCTAGAGGGCGGAAAGGGTTTAGTTTAGGACAAGCGCCGGGGACGTTGGAAGCGGTGCCATGCAATATGACTGTGGGGGAGTGTGTCCCGCCTGCCCAGGGGCGCTAGGTTGCTGGACCGAAACCGGCCCAGAGACTCTGAACGTCCCTTCATGTTCCTCCTCCCGCTCCTCCTCTCCGCTCTGGCGGCCCAAACCCAGTCGCCGCCGGACTCGGCGCACCCGACCCAGGACGACTTCTGGGCCGGCGCGTGGGCGCGGCTCGAGGCGGCGGACGAGACCGTCCTCGCGGCACTCGGGCTCGAGATCAAGGCGCGGCGCGGATTCGAGGGCACGCTCGAGGCCTTTCGGGCACGCGTGCTGACCGCCTACACGAGCGGCCCTGCACAAGCCAGCGGAGGCGCGCTCCTCGCGCCCGAGCGACGCGTGTCGACCGACGGGGCACCCGCGGCGTTCGCGCCCGGCGAGGCTTGGCCCACGGCGCGGGCCGTCGTTCCGGGCGCCGTGCGAGCGCGCGCGTTCGCGGACGTCCTGGCGGGCGCCGAAGGGCTCGCGGACGACGCACGGCTCGTGCGCAGGCGAGCGGCCTTCGCGGCGTTCCTCGAGGACGAGGCCGCTTTTCGCCCCGAGCCCGCGACGGTGATTGCGCGGGCGATGAACGCCGAGGCCCAGGCAACCTGGAGCGCGTACTGCGTCGAGGGGATCGCACGCCGCTCCGGGCGCTACGACGAGGCGGACGCGGTCCTGGCCGCGCGCCTCGGAGCGGTCAGCGACCCGCGCGAGTCCCTGGACGTCCTGCAGCGGCGCGCGATCAGCGCGGCCGGGGCGGGGCTCGACGAGCGTGCGCTGGACTACCTCGGGAGCGCCCTGGCGCGCGGCGGCACCGACGCGACCCAGATCCTCGCGCGCGGGGCCCTGGCGAGCGGCCAGCGGGATCGTGCGCGGCGCCTATTTCGTACACTCTTGGGTCCAGGACCGACCGGCACCGCGCCGGCCGCGCCCTGGGCGCTTCGCGGCTGGGGAATGGCTCAGTTGCCGGCCGCGGATCACCGCTGAGCGGCGTGCTCCAAACGCCACACCTTCTTCCGTAAGACGAGCAAAGGCATGAAAGCGACACGGACCCGTATCTTGGCCCGCACCCTGACCGCGACCCTCGGTCTGTCCCTCGTGGCAGGCACGTTGTGGGGCGCGTCGGCGGTCCAGGACCGTGAACTCAAGGACAACGACCTCAAGAAGCTGGCGTCGGCTCTCGGGGAGTACCTCACGGCACGCATCGAGCGTTCGGGCATCACCGAGGCCGAGGCCGAGGTGCGCAAGCAGTACGAATCGATCAACGGCAAGAAGCTCAAGAAGGCGCGCGTGCAGGACTTGCTCGCGTTCCCGAGCGATCTCGGCCACGCACTGTGGATGTCCGGCAAGTTCGCCAAGGCGCGGACCAAGAAGGGCAAGATCAACGAGGTGCGCTACGAGGAGGGCTTCTTCTCGGAGTCGGATCCGCTCGAGTACGCGATCTGGACGCCGTCGAAGTATTCCGCCAAGCAGTCGTACTCGCTGATCCTCTCGATCCCCGATGCGGGGGTCGATCCGGAGCAGCACATCATCGAGCGCTGGCAGGCGGCCGAGATCAAGGACAACTGCATCATCGCCGCGCCGCGCATGCCCGGGAAGGGCTCGGCCTGGACCGAACAGGCCGGGATCGCGCGCGTCGTCGTCCTGATCAAGGCCGTGTCCGACACACACGCCGTCGATCCGGACCGCACGTACCTGTGCGGGCGTGGCGCGGGCGTCGCCGCGGCGCTCGCGATCGGTGAGTTCTTCCCGGACCGCTTCGCCGGCATCATCGGCAGGGCCGGCGATCCGTCCGAGACCTCGGCGATCAACTTCCGCAACATACCGACCTTCTTCGCCGGCGGCGGTGGGATGGTCACCAAGTTCTCCGAGGCGATCGAAGCGGCGGGCTACGGCAACTGCACCGTCGACGCGGATGGGCTCGAGCCCGACATCTGGAACTGGATGCAGGCGAACCCCCGCAACGCGTACCCGGACGAGGTGACCCTCGTTCCGGGCAAGCCGTTCCCGACGCGCTCGGCTTGGCTCCAAGTGCAGCCGGTCGGCGGAGAAGACGTGCGCGTCGACGCCAAGGTCGACCGCGGCACGAACACGATTACGATCACCGGCAAGGGCGTCACCGAGGCCCGCGTCTACTTCAACGACTCGATCGTCGACCTGTCGCGTCCGGTCGTCGTCATCGCCAACGGCGTCGAGTCGACCGCCCAGATCCCGCGCAGCCTCAACACCGTGCTGGACCTCATGTTCAAGGGCACGATCGACGGCGGACGCGTCTACGTCGCCGCGCAGTCCTACCACCTCAAGCCGCTGGCCGAGGAGGAGGACGAGGGCGAGGAGAAGTGACGGGCGTCCCAGAGCAGATTTGCGAGGGGTCGGGGCAGGGCTCCGGCCCCTCGCGGCTTTCGAGCGGTTCGCTGGCCAATCCGCTCCTGCTCCTGGTCGTCGCGCTGGCGGGCGCGGGCACGATGACGGTCGAGCTTGCGGCCGTGCGCCTGATCGCGCCCTGGTACGGAGCGAGCACAGGCGTGTGGACGAACGTCATCGGCGTCATCTTGCTCGCGCTCGCGCTCGGCTATCTGATCGGCGCCCGGCTCGCGACGCGCGGGCGGCCGCTCGGCTCGCTGGGGCTCGTGCTTCTGATCGCGGGCGTCGCGACGGGATGGCTGCCGTACGGCGCGCGACCGATCGCGGAGCTGTTCATGCCGGCGGGCGTGAAACTCGAAGAGGCGGCGTCGCTGCTCGCTTGGGGGAGCCTCGCGGCTTCGACGCTCCTGTTCCTCCCGGCGGCCCTCGCGCTCGGATGCGTCGGGCCGCTCGCGGTCGAAGCGCTGCAGCGCACGCGCGGCGGGCACGCCGGTGACGCGGGCGGACGCGTGTTGTGCGCATCGACACTGGGCAGCATCGCCGGCACGTTCGGAACGACGCACGTTCTCGTGCCGCGGCTTGGGCTCGAGATGACCTTTATCGTGGCGGCGCTCGTTCTCGCGCTCTTGGGCACGTTCGTCCTGGCGCGCACGCGCACGTCGCCCGTGCCTGGCACGGCGCTCGGCCTCGCCGTGATCGCCGCGATCGCCTTCTCGCGCTACACGAGTCCGCGCCCGGGAGAGAACATGCGCCTCGTCGAGGAGTTGCAGTCTCCCTATCAAGCCCTGCGCGTGGTCGAGCGCGAGGACGGCATGCGCTGGCTGCAGGTCAACGAGAGCTTCGACTCGTTCCAGTCGGTCTGGATCCCCGCGGCGGGGCTGCTCGACGAGTCTTACTACTACAATCTCTTCGCGCTGCCGCCGCATTGGGCGGGCGCGGGCGATTCGTGGCGCATGCTCGTGCTCGGTCTCGGCGCCGGCACCGCGGTGCGCGTCGTCGAGGGCAGCCTGCCCCCGGGAGCGTCGCTGGAATCGGTCGGCGTCGAGATCGACCCCGAGGTCGTCGCGGTGGGGGAGCGGCACTTCGACCTCGAACGCAGTGCACCCGCGCGCACGGTCGCCAGCGGCCTCGACGCGCGCGCGGCGCTGCACGTGAGCGCGGGCGGGTTCGACCAGGTCGTGCTCGACTGCTACGCGAACAACATGGAGATCCCGTCGCACTTGTCGACGGTCGAGTTCTTCCGCGAGCTGCGTGACGCACTCGCGCCGAGCGGCTGGGTGACCGTGAACGCGGCGGGCTTCGGGCTCGACGATCCTGTCGTCGCGGCCGTGGCGCGCACGCTCTCCGCGGCGTTCGAGCAGCGCGTCCTGGCGCTGCGCGTGCCGTTCTCCCGCAACTGCGTCCTCATCGCGCGGCGCGACGACGAACCACCTGCGCCCGGGGACGAGGGTTGGAGCTTCGAGGGCCCGGTCGCGGACCGCCTCGCACCGCTCGAGCTTGCGAGCGCCTGGCGCTGGTTCGAGCCAGAAGACGGCGTGCAACTGTTGACCGACGACCGCAACCCGATCGACGCCCTGCAGCGACGCTCGATCCGCGAAGGGCGCGCGCGGCGCGGCGGGGCCCTAGGATCGGCCCCATGATCAACCCGGTGATCGGGGCGCTCCTGTCCCTCGCCGCGGCGACGCCTGCCCAGGACGTTGTGGGCGACATCGACCGCCTGCGCGACGAGAGGCGCTTCGTGCAGGCTCTCGAGCGCTCCACCGCGATCACCGACGAGGCGACCCGGCACCGCGCGCGCCTCAACGTCTACTACTTCGGGGGCGATCTCGGCAGCGCGCTGGATGAGGCGACCGCAGGCCTCGCCATCGCGCCGGACGACGCTTGGCTCGCGTACTACGGAGCGCTGCTCGCGCTCGATCTCGGCCGGTCGCAGCTCGGGGCGGAGTACGCCGCGCGGCTCGCGGGGCTGGTCACGCCCGAGGCGGGGGCGAACCTCGCGACCGAGACGCGCGAATTCTACGAGAAGAAGGCCGTCGAGTTCCGCGCGCGCGCCGCAGAGCTCGAGGTGGCGAGCGGCAGGCGCGGGGCGGCCGTGGGGCGAGCCCGCACCGTCGTGCTCGGCGCAGTGGCGTTCGCGCTGCTGGCACTCCTGCTCCTGTCACGCAGCGCGCGTGACGAGGCGCCAACGCCCAAAGCGGCTGGCTGACGCGGGCGCCCGCGCCGGCGTTGTGCTCTCATTGGTCGCATCGACGCGTTCATCTCGTATCGCCGCCGCGACGCGACCGTCGCGGCCCACTGGCTGCGCTGGAGTCTGAGCCGCTACCGTTTTCCGGAAGGGCTCTCCGGGAACGGCATCCACCGACGTGTTTCGTGGACACCGTCTTCCGTCGAGCGGGCCCCGACTTCTTCGGTGAGATCCTCGTCCAGCGGCTGGAGGCGAGCCACTTCCTGATCGTCGTGCTCAGCCCCCATTCCGATCCTGCAAGCGGCACCGATCGAGCAGGTCGTGGCCGTCTCCGACGCCCGGCTCGCCGTCCTGCTGGATGACGGCACGCTGGCCTTGTGGGACTTCGCTCTCGAGCCGTGAGGCTAGTGGTGTGAGTCACTCTTGTGCGGCATTTTGGTCGGTGCGTACGCGTTCGCTGCAAGGCGCAGTGACGACGCGACTTCGCTGCAAGTCTCGGAGGAGGCGCAACGCAGCAGCGGGCGGGTACGGGCCGACCAAAACGCCGCACAAGAGTGAATCACACCACTAGAGCAAGTCGAGGATGCCCTTCCCCGCGCTCGGATCAAGCAGCGTCGCGGGCGCTTCCCACCAGCCGACGTCCGTCGCGAGCTTCGAGTTCCAGGGGAAGCGCTCCTTGTCGCACACGACGCCCAGCGCCACCGCCGAGAACGCGCGCGTCGTCTCCGAAGTGCGCTTGTCCTGCAAAAGAGCGACGAGCGGATCGACCGAGCGTGCGTCGCCGATGAAGCCCAGCGCGGAGGCGAGGGCGAGCTGCTCGAGCATCTGCTTGGTGTTCTCGAGCCGAGCCAAGAGGGTCGGCACGGCGCCCTTGTCGCCCATGAGCGCGAGCCCGATCGCCGCTTCGCGCACGAGGCCGGGCCGGTAGTTCTCGCTGCCGACGATCGACTTGAGCGTGGGGGCCGCCTTGCGTGCGCCGAGCAGCCCGAGCGCGACGGCCGCGTAGCCGCGTGCGTTCTGGTCGCCGTTGGTCGTGCGCGGGATGAGCTCGTCGATCGCGCGCGACTCGTTCATCAAGCCGAGCGCGAGGCTGTAGGCGCCCGATTCGGAGGGGGCCTTCGTCCCGCTGAGCGCGTGCATCAGCGCACGGCGCGTGCCCTCGTGGGGCTCGTCGCCGCCGGCGAGGGTTCCGCGCTCGAGCAGTCCGAGCGCGAGCCCGGCCCACGGTCGCTCCGCGGTGCCGCCCTTCGAGAGGCGTGCGAGCAGGAGCTTGCGCGTCGTCTCGACCGCGTCGGTGCGCTCGCCGTTGCCGCCGCGGGCGCTCACACGCGCGAGCGACAGGAGCGCGACGTGCCGCGCCAGGCGGTCGCCCTCGCTCGTCTGCACCGTCAGCGCCTCGCGGATCGCGACGTCGGAGATGTCGTCGTCGTCGTCGCCGAGCAGCGCGAGCGAGTGCAGCACTCCCTGCTGGAGGATCTTGTCCGCGCGCGAGCGCTTGTCGATGAGCGCCACGAACCGGGCGGCGATCGTGTCCTTGAAGCTGGGCTCTGCCCCTTGCTCGAGGCGCGCCAGCGCGACGGGAACGTACGCGCGCGCGCGCGCATCGATCGTCTCGTCGGCCAGCTGGTTCAGCAGGAAGAGGATCTGGGTCTGGCGCGACGCACTCGGCCGCAGCGTCTCGCCGCCCTCGATGTCGGGGACGTTGCCGTTCTCGAGCGGCACGAGCCCAATCGAGATCAGCGCCGCAACCGTCAGATCGCGCGAGGGCTCGCCCTCGACCCGCGCCGCCCGGGCGAGGTGGTGGACGACGAACTTGCGCACGGCCTCGCCGCGCGCTCGATGTCCGATCAGCCCGAGCCCGTACGCGGCGAACGCGCGCGTGCGCACCGGGACGCGACCGCGGCTGACGGTGGCGCGCGCGCTCGACGAATCCTCGATCAGGTCGACGAGCAAGGGCGCGGCGGTCTGGCCGCCCAGCACGCCGAGCGCGATCGCCGCGGTCTCGTGGACCTCCTGGTTCGAGTGCGCCAGGAACGGCCGGAACACCGCCTCGAAGTTCGTGTTGCCGCGTCCCTCGTCCGCGTCACCGATCTTGGCCAGCGCGAGCAGAACGCCGGTGATGATGTCGATGTCCTTCTGCCCGTCGAGCGCCTCGATCAGCGCCGGAACGACCTTGCCGTGGATGACCTCCTGCGTCGGCCGCAACCCCGGCCCCCACTGCCCGCGCTTGGTGCCTTGGCCCAGGTAGAAGTCGTCGTCCCCGGTCGCCGCGGTCTGGGAGAAGATCACGTCCTTGAGGGCGAGGTGCAGGTCGCGGTTGAGGCTCCACCACTGCTCCCAGTTGGCGGTGTCTGTGTTCTTGGCCCCGGCGCCACCGGTCGTGGGACCACCGGTCGTCGCCCCGCCAGGGGCGGGCCCGATCGTCGAGCCCGGGCCGCGATAGACCCCTCCGTGCGCCATGGCGACCGAGGGGGTTCCAATGGAAAGCAGGGCCACGCCCAGGAGGGCACGGCGGAGAGTTGTTCGCGTCACAGCGGAGGCTCCAGGACCGTTGATCGGGTGGGCCAGGTCACGGTGGGTCCCAGGTGGAATCCTGGGGGCCACTCAGGTGATTCATAGCATGGATCCCGGACCCGGTCACCGCCCCCTTCCCCGCACACCGGGACTGGCACGTTTGCCTGTTGCAAACTGGGCCGTCTGAGCATGCAAGTCACTGTGGTCTAAGCGGTTGCGTCACCGGTCCGCAAAAGCAGGGCCTACGCCTGCCGCGGCCCGCCCGAACCGCCGTCCTCGACCCCGTGAGCACCGCTTTGCGCTCGAAGCCGCAAAGTGGTGCAACACGAATGGTGCGCTTGATGAAGTCCTTGTGGGCCGGGTTCTGGACGATGATGGGAAGCTTTGCGTCTGCTGCGGCCTCGCGCATGAACTGGAAGAACCCGGACAGCGACGAGATCCGGCGGTTGAGGGTCTTCGGAGCGAAGTCCTGCTCATCGGCCATGAACGATCGCCAGTCGCGAACGTCCTGAACGCCAGTCTTCAGAAGCTGCCGGGAATCTTCGGGCCAACGAATCTGGAGGAACTCGATGAACGAGAGCACGTCCCGGCGGTAGCAGCGCTGCGTGTGGTAGTTCTCGGACCGGGCGACCCAAGCCTCGAACATGGCGGCCACCGAGAGGTAGAAGCTCCCGACCTTCTTCGCCACGAGAGGCGACTCGTGGCCCGCGACCACGGGCGGCAGCTCGAGGCGCAAGGCCTCAGGAGGCAACGTTTTGGGGGTCATCTCGAGCTCGTCCATAGCTCTCGCCTACCACATCGCGAGCGCTGATAAACGGTGTTTATCAGCGCCACAAAACCGGCGGGGGAGGCCCTCCATCCACCCCGTCACTGGCCGTTTCCCACAGCAAAACCGCCCAGCCCTCTTCTGATGCCCCACGGCCAAAGCTAGGCTCGCTCGCCGTACTGGAACACCAGGTCCTGCACAAACCGCGATGTCACGGAGCCAACCTTGGGACGCAAGAGCAGACTGAAGCGCGAAAGACGGGCACTACGAGAATCAACCGAGCGCGGTGCCGTTGCTACGACTGCCAAAGCTGCACTACCCCCTCGAATCCGCCGCAAGAAGATGTCTGAGGCTCTTTCGGAGCTCCTCGACCCACACGTAGAAGACGACATGGACCTCAAGGCCTACGACATTTTGGTCGGCATCGCGGTCTTGGCTTGGAATCTCACGATCACGCGGACGCCCTGCGAGCATCACCTTGCTGAGGTATTCGAGAGCCTTGACGATGGAGAAGCACGTTTCTTGAGAGCTCTGCTCGCAGAGCTCTCGGAACGGAAGGAGCGGTTGTTTCCCCACGACGACCGATTCATCGTCTCCTGGGACACCTCGCCCACCCCGACTGGGTTCTACCTTCAAGTGGCATCGATGCAGGACGGGTAGCGTGGCCAGTTCGAGGCCCAGAATGGGCTGCAGCAGGAGCGGCCAGTTGCCGCTTCTCCCTTGCTCCTCCTCCCTTGCTCCTGAAGCGGCGCACGCGTCCTGAACACGCCGCTGCTGGTCCGCGAGGAGAGCATGTGGCACGCCCGGCGACCAGCGGAACCACTCCCGCGACGGCCTTAGGGCCCGTCCGAGAATAAGTGTCACGTTTCGCCGGCCCTCGCCGCCCCTGGCTACGTTGCGCCTTCTCCGAGTATCCAGCGAATACGCGTCGGCGGCGCGCCTTGCCAGGAACGACGATGGCTCGCCGAAACCTG
>JAAELL010000161.1 GCA_024226735.1 bacterium | reverse complement strand
TCAGGTTTCGGCGAGCCATCGTCGTTCCTGGCAAGGCGCGCCGCCGACGCGTATTCGCTGGATACTCGGAGAAGGCGCAACGTAGCCAGGGGCGGCGAGGGCCGGCGAAACGTGACACTTATTCTCGGACGGGCCCTTAGCGCCATCAGCCACCAAGTCTGCGCACTCAGGGAGCCGGGCGCGGCGCTCGAGATCGTCGACAGGGGCGGATGAGCGGTCCAGCCCGCGGCCGGTCCGCCGCCCTCGACGAGGAACGACATGATCACGAAGAAGATCATGATCGTTCCATGCATCGTGAAGAGCATGGTGTAGAACTCGGGCGTGATCGCCTCGCCCGTGTTCGGGAAGAGCACGTTGCCGATCACCGGCATCTTGGCCCACGGCCAAGCGAGCTGGTAGCGGATCGCCATCGCGAACAATCCGCCGAGGGCAAAGAACACCAGCCCAGTCATCATGAACTGGATGCCAATGACCTTGTGGTCGGTGGCGAAGATGTACTTCCGGATGAACCATGGGGTGGCCGGCAACGCCAGCATTGTCGGCCGGACCTCTCGACCGCTAGCGCCGGCCCCCATCCGCTACACTCCCCGCCCGTTTCCGCGACGCGCCAGCGTTCCGCCCCAATTCGCCCGGACTGAAGAGGCCACGACTTGCCTGAGGCCACCCCGTGAAAAGCTCCCCCCTCCTAGCGCTGCACGAGGCCACCGGAGGCCGCTTCGCACCCCCCGGCCCCGCGAGCGCGACCCTGTTGACCTTCGGGGACGTGCCCGCCGAGTACGCGGCGGGGATGGAGGGTGCGCTCGCGTTCGACCGCTGCGAGCGCGGAGCCCTCGAGCTGTCGGGCACCGATGCCGAAGCCTTCCTGCACAGGATCACCTCGAACGCGGTCAAGGGGCTCGGGGTGGGTCAGGGCTGCCGCAACCTGCTCCTGACGCCCAAGGGCAAGGTCCAGCGCGACTTCGACCTTGCGCGTACAGAGACGGGCTTCCGGCTCTCGACGCCGCCGGGCGAGGCCGAGGCCCTGGCGACCGACCTCGGCATGTTCATCTTCACCGAGGACATCGCGATCGCGGACGTGAGCGAGGAGCACGCACCGATCGAGGTCTGCGGCCCGCGCGCCGGCGCGATCCTCGAGGCCACCTTCGGGGTCGCCCCGCCGCAGGACGACCACGTCAGCATCCACGTCCCCTTCGCGGGACAGCACGACGTGCTCCTCACCCGCCTGCCCGTAGCCGGCTCGCACGGCTGGCGGATCGACGGCGGTGCACAGCTCGCCCCGGGCCTGTGGACCGCCCTGACGGACGCCGGTGCCCGTGCCGCGGGCCTGGTTGCCTGGGACTGCCTGCGCGTCGAGGCCGGCAGCGCCGCCTGGGGCCGGGACGTCGACGACGGCATCTACCCCCAGGAGGCGCGCCTCGAGCGGGCCTTCAGCCTCGAGAAGGGCTGCTACATCGGCCAGGAGGTCGTCGCGAAGATCGACACGTACGGCGGGCTCAACAAGTGCCTCTTCGCGCTCGCAGTCGACCACGACGATCCGGTGCGAGCGGGCACGCGACTGATGCGCGAGGACGGTGACCAGTGGCGCGACCTGGGGGTCGTGACCTCGTGGGCCTACTCGTTCGTGCTCGACACCGGCCTGGTGCTCGGCTACGTCAAGCGCAAGCACCAGGAGAGCGGCACGGTCTTCCGTCTCGGCGAGGGCCCAGGCACCGCGAAGATCGTCGCCCTTCCGGTTCGCGAGGGCACGGTGCCGGTCACCGGCCCCGGAACCGACGAAGCCTGATCCGCTCGGCTACTTGGCCGGACCGAACTCGGGCGGAACGCCCTTGGCCTTCTTCAGCTGCAGCTCGATGTCGACGTCGAACGGACCGATCGGGACGACGCCCTCGATCACGATGGGAACGCCCGTGCGCTCCTCGAGCCATATGCTCAGCGTGCCGTGGATGCCGAAGAGTCCCTTGAACTTCTCTTCGCGCTCCTCGTCCTTGGGCGCCTGCGGGTCGAGCTTGACCGCGCGGCACCAAAACTCGCCGGCAGGCGTCTTGATCTTCTTGCGCGCCACGCGTGTCAGCGTGACGTCCCACTCCTTGGCCTTGTCGAGCATCACGTAGCGGACTTCCTTGATGTCGTCGCGGACGATCGAGCGCGCCAGGTGGATCGACGTCAGCATGTCGACCGAGCGAGCCGGGATCTTGCGCGTGACCGGCTTCTTCCAGACTCGATGCTCGCCGCGCTTGCACTTCTTGCAGTGGCGCTCACCCGAAAACAGACCGCCTTCGACGAAGTGCTCGCGGCGCTTGCACTTCTTGCAGTGCCGGTCGCTGCGGTACCACGCGCTCGGCTCGC
This sequence comes from bacterium, assembly GCA_024226735.1. Taxonomy (GTDB): domain Bacteria; phylum Planctomycetota; class UBA1135; order UBA1135; genus JAAELL01. The sequence goes on along the minus strand of JAAELL010000161.1, from coordinate 3,025 downwards.
CTTCGCGCACGCCGTACATGAGCTCGCGACGACGATTCTCGCTGCCGCGCTGTGTCGCGCGGTAGACGGTGGCCGGCCACTCCTTCGGCAGGTGACGCGCAGTGATCTCGTGGTCCATGCGGTAGCCGAGGTAGCTACCTGCCGCGTGCGCCCGGATCCACGCGATGCGTTCGTCGCCCGACGCTGTCACCCCACTCGCCGGCAGACCCGGACGGTAGACGTCGGTGCCCGCGCTGAGCGTGAAGTCGCCCACGTCCGTCGCACCGATGACCGCGACGTTGAGAATCACCCGATACTCGAGGATCTCCTTCTCGGGGATCACGATGGCGATCGATTCGGGCCCGCGATTGAGCACGACGCTCCCGTCGCTCTTCGACGGCGCACCTTCGTCCTGCGGAGAGACCGCGAAGATCGGGGCGAGCAGGAGGAGTGTGCGCAGCATGGAATGAACTAAGGGGCAACCGGGGCGGGACCTTGGCCCTATCTGGGATTTACGCGCAGGTTCGCCTGGACGCCAGCGTCGGTCCTCCGCGTGTACGGATCAACCTTTGCGTCATGACGGCGAAAACGGAGCATGAGTAAAATGTCACCCAGACGCCTCGCGCCAAGCAAGGATCCTCTCGTCTGCCTCGGCGACCGCGACCCGCAAGGGGGTCGCGTCCTCCGCGCGCGAACGCTCGAGGACGGTCTCCAGCGTGCCTCCGATGCGCTCGCCGATCGCTTCGGCCGGCTCGCGGTGGTCATCGAGGTGGAACAGCGCGCCACGGATGAGCGCACCGGAATTGACGATAAAATCGGGCGCGTAGAGGATCCCGCGCTCGTGCAGGCGATCGCCGTGCAGGCGCCGGGCGAGGACGTTGTTCGCGCCGCCCGCGACGATCCGGCAGCGCAGGCGCTCGAGCGTCACGTCGTGCAGCAGACCTCCGAGTGCACACGGTGCGAGCACGTCGCAACTCTGGTCGAGCGCGAGGTTGGGGTCGACCAGCTCGATCCCCAGCTCCTGTTCCATCACCGTCGCGCGCTCGGTGTCGACGTCCGCGCCGAGGACGTGCACGCCACGTTCCATCAGGAAACGAGCGAGGTGCGAGCCGACGGCGCCGAGCCCCTGCACACAGACCGTGCGCGCGGTCCAGTTCTCCTCGCCGTCAAGGTGACGCAAGCACGTCGCGATCGAGTGGAAGACGCCCTGTGCGGTCGATTCGGCGAGCGCACCGGGCCCCGCGGGTCCAGGCTTGGTCACGAACGCGGTCTCCTCGGCGACGCATGCGAGCTCCGAATCACCGGTACCGACATCCGGTCCGGTGTAGAAGCGTCCCCCCATCGCTTCGACGGCGCGGCCGATGTAGCGGTAGGCTCCGTTCCAGTCGACCCCGGACTTGGCGAGCACGACGAGCTTCGCGCCGCCCGCCGGCAGCTCCGCGAGCGCGCACTTGCGCGTCATCGCCCGCGCGAGACGCAGGCAATCGAGAAGTGCCTCGGACTCGTCCCGGTATTCCCAGCGCCGGATACCTCCGAACGCCGGACCGCGAGCCGTGTCGTGCACTCCGAGAAACGCTCGCAGACCCGACCGCCGGTCATGGAGGGCGCGGACTTCCTCGAAGCCCTCGCGGTGCATCGCATCGAGTAGGTGGAACGGCATTTTGACGGAACGGGTGACTGGGCGTGATCGACTGGGGCCCGCGGCGCGTCTGCCGGGCGACCTGAAGCAGCCTGTATCGAACGGGCGAGTCGAATGGTGCATTCTAACCGGCGTCGCGCCGGCCCCACTCCCAATGAGCGGAAACGGTCCGCTTTCGCTGACAACGGGAATCGGGCACCATGCGGGAAGCTCCAGCCGCTACCCGCGTCCCATTGTCGACCCGTGCCCCGACCCGCGCCCCGACCCGCGCCCCGACAGTGCCCTGACCGGGCCACAACCGGGCCACAACCGGGATTTCTTGCCCACGACCATGATCCGCCCCTCACGAACCCTCTGCGCCGCGCTCGTGCTCTGCGCCGCCTGCGCCTCGAACGCGTCCAAGAACGAGACCCCCGACGAGGATCGGTTCAAGGTGAAGGCCTGGAATCCGGAGGTCCTCGAGAACAACAACACGACGGGCGTGTACCTGGCCGAGCTCGATGTCTCGCTCAAGGCGTGGAACAACCTGCTCCTGACCGCCCGCGACCAAGGCGAGCTGCGGCGCGTCAAGATGCTCGAGGAGGACATCACGTTCCGCGCGACGAAGCGCCGCGAAGCGATCCTCGAACAGCTCGAGAGCGGTCCGCCGTCCAACCGTCAGATCGCGGCGCTCGCGCTCGGATTCACGAAGTCGCCCACGGTGCTCAGCCCGCTCCTCGCGGCGCTCGAGGACACGGAGCCCGACGTCGTGTCCAACGCATTGATGGGGTTGGCGATCCTGCGCGATCCCGAGACGCCGCTCGCCGGCATCGCTCACCACATGACCGAGAGCCCGTACGAGCGCAACCGCAGCAACGCGTCGTGGGCGATCCTGCGCGTCCTGCGTTCAGGCGGCGATGGGAGCGAGCACATCCGCACCGCCGCGCACGCGGCCTTGCGCGACGACGAGCCGTCGGTCCGCGCGCACGCCGCCCTGATCCTCGCCCACCTCCTCGACGAGGAGGCGCTCGACACCCTCAAGCTCCAGCTCTTCGACGACGTCAACATCAGCGCGGGTGCAGCCAGTCGCGGGCTCGCGTACATCGGGGCCAAGCAGGAGCGCCTGAAGGGCCAATGCGCGCGCGCGCTCACCGGTTGCCTCGAGAAGGTCAACTCGACGGTGAAGGCCTCCGTCCTGCGCGACCTGATGCTGCTCTCGCAGAGGAACTACGGCAAGGACACCGACGCCTGGGTCGAGTGGTCGCACAGATTGGATTAGGGACGTTAGAGGGGGCAGTCGGGTAGGATCCTAGTGGTGTGATTCACTCTTGTGCGGCATTTTGGTCGGCCCGTACCCGCCCGCTGCTGCGTTGCGCCTCCTCCGAGACTTGCAGCGCAGTCGCGTCGGCGCTGCGCCTTGCAGCGAAC
>JAAELL010000160.1 GCA_024226735.1 bacterium | reverse complement strand
TCAGGTTTCGGCGAGCCATCGTCGTTCCTGGCAAGGCGCGCCGCCGACGCGTATTCGCTGGATACTCGGAGAAGGCGCAACGTAGCCAGGGGCGGCGAGGGCCGGCGAAACGTGACACTTATTCTCGGACGGGCCCTTAGTCACTCATACGTACCCTCTGCGAAGTGTCACGTTGCTCTGCCAGCGTTCGAGGCGCTGGCAGAGCAACCGTAGTTCGGTTTGCCCGACCACAAGTGGGTCGTGTGAAGCCCCCGTCCGCTTCATCGCCCTTGATGTTCGGTTCTTAGGAATCGGACGTCCCGGCTAGCTACCCCTCGTGCCCCCGAGTGTCTCTGCGATCTCCTCAACCCACGACCACTTCTCGCCGCGGCGCCTGCGAACCTCGGTCAGGAGACGAAGGTTGCGAGAGGTGGACTCGGGCTCCCAGCGCTCCCGGATCGCCTCGAGCGCGGCCGCCGTCGCGCGTCGGGCGGCCGGCTCGTCGTCGTCGAGCACGGCAAGTTCAACTCGCGTGGCGTGGTCCCAGTAGTCGTGGTGGCCCGTCGCGACCCGGCGTTCCGCGGCGTAGCGGACGATCGGGAGGATTCCGAGCCGCTCCGGATCCGGCGGCTCCTGGAGCGTCATCAGCGTCAGGAGGTTGATGCCGGGATAGGCATCGCGCCAGTCCGACTCGAAGCCGAGACGGTAGGCGCGGATTGCGGCCCGCAGGTGCTTCCCCGCAGCGCCGGGGTCGTCGCCCCCGAGCTCGCGCTGCCACCGGTCCTTGTGAATGCGCCCGAGCAGCCCACAGGTCTCGCTACTCGGGCCGCGCTCGGCCAGGATCTCCTCCAGCACCGCTTCGGCCTCATCCGACCGGCCGATGCGATTCAGCGCCAAGGCGTACTGCTCGCGTGCGAGCGCCGTCTCCCGGAGCGGGGCGGGCAGTTCGCGGTGGAGGTCGACCATCTGCTGCCATGCAGAGACGGCGCGGTAGGAGAGCAAGAGGTCGATCAGCACGGAGTTCGCAGTCGCCGCGAGCCCCCCCGCGCTCCGAGCGAGAGTGCGGTGAATCGCCGCGACGGCCGAGACGTCTCCGCTTCCGCGAGCGCGGGCGAGCTCAGCATGTGCGGGCTGGACGGACCCCGCTCGCTCGCGGAACGAGTCCGTCTTGAGGCGTTCTATGGGCGCGGGAGGCTGACCTGAGAGGAGCGCTGCCAGCGTCAGCTCCTTGGCCCCTTCGGGGGCCGGAGTGCTAACCAGTTCCCGTGCAAGGCGTTCCGCCAGGTCGTCCGCTCGCTCCGGATCGCCGCGGCGTCCGACCGGATACCGCAGGACTCGCCAACCGACGGCGTCGAGAGACGGTCGGACGCCCTCGACCGCGATCAGAGTTGAATCCGGCAGGCCTGCGGCCCGTCGGAGGCCGAGGGCGTAGTAGGCGTGCGCAGTGTTGCACGAAAGGTCGACAAGGAAGTGCCGGCTGAGCAGGACCGCGTCGAGAAAGCGCCCTGTCACGAGCTCAAGGTCGCTGCGCGGGGAGCGCACCACGCCGAGGCCCGCGCGGCGCAGCGCCGGCTCGACGACCAAAGCGAAGACAGCGTCGAAGTCAACCGACCGTCCGGTGGAGTCCGGGGCCACGCCGTAGGGTAGGAGAACGCAGCAGCTCGCCAGGCCCTCACCCATGCAAGCGCTCAGTCAGCTCGGGTAGGCGGCGCCGAACCGCCGGGCCTTGGCTTACGAGGACCGGCGCGCCCCAGATCGCCTCGCTCGTCTCCTCCATGGCCTGCCGTGCTCGGAGGAGAGCGAGCGCAGCGTCGAATTCGTGAGTCGTCCCGTCCGATGGCGACCGTAGGTACGCGTCGTAGAAGCGGGTGGCGAGCCGGTAAGCCTGGCCGTCGGAGATCGGCCAGAGGTGCGAGATTATCTCCGGGATTCCTGCCCCGACGAGTTCGCCGCAAAGGGTCCGGTGCGAGCCCAGCTTC
>JAAELL010000159.1 GCA_024226735.1 bacterium | reverse complement strand
CGCCCGTGGCCGCCGGCGGCCACCCTGGCGGTCAACTCGTCTTCTTGCCAACGCGAGCCGGCAGCTTGGCGGTCACTCCGCCCGCGCGCGAACGCGCGGCGCCTGTCTGGCAGTCAATCCGCCCGCGCGCAAACGCGCGGCGACTGTCTGGCAGTCAATCCGGCTGCCGGCGGCCACCGGCAGCCAGCTCGGCGGTCCATTCGGTTTCTCGCGAACGCGCACGACCTGTTTGGCAGTCAAAGCGCTGACGCGCGAACGCGAGCCGGCCGCCTGGCGGTCATTCCGCCTTTGCGCAAACGCGCACGGCCTGTCTGGCGGTCATTCCGTCTTCGCGCGAACGCGCACGGCCTGTCTGGCGGTCATTCCGTCTTTGCGCGAACGCGCACGGCCTGTCTGGCGGTCACTGCGCCTTTGCGCGAACGCGCACGGCCTGTCTGGCCATAGCCACCCGAAGTCGCGAAGATCTCGTCCTGCGACGAAGCAGCGAGGATGTTCTTCGCCCAGAGGAGCTCCCAGTCGGGCACCTCGGTTCTTCAACGTGGTGATAGACTGACTCGAGAGGAGAAAGCTCGATGGAAACCGCGAAGCTCACTGTACGCCTTCCCAAACAAGACCTCGAGTTCGCCGAGCGGTATGCGCGCGCGCGTCGCATCACGGTCAACAAGCTGGTAGACCAGCTTCTCCGGCGTCTTCGGAACAGCGAGGAGGTCCGCTCAGCGTCGGCTCGAAGCGAGGTGGACGCGTGGCAGGAACTCTTCCGGGTCGGGGACGCGCTCGCGGCCGAGGATCCTCCAGGATCGCAAACCCTGACGGCCGCGGTGTTGGCGATGCGGCGTTAAGGGATGTACAGCCCTCCTGCCCCTTGACGAGGAGCTGGCACAGCAGGCTCGGGATCTCGCTGCCCAGAACGGCTTGCGGGGTGCCGATGCCGTCTATGCCGCCGTGGCCCTTCACGCCGACTGCACTCTG
>JAAELL010000158.1 GCA_024226735.1 bacterium | reverse complement strand
TTGGTCGGCCCGTACCCGCCCGCTGCTGCGTTGTGCCTCCTCCGAGACTTGCAGCGAAGTCGCGTCGTCGCTGCGCCTTGCAGCGAACGCGTACGCACCGACCAAAATGCCGCACAAGAGTGACTCACACCACTAGTAGCCCGTGGCAATGGCTCGCGGCGTCGCCGCCCGGCGCGGCGAGCCCGTGATCCTCGAGGTCGCCAGCGGCGAGATGTTCGCCCGTGGCTACGCGTTCTACCTCTCGACGAGCGGCGTGTGGCTGACCACGGAGGTGCCCGCTCGGTTCGTACTGGGGACGGGCGGTGGAACTTCGCCGATTCCTTGAACCCCAATCCGCGGCGGCGTCGTAGGGATAGGCGATGGCCCACCTCGAAGATGCCTCCGGCTGGGAGCGCGAATCCGCGGCTCTGCGGGCCCTCGCGCGCCGGCTGCTCGCCGACGAGCACGCGGCGGAGGACGCCGTCCAGGAGACCTGGCTGCGCGCGTTGACCCGCGGTCCGGGTGGCGGTGAGCGCCTCGGGCGCTGGCTCGAGACCGTGCTGCGCAACGTCGTCCGCGACGGCCACCGCGTCGGCGGTCGGCGCAAGGCGCGCGAAGCGGCGGCCGCGCGCGACGAAGCGCTGCCGTCCGGCACGGAGATCGTCGAGCGCATGGAGGCGCTCCAACGACTCGCCGCCGCGGTCGCCGCGCTGCCGGAGCCCTACCGCACGGTCGTGCACCTGCGCTACTTCGAGGGACAGCCGCCCGCCGCGCTCGCGCGCCGGCTCGATGTTCCGGTCGAGACCGTGCGGACGCGCCTCAAGCGCGGGCTCGCGCTTCTGCGTGCCCGCATGGACGACGACTGCGGCGGACGCCGCGCGTGGGCGGCGGCACTGGTGCCGGTCGCCCAGCACGCCACCTCGTCCGCCACCGTGATCCCCTGGGTCGGAGGACTCGTCTTGGGAGCCAAGCTGAAGACAACGATCGCCCTGGCCGTCGCGTTGACGGGGACCCTCGCCTTCGTCGCGAGCCGGGACTCGGACCCGGCGCGCGAACAGGACACTGCGAGCGTCGCTCCCCCGGCGGAGCCCCCGCTCGAGGGCGTCGATCCGGGACCGGTCGCGCCGGACGGCGCGGCGCCCGAACGCGGTGCCGTTGCGCCGGAGCCCGCCACCCCGACGGATCCTGTCGATCCCGCGCCAGTGGCGCAAGAGGGCATCGAGGTCACTGGCCGCGTCGTGATCGCGGGTCCGGATGGAACGGAGTACGCTTCGACCTCGGGAGAGCTCGAGCTCATCGTCGTTCAGTCGCCCGACCGGCGCGACATCAGAACGATTCCGTTCACCGACGGGTCCTTCACCGTGACCGCGCCTGAGCACGCCTTCATTGGCGCGTCGAGAATCGAGGCCGAAGGGCGGATCGCAGCGATCGAACGGACCCCGTTCATCGTCGCGCCCGACGCGGTGATGGAGGTGCGTGCGGCGTGGGCGAAGGAGGGTTGGCTGCGCGTCGTGGACGGAGAGACGGGTGCGGAGCTCTCGGGCGTCGAGGTCCGACGGCGCTGGCGCTGGCGCGCGATCGGCCGCGCCCTGCATCCCGGCGACCTGCCCGAAGTGGAGGTCATCGCGACGGACGCCGCCTCGCCCGTGTCCCTGCCCGGGCTTCCGGTCAAGTGGCGCACGACCGTCGCGCACTGGGTTCGCGCGCCCGGCTTCGCTTGGCAGCGCACCGACATCGACCTCAACAGCGGTGGGACGCGCACCGTCGAGCTCGCGGCGAGCGGCGGCCTCGCGGTCGAAGTGCTCGGGCAGCAGCCCCAGAAGCCGCTCCGTGTGCGTGCCTTCACCCCCGACCGCGCGGATGGACCCAGCTGGGACGCGGCGCTGGACGTCGAGCTCGATGGCACCCGCGCGAGCGTCATCGATCTCCTCCCTGGACCTTACGTCGTACGCATCGACCAGGGCGAGTTCGACACGACCCTGACGCTCGGCCGTGCAGAGGTCGAGGTGCGCGCAGGGGAGACCGGCCGGGTGACCGTCCACCTCGACCCGGCGGCGCTCGCCGTCCCGCTCACGCACCTGCACGGAACCCTCGCTCTCCCCGAGGAGCTGCGCTCGAAAGGCTCGCTCATCCTCTCGCCGTACCCCTGGGACTCCCTGCCCGGCCAGGGGCGAGTGCAGCTCGCACTCTCCGACCTGGAGCCGGTCGATGGCGCCCCCGACGTCCTCGCGTGGGACGCGGGCGAAGTGCAGCGTGGCGTCTACCTCGCCTACGTCGACGAGGTCCAACACCGCGAGCGCATCGACGTGCGCACCGCCAACGAGACCGTCCACGCGATCGTCGTCCCGCCGCTCGCGGAGCTCGTCTTGACCGTAGTCGACGGCGCGACGGGTGAGCCGCTCGAGGCCAATGTCTCGTGGGGAGACGGGGCTCTGGAAGGGGTCCACAGCAACTCGTTTCGGACGACGCACCCCGATCCGGAGACGGGGCGCTACACGATCATCGCGCCGCGCGGAATCATCCAGGTCGCGGCCGCGGTGGATGGACACGCGACCGACAGGCGCGACGTCCAGCTCGATCGCGACACCGAGCTCACCATCGCGCTCGAGCGCGCGGCGGGGGTCCGCGTATCGTTCTGGGAGGACGACGCGCGCGTTCCGATCGCGATGCGTGTCACGCTGAAGTCCCTGCGCATTCCGGACACCGGCGAGGACGTCCCCATGCCGACGTCGACCGAGGCCAATGCGTTGGAGCTGTCGATGCTGCTGGAGCCGGGACGCTACGAGATGGCCTTCACGGTGCCCGCGAGCGAGGGGTTCGCCCAGCCCGCCCCGGTCATCGTCGAGGTCCCCGCCGCCGAGATCGTCGATCTGCGGGTGCCCGTGCGGAAATAGGCGACGCTACACTGCGGCGGCGCACCGGGCGCCGATAGGGACCGACCCAAGGAGACCCTCTCATGTCCGTCCACGCGCTCACGTCCCTTCTCGGCACCCGATTGCCCACCGTCCAGGGCGGCATGACCTGGGTCAGCTGTCACCCACTGGCGGCCGCCGTCTCCGAAGCCGGCGGGCTCGGAGTCCTCGGGGCCGGCGCGATGGATCCCGAGGAGCTGCGCGACGAGGTGCGCTCGGTGCGCGAACGCACCTCTGGGCCGTTCGCCGTCAACGTCCCGCTGGTCAACGTCCGGCCCGACGGGTCCGACGTCGTCGCGAGCTTGATCGACGTCGTCCTGGAAGAGCAGGTCCCGATCGCGATCACCGGCGCGGGCTCTGCCAGGCGCTACACCGCCGCCCAGCAGGAAGCCGGCACTGCCGTCGTGCACGTGATCCCGTCGGTCGTCGAAGTCCTGTCTTCGTACGCGCAGGTCACCTCCGCGTGAAAGCGGCTCGAAAGGGAGAGGAAGTCCTGGAGCACGGTACCGATGCGCGCGTCCCTACGGTGATCCCCGGTACCGTCGCGGAGCAAGCCAAAGGCGATCGGTTCGGTCAGACACAGGCTCCGCAACCCGCGTGCGCGCCCCATCGCGAAACGCACGGCGAGCAAGGCGCCGTAGGAGTGGCCGACGAGGTGGACGGGGGAGTCGAGGGAGCGCACGAGCTCCCCCAGCAGATCGAGGTCGCCCGCCAGCCGCTCGAGCACCGACTTCCAGGCGAACGCGCCGTCGCCGGAGCCATGCAGGAAGACGATCGGCGCACCGCGGCCCGCCTCGATCAGGTCCACCCGCCAACGCCCCAGTGAGCGCGGCTCCAAACGCAGCGAGTCCATCGACTCGGCCGGCTATTCGGTCGCGGCGATCACGAGGATGGAAGACGCGTTGAACTCGTAGCCTTCACGCTCGATCTCGACCCCCTCGGCGGCCTCTTCCTCGATGTGCTGTGCGTCCTCTTCCGAGAGCACCTTCGGGTAGAACGAGCCCTGGATCAGGATGCGCCTCCCGACCATGTCGGCCGGAAACGCGTACTTGCCGCCACACCCGGTCTCCCAGCGCACCATCGCGGTGCGCCCTTCGTCCTCGACCTGCATCCAACACCCCGCCTTCTGACAGACCGCCGTCGCGGTCGCTTCGACCAGGACCGTTTGATCGAAAAAGGACGGAGGGTCGGCGTCGACGACCGCGAAGGCCACGACGTCGCGCGGCTCCATCGCCTCGCCGACCACGTCTCCAGCGGGAAGCGCGGCGGACTTCGAGGTCGCAGAGCAGGCGTTCAGAATCAGGAGGGCGCAGACGAGAGCAGCTTGGAAACGCATGGCTTGGTTCAGTTGTGACATTGGATTCGGACCGCACATGCTCGCGCAAGGGAGCGCGCACCGCTAGTCGGTTCATGCAATTCGCTGCACTGACGATTCCATCTCCCGGCGCTCTGGCTCCTATGCCCGCTCACTACGGTCTTCGCCGACACGATCTACGTCGACGACGACGGTGGGCCGGGCGTGGACTTCACCGATCAGTCAGTCGGAGCTCGTGAACGACGGCTCGGGCGCCGTCGCGACGTGGCACTGCACGCAAGCCGCGCGCTCCGGGTGACTCGTGCGCAAACCCGGATACCCGAACTCACCGTGGCAGCTCAGGCACCGGCCGCGCATCAGCACTTGATGCGGGATCACGGGCGGCCCGGCTCCCACCGGCGGCGGTGCGGGTGCCGCGCGACCGCGGAAGCCCGATTCGACGGGCCTCGGCGGCGGGAAGTCGCGGTGCCGCGACTCGATGTGGCACTGCGTGCAGTTCGCGAGCGGTGGGTGGCTCATCGGGTGCGCGACGCGCTCACCGAGTCGCATCCCGTTCGTGTGGCAGTCGACGCACTCCTTGCTGCCGTCCCCGAACAAGGCGGAGTGCGGCATCACCGGCGGCGCCCCCTCGAACGCGCGCCGCGTTGCGCGTGCGGCGAGCGAGGCGGCGCGCGCCGCCTCGCGGTCGCCGGCGAGAACGTAGGTCATCGGCGAGCTCCCCGTCCAGGGCCCCTGGCTGCGCAGCTCACGCTCCTGGCTGGCCAGCCCGCGTGCCTGCGCCCCCGTCGGCGTGCGCAGCGGCATCGCCACGGGGATCGCGATTCCGTCGACAGCGTCCGCCGAGCCCACTTCGCCCACCGGCTCCGGTGCGATCTCTTCGCCCAGGCAAGCCCCCAAGAACCACAAGAGCAGCGGCGCCCCCGCAAGCGTCGCCCAGTGAGCGCGGGCCATCACTGGACCTCCGGCTTCTGCACCTGCACCGCGCACTTCTTGAAGTCGGGCTGCTTCGACACGGGGCACGTCGCCTCGAGGGTGACGCGGTTGATGAGCTCGTTCTCGTCGAAGAACGGCACGAAGACCGAGCCGCGCGGGGGCTCTCCCCGGCCGCCGAGCCAGACGGGCAGCTCGACCTGGCCGCGCCGACTGCGAACGACGACGCGGTCTCCGTTTTGGATGCCCTGGTCGCTCGCGTCGTGGCGGTTCATCTCGACGAAGCCGCCGGGCATCGCGGCGCGTAGGCCCGGCACGCGCCCAGTCATCGTGGATGTGTGCCAGTGTTCCAGCACGCGGCCGGTGCACAGCCAGAAGGGGTAGTCGCCGTCGGGCGACTCGGGCGGCGGCGTGTACGGGTGGAACCAGATCTGCGCGCGGTCGTCCTTGGTCGTCGAGTGGTAGAACTGGACACCGGCGTCCTTCTCGACGTACGGGTCGAGTCCTTCGGCGAAACGCCACTGCGTCTCGTGCCACTCGCCGTTCTCGTCCTGCACGACCGGCCAACGCATCCCGCGCCGCTCCACGTACTCGTCGTACGGTGCGAGGTCACTGTGCTTCATGCGCGTGAACGCGCGGTACTCCTCGAAGAGGGCGCGGTCGACGTTGACGTCGTAGTAGCGCTCCCACTCCCACACGGGCACCGCATCACCCTCGGCGTCCAGCACCTCGAACAGGAACCGACCGTCCTTGTCGCGCATGCCCTCCAGGCCCGCCTCGAAGAGGCGGTGGGCCACCGCGATCACCTGCCACACGTCGTCGCGCGCCTCACCCGGCGGCTCGACCTGCTTGAACCACTGCTGCGTACGGCGCTCGGAGTTGCCGAAGATACCGTTCTTCTCGACCCACATGGCCGAGGGCAAGACGAGATCGGCGAGCTCGGTCGTCGCCGTCGGGTAGACGTCGGAGACGATGAGGAACTTGTCCGGCTGCTTGGCCTTGGCGAAGAAGAGCTCCTCCAGGTTGGGCAGGGACTGGCCCGGGTTGGTCACCTGCACCCAGATCGTCGAGACGTCGCCCCCGTCCTCGGTGCTCGTGCAGAACTTGTTCCACATCGCCACGGTGTGATAGCCGGGCTTGGGGTTGATGCGTCCTTCGGGCAGGTTCCACAGCTGCTCCGCACTGCGCCGGTGCGCCTCATTGGCGATGATGCGCCCACCGGGCAGGGCATGGGCCAGGGTGCCGACCTCGCGCACGGTCCCGCATGCCGACGGCTGCCCCGTCAGACTGCTCGGGCCGTCGCCGGGCGCTCCGAAGTGGCCGCTCAAAAGGTGCACGGCGTGGATCATCGTGTTGACCGCGGTTCCGCGCGTGTGCTGATTGACGCCCATGCACCACGTGCTGGTGATCTTCAGCTCGCGCTCCGCGAACAGGCCGGCCAACATGCGCAGCTGCTCGACCGAGACGCCCGAGGCCTCCGACACGGACTCGGGTGTGAAGGTCGCCATCGCCGCGCGGTAGTCCTCGAAGCTCATCGCCTCGCCAAAGAGGCTGATCGGGTCCGTGTTCTTGCGGAACGAGCAGTGCGCTTCGACGAACTCGCGGTCCCAGGTTCCGTCGGCCAGCAGAATGTGGGCGATTCCGTTCAGGATCAACTGGTCGGTGTGCGGGCGGAACTCGACGTACTCGTCCGCGAAGTCGCTCGTGCGCGTTCGTCGCGTCGCAATGTCGATGATGCGCACGTCGCCGCCCGCGTGCTTGCGGTCGAGCACGCGCGAGAAGAGCACCGGGTGCGCCTCGGCCATGTTGTTGCCCCACAGGATCAGGACGTCGCACTCGTCCAGGTCCTCGTAGCAGCTCGCCGGCTCATCGACGCCGTACGTCGCCAGAAATCCGGTCACGGCCGAGGCCATGCAGAGCCGCGCGTTCGGATCGATGTGGTTGTTCGACAAGCCGCCCTTGATGAACTTCTGGCACGCGTAGCCCTCCGGGATCGTCCACTGGCCGCTCCCGTAGATCGCGAACCCGGCGGGGTCGGCGGTGATCCGCTCCGCGACGACGTCCAGAGCCTCGTCCCAACCGATCGGGACCAACCTGCCGTTCTTGCGCAACAGCGGCGTCGTCAGCCGGTCCTCGCCGTACAGGATCCCGCCCACGTTGTAGCCCTTGACGCAGAGCAGGCCCTTGTTGACGTCGGCGGCCTCGTCGCCCGCGATCGCGACGACCTTGCCGTCCTCGACACCGACCTGCACGTGGCAGCCGGTGCCGCAGAAGCGGCACGGAGCCTTGTCCCAGCGGATCTTCCCGCTGCCCTCGCGCAGCGCCTGGGCCATCACCGGTTCGGAACCGGCCGCGGCCGATGCAGCGGCCATCGCCGCCCCCTTCACGAAGTCACGTCGGTCGAGTCTCATGGTCCGCCTACTACTTCCTGTGGGCCTGCGGCTCGCGCGAGCCCGCTACCTGTTTCTGGCTGTCCGTTCCGTTGTCGTCGAAAGCGACGAAGGCGACCTCGACGCGCTCGACACCCGCGAGCACCTCGAGCCTGCGCACGGCTTTCTTGCTGTCCCCCGCGGTGGCCGCCTCCAACACGGCGGGCACGCGGTAGGGATCACGAGCCGAGCCCACGTCGACCGTGGGCTCGGCGGCGAGCCCGCGCAGGGCGGCGCGGGCGCGCTCAGGATCGCGCTCGAGATAGACGACCACGCCGCTCACCTGCATGGCTCACGCCCCCCCCGAGCAGGAGCAGCCGCCGCCGCCGCCGCTGCTTCCCAAGCTGACGCCTTCCGCCGCGCTCTCGAAGCGCTCGACGAGCATCGGGTCGTGTGTCGGCATCTCGGGGATCGTGTCCGCGAGCGCGCAGACGCGTCCGTAGTACTCCTCGACCTCGAGCCCGAAGAGGGCCGCGCCAAAGAGCTCGGCCTCTTCGTGCGTGGCGACGTCGAGGTAGTTGATCGCCACGACGTGGTACGCCGCCAGCAAGGGAACGGCCTCGTCGTCGCCCTGGAAACGCGGGTGCAGAACGAGGTCGAACCCCTCGCTGGGCCGCCGGCCGCGCGGACGCGCCCAGCCGAACTCGCCCGGCATCAAGGGCTCGTCCGCGAAGACGAGCCGCGTCGGGAAGCGCACGACGTCGGCGTCTACGAGAAGCTGTTCCATCTCTCCGACGCCCAGGACCGGCCCGTAGCGGGCGCGCGCGACGCGCGCCCGCTCGACCAGGTGGTCGCGGAGGGCCGAGTAGCCGTCCTCGGCCGTCAGGTTCAGCTTCTCCCGTTTCACTTGTAGCGCTCCCGGAACTTCGTGGCTTCCTCGGCTCGACGCGCGGCTTCCGCCGGATCCATCCCACCGATGAACCACTTGTGGTCATCGGTCGCGAGGACCTCCTTGATCTTCGCGTCGAGCGCCTTGGCCGCCGCTACCCGCTTGGGGTCGCTGTCGTGCATGTTCTCCTCGGCGAGCTCCTCCAGCTCGGGGATGTACTCCGAATAGAAGTTCTTGGCGAGGTCGTAGGTCCCGTGCCAGTGCGTGTAGTCGGGCCCCATCATCGACGCGGCGTGACGCGCGCGCCGTCCTTCGTGGTGCCAAAGCTCGAACCAGATGAAGTCGATCTTGTTGCCGAACTTGACGGGCTTGAGCAGCGGCTGTGCGAAGGTGTAGAGCGCCTTGCCGGGCTTGGCGTACTTCTCGTTGTAGAGGTCGACGAGGCCGTCGTACTGGATGTAGAAGTTGTCGATCCACTGCATGTTGTGGCAGTTGACGCACACGTTCTTCATGTTCGCGCGCCGCATCTGCCACGGGACATCCTTGCCGGGCAGCCCCATCTTCGCGTCGGACTCCTCGGGCCGGATCGAGACGACGGGACGGTTGTTCCAGGAGATCCGCAGGCCGATATCGTGCGTGACGTCCATGTCCTTGGTGGCGGACATGTGGCAAGTCGCACAGGTCGGCGCCGCGAAGTAATCCTCGCCGACAATCCACTTGTTGGAGTCGAGGTTCATCTTGTCCTGGTTCGCGAAGAACGCGATGCCGTGCTTGGACTCCTCGTAGATCTCCTTCTGCGGGTGGTCCGGTCCCATGTGGCACTTGCCGCAGGTGTCCGGATGCCGCGCCTGGGCCGCGGAGAAGTTGTGCCGGCTATGGCACGCCGTGCAGGCCCCCTCCGAACCGTCGGGGTTGATACGGCCGATGCCGGTGTTCGGCCAGGTCGCCGGGTCGAGCTTCTTGTCCGGAAGCACCTTGATCTCGGACCCGTGGCACTGCCAGCAGCCACTGACGGCCGCGGCGGAGACGCCCTCGGGGAAGCCTGGGGTCACGAGCCCCTTGTTGCCTTCGACCACCTCGGCCAGGACGTTGTCGAGAGACCCGAGGATGCGGCCGCCCTTCGAGTGGTGCGACCCCATGAACTCCTCGACTTCCCTCGAGTGGCAGCGAGCGCAGTCCTTGGGGCTGACGATCACCGAGATCCACTGGTCGTAGTGGCGGAACGCGTCGGCGTCGTCGCGGTTCGCCATGTGGCACTCGAAGCAACCGACGTTCCCGCGGTAGTGCTTGCTGTCGCCCCACTGCTGGTAGAGCCCCAGGCTCTCCTTCTTGTGGCAGTCGACGCACTCGCGCGAAGCCTTCGAGAGCTCGGGTAGGCCGATCGCCTGGGTCGTCGACCCGGTCGGTTCGTGTATGGGATCACGCGGTGTGTCGCTCTCTGGCAAGAACGACAGGGCGAGCGCACAGGTGCTGGTAGCCAGGAGAGTAACGGTACGCAGGTTGGTCATGTTCGAGCCTCGTGGGGAATGACGTTTGGCGAATCGCCGGCGTCGGCGAATCGTTCGTTCGGGTCGTAGTCTCGGTCGATCGTCAACCGACCGGAGAGAACGGGAATCGTGATGCGCACGAAGATCGTGTAGAGCAGGAGGCCGAAGGCCCAGATGCCCAAGCACACGAGTGTTTCGTTCCACGTCGGCGTGTACTCCACGATGTCGCCGAGTGGTGTCGGGATGAAGGCGGGAATGATCAGCCCCATCCCCTTCTCGATCCAGATGCCGACGATCAGCGCGGCGCACGCCAGATTGAGGAAAGGCCACCGCCGCGTCAGCGGTGTCATCAGCAGGACGAGGGCGAGCAGGTTGAGACCGACCGCCGTCCAGATCCAAGGCACGAGTGCCGTGTTGCCGTGCAGGCCGAAGAACAGGTATCGCATGGACACCCCGTGTGCCGAGCCCGTGTAGAACTCGACGAAGACCTCGCACACGAGCAGGAACACGTTGATCAAGAGCGCAACCGTCACGATGCCTCGCAGCGTGCGGATGGCCGCCGGGGACACTTCGTAACGGGTGAAGCGGTCGAGGGGCCAGAAGCTCAGGATCAGAAAGGCCGGGCCCGCCGCGAATGCGGAGGCCAGGAAGCGCGGAGCGATGATCGCCGAGTTCCAGAACGGACGGCCGCCGAGGCCGACGTACAGGAACGCCGTCACCGTGTGGATGCTGATCGCCCACACGATCGCGAAGAAGACAAAGGGGACGTAGAAGAGCCTGCCGGGCGCCCGGCGGCGGTAGGCGCAGTAGATCAGGTACCCGCAGATGTGCAGGTTGAGCAACAAGTACCCGTTCAGGACGATCACGTCCCAGGTCAACATCGAGAGCGGGAAGTTGAACCTACGGAACAGGTGCAGGAAGCGGTCCGGCCGGCCCAGGTCGACGGTCACGAACGCCAGGCACATGATGATCGCAGCGACGGCCAGCA
The DNA here is from genome assembly GCA_024226735.1 of bacterium. Taxonomy (GTDB): domain Bacteria; phylum Planctomycetota; class UBA1135; order UBA1135; genus JAAELL01. Next base: position 41,889 of record JAAELL010000158.1, on the reverse strand, counting down.
GCTCGCCGAAGATCACCAGGTCGTGCAGCTCGCGGTTGCGGTAGACGTAGACCGGGATGACGAGCATCGCCGCTGCCGCCGCCATCCCGACGAGGAACGTGAAGTTCGCGATGTACAGCCCCCACGACACCTCGTCGGTCATGCCGGTCGTCGAGAGACCGTGCACGAGTTGCTTGGCGTAGGCGTTCAGCCCGAACAGCGCGATGGCCGTCAAGATCGCCATCCACAGGTGGTAGCGCCAGTCGCCGACGAAGGCGACTCGGAAGCAACGCCACAGGAAGCGGCCGTACTCCTTCATTTCCCCTCCGACCGGAGCGGGTCAGCGACCGCGTCCCCATCGCTCGGGTAGCGCTCGTCGAAGTAGTAGAAGAAGCGCGGGACCGTGCCTACGTCCTCCTTCAGGACGAAGATGCGCTTGGTCCGAAGGATCCACGACACCTCGCTCTCGGGGTCGAACACGTTGCCGAACTTGCGCGCGCCGACGGGGCACACCTCGAGGCACGCCGGGAGCTTGCCCTCGCGCGTGCGGTGCAGGCAGAAGGTGCACTTCTCCATCACCCCCTTCGGCCGCGGGCGGTTGGACAGGTACGCCATGTCGGGGTTGACGTCTTCGGCCGAGAGGCTCGGCTCCGCGTAGTTGAAGCGTCGGGCCCAGTAGGGACAGGCCGCCTCACAGTAGCGGCAACCGATGCACCAGTCGTAGTCGATGACCGTGATCCCGTCCGATTCCTGCCAGGTCGCCTCGACCGGGCAGACCTTGGCGCACGGCGGATTCGCGCACTGGTGACACTGGATCGGCAGGTAGTAGTGCTCGTCGTCGGGGACGGTCGGGCGCTCGTAGTGGTGGTTGCCGCGCTCGATGTCCGTCGTGCCCCGCGGCATCTCCAGGACACGGATGTACTGGATCTCCGGCGAGCGACTCTGGTTGTTCTCGGCGACGCAGGCGTGCACGCATTTGCGGCAGCCGACACAGCGCGACAGGTTGAGCGCATAGACGAACTCGACGCCCTCGCGTGGCTTGATGTCGCGCACGGTCGCGTCGATCTCGAAGCGCTTGGCGATCTCCCCACGGATGCGGTCGAGGGCGACCTGCATGCCGGTCTCGTCCATCTCCTTGTAGTGCTTCTGAAGGAACTCGTCGATCGACGGCAGGTCGTCCTCCTGGAGCTCGGCCAGCGGACTCAGGGCGGCGACGAATGCAGTCATCCCGCCGACGACCGAGACGCCGTTGCGCAGGAAGCTGCGCCGCGACATGCCGATCCCGCCTTGACGGTAGACTGCGGGCTCATTGCCTTGGTTCGACATGGCGAGCGGTGTTCCTAGTGCCCCTTCTTGGGGTGGCCGTTGTTCTGAGTCTTCCAGCGCTCGAGGGGATTCCCCTCGGAAGCGTGCGTGTCCTCCGCGCCGTCCTGCTCGCCCATGCGCCAGGTGTTCGGACCCGGCAGCGGCTCGATCGCATCGAAGCGCGGCCGATGCGGGTCGTGGCAGGAGATACACAGAAGCCGCTCCTGCTTCCCCGACGCGCGGTCCCACGAGCCGGTCGTGCGTCCGTGGGTGCCGCGCTCCCAGTCGCGGTACACGGTGCCGTGGCATTGGGCGCACAGCTGGGGCGTATCGGCGAAGCCGATCAGGGTCTCGTCGTGCAGAATGAGCTTGTCCCGGTCGGTCCGCGAGTGGCAGTTGTAGCAGCGGTTGTTGAGGCCGTGGTCGAGCTGGATGTGGCTGTGCTGCAGGATCTGGCTCGGCGTGACCTCGAGCGAGGCGAAGATCGCGTGGCAGTCCGAACAGCGCTGCTGCACGCCACCGATTTCGACCATCGGCGGATCGGTGAGCGGCGTACGTAGCGGGGACGGGTCGATCTGGCTCGCTGCGACCTCAGGCGTACTCGGAATGGGGCCGAGCACCTCCTCGGAGGTGTTCCCCGATCCCCACACGAACCAGCCCGCAATCGTGAACCAGGCGACCGGAAGCACGATTTCGATTGGGCTTCTACCGGACCGCGCGGAGTGCGCATTCCCCCGTGGGAGCTCGATCGATCTGTTATGACCGTTCATGGAGCGTAATTCTCGGAACAGGACTGCACGACCGATCTACGGCAACCAGACCACAGCGGGGGGGCACTTGAGCGCAGGACGCACCTCCCTCTAGTCGGTAGGGGCGCCCCCCCCCCCTGCCGCTCGACCTCAAAACGACCACTCGAACCAGATCCAGGCCTTGGTCGTGTCCACCGAGAAGTCGTCCGCCGAGTAGTCCGCGAACTTGATCCCTCCGACGAGGTCGTCGGCAAGCTTCCGCGTCGCGCGGAGGTCGAGCTCCGTGCCGTAGTCGATGCTCTCCGAGTCGGAGCTGAAGTCGTGGTAGACCGCCAGCAGGCTCGTGCCTTTCACGGTTCCACCGACGGACAGGTAGATGTCCTCGAGCCCGGTGTCGGGCGTCGCGAGGAACTGGTCGGCCCAACCGTTGAACTTGTGCAGCGTCGCGAGGGGCGTCTGGAAGGCGTCGCCGGCATCGCCGGAGCCCTCGAGCACCTCGCCGCCAACCTTGAACGTCACTCCGGAGGTCGTGACGCCGAGCTCGGCGTTGTAGTAGCCCGCGTCGACGTCGTTCGGGTTGTCACCCGCGTCCTCCTGCTGCGCGACGCGCAAGCTGTAGAGGAGGTCGATGTCGTCCATGTCGACCGTTCCGCCGAACGAGGCCCCGTACGTCGTCGTTGACAGCGCGTCGAGGTCGTCGTAGTCGAGCGCGTACGCGAACACATCCAGCGTTCCGACTTCCTCGAACTTCCGCTGGACGTTCAAGAGGTGGGAACCCGTGTTTGCGTCCCCCGCCGGGGACTTCTCGCCAAAGATGCGGTTCACGTTCGAGACGTAGGAGTAGAAGACGTCGAAGTCGGAGAGCGCTTCGGACGACACCGAAACGGCATCGAATGTCTGCTCGTTCTGACGCCACCCGACGTTGCCGACGAAGCGGTGGTCGCCGATCGTGATGCGCTGGCGCCCGAGTCGCACGGTCGTGTCCTCCCAGCCCCGGTAGCTCAGGTACGACTGGTTGACCTCTTCCCCCTCGGGGTCGGCGACGACGGGTCGACCCGTCTCACCGTTGGTCGTGCTGTTGTAGGTATCGTTGCCGATCGCCGACACCCCCTCGAACTCGATCAGCGCCTGGAAATCGTTCCACACGGCGGTCTCGTAGCCCAGGATCAGATCCAAGGTGGCGGCGTTGGCATCCGAGCCGAAGCCATCCTGATCGACGTTCTCGAAGCGCATTCGAGCCTTGAACCAGGTCCGCCCGTTCGTGACGGCTTCCCGTAGGTCGTCGAAAGTCTCCGGGGCGTCCTGGGCTTGCGCGGGGGCGCAGAGGCAGGCGAGCGCCGTGCTGGAGAAGGAGTAGAACAAGACCGAAGTAGAGGGACGCTTCAAGGCAGCTCCTGACCAAGTCGAATGTCGCGTAAGCACCAAGCGATCGTACGCGGTGCTGGAGGGCGCAAACCGTAATGGGACTCAGGACGAGGTCCCATGAGCACCCGTGCGCAGATGCGCTGTCCCCCTCGTCGTAGCACTGAGGGACCTTACGCCCCTGTGCGCATACTCGCGGCCGAGGTTCTCGCCTATCGTCGCGAGCTCATCACGGTCGCCCTCACCCCCTTCCAAACGCTCAACTTCGGCGCTGGAGGACACGAACGAGCTCAACGGCGCGGTCGACGACTACCCCGGCAGCCACCTGCTCCCCGACTTCAACATGCCCGACGCGGACGCCGAGCCGAAGGAGGAGCAGTACGGCCGCTACGAGGAGTTCATCGCCAAGGCGCTCGAGCACTTCGGACTGGAGCGCAAGACCGCTTCGCTCATGAGGGGCCAGGGCCTCGTCTGGGCCTCGTCTGGGCCTCGTCTGGGCCTCGTCTGGGCCTCGTCTGGGCCTCGTCTGGGCCTCGTCTGGGCCTCGGGCCTGATCCACGCCGGCGGCAACCGCGAGGACCCGTTCCGCATCCGTCACAGCCAGGTGACCCACGTCTACTACGAGGGCTGCAAGTACTACACGCCGATGATGAGCAAGGGACTCGACGTCTGCTGGCGCGAGCCCGAGTTCATCCCGCTCGAAGTCGACGAGTCCGCGAAACCGAAGAAGAAGACCAAGGCGACGAACCTGATCTTCCGCCGCTGAGTCGACCCCGGACGCGCGTCAGAACAGGATGACGACGTCGAACGTGAAGCGCTCGTCCATCAGGTCTTCGCGCGAAGTCAGCGGCCACTCGTAAGACAGGCCGAAGAAGAAGCGCTCCTTGACCCTGTAGCGAGCGCCGATCGCCCCCGTCACGACGGTATTACCGCTCACGTCGTCGGCGCCGAGGTTGATCAGGTCACCGCCCTCGAAGTCGACCGGCAGGGCGTTCGCGTCGCCGGTGTAGGTGATGCCGTTCACCTCCGCCAGGGGGAAGAAGTCCGCCGTCGCTTCGTAGCTGACGTGCAGGTGGTAGTCGTAGGATGCGGCCTCCTCGTCGTCGTCCAGCGGATGGCTGTAGGCGACCGAGCCCAGGAAGTTCCACCGGTCCCGGTCCAGACCGGCGCTCAGGAACGGCCGGACGATACCGTCTCCATTGCCCTGGAAGACCTCCTCGTCGCCACTGGTCGTCTCGAATATCAGTCCCGGCGTGACGATCAGCCCAGACTCGCGGTCGTCGATGACGGCGTACTTGACGCCCGCGCCGAGGTCGGCGAAGCCGTCTTCGTCCTCGCCGACGTCCGGCTCGAGGTCGATGTAGCCGTCCTTGGTCGCGATGATCCCGAGCCGGTCCGTGACGGCCCAACGCAGCTGCAGTGCCAGCACCTGAAATCCCCCGCCACCGAAGATCGAGTCGTCGGGAAAGCTCTGGTCGATGAACACGGGCTTGACCGTGGTGTGCACGACGGGCGTCTCGAACGTGACGGGCGAGCTGACGGGATCGATCAGCCGCTGGGACCACGCGGCGTCGGCGGGCGCCTGCTGGGGCTGCTCGATCTCGAGCGTGGCACAGGAGGTGACGAGGAGAAGGGCGAAAGCAGCTCGAACGGGCACGATGGAATCGGACATGGCGCGACTTGGGACTACGAGAAACACGAACCGCTGAGTCTCTCCATGCGCTGGGGGTTTTCAACGCGCCAACCTGCGTAGACGGGCCACTGTAATTCGCGTAGCCCGGTGAGCGAACGCCGGGTCAACCGGTGTTCTGCAGCCCGCGCGCGATGCCCCGCACCGTCTGCCCCAGCACGCGTTCCAGCTCCCGATCCTCGCGCCCGCCGGCTCGCCAGCGCGCCAACAGGTCCGCCTGGACGAAGCTCATCGGGTCGACGTACGGGTTGCGCAGGCGAATCGAACGTTGGAGCGTCGGATCGCGGTCCAGGAGCGCGCCCTGGTCGAGGACCTCCAGAACGCTCGCGCGCGTCCGCTCGAACTCGGCGCGGACGACGGGAAACAGGCGCTCCCCGACATCGCCTGCGAGCGCGGAGTAGCGCTCGGCGATCGCGAGGTCCGCCTTCGCGAGCACCATCTCGACGTCTGCGAGGAGCGTCGCGAAGAACGGCCACGCGCCCTGCATCTCGCGCAGGAGCTCGAGGCCGTGTCGCTCCTTCGCGGCGGCCAGCCCCGACCCGATGCCGTACCAGCCCGGCAGCACGAACCGCGACTGCGTCCACGCGAACACCCACGGAATCGCGCGCAGGTCCTGGACGCCACGCATCGCGCGCCGCTTGGACGGGCGCGAGCCGATGCGCAGGCGCTCGATCACGTCGATCGGAGTGGCGAGCTGGAAGAAGCTCGGGAAGTCCGGGTCGTCGTGCACGAGCGCGCGGTACACGCGGCGGCTCTCGGCCGCGAGCGTGTCCACCGCGTCGCCCCAACGCGCCGCGGGCTCCGCGCCAGACGCATCACCCGCCGCATCGGGTCGCTCGAGCGCGGCGCCGATCACGAGCTCGAGCGTGCGCAGCGCGATCCCGCGGAGCCCGAACTTGTCGTGGATGATCTCGCCTTGCTCGGTCATGCGCGTACGCCCGCGCACGGCACCCGGCGGCGCGGCCAAGAGAGCGTTGCGGGGCTTGCCGCCGCCACGACTGATCGAGCCGCCCCGGCCGTGGAAGAACGTGAGCACGATCCCGAGCTCCTCGGCAGCCTGCACGAGCTCGGTCTGCGCGCGCTGCAACCCCCAGCGCGACGCGGCGATCCCGCCGTCCTTGTTGCTGTCGGAGTAGCCGAGCATCACGATCTGGCGGCCTCCGCGCCTGGCCAGGTGATCGGCGTAGATCGGGTCGCTGACGAGTGAGCGAAGCGTACGCGCGGCGTGCGCGAGGTCGTCGACCGTCTCGAACAGCGGAACGATGTCGAGGGGCACCGACCCGTCACCGTCGATCAGCCCCCCCTGACGCGCCAGGAGCAACACGGCGAGCAGGTCGTCCGGTCCCTGGGCCATGCTGATCACGTAGATGCCGACCGACTCGGGACCGAACTGCTCGCGCCCGTCGCGCAACGCCGCGACGACGTCGAGGCACGCTCGCGACTCGGCCGACGGGGCGCCGGTCGAACCGCCTCCCCCATCGCGCAGTGCCGCCGCGAGCCTGCGCGTCCGTTCGCCCGCCTCCAGCTCGGGGAAATCGGCCGTCCCGAGCAGCTCGCCGACGACGCGCCGGTGCACCTCCGCGTCCTGGCGCACGTCGAGCGTCGCGAGGTGAAAGCCGAACGTATCGAGTCGGACGAGCAGGCGGCCGACGAGGGCCCGCCCGGCGCGCTCGCCGCCGTTGGACGCGAGGCTGTGCTCGATGCACGCGACGTCGGCACGGAACTCGGCCGGGTTCAGATAGGCGCCCGGCGCCGAGCGCCCCTTGCGCTCCAGGCGGTCCGACATCAACCAGAGCAGGAGCCGATACGGCATCTCGTGGTAGCGGCTCGGGATCGCGGCCCACGTCTGGGGTAGCAGCTCGCGGTACGCGGCGATGCGTTCGTGGATCGCTGCGTCGACCTCCACCCGCGTGGTCGACTGCGACAGGCGCTCGAAGAGCTCGCGCACCTCGCGCGCGTACTGTCGCAGGACCAGCTCGAGGTGCCGGCAGAGCGTGGCGCGCACCGTGTCGGCCCCGACGTTGGGGTTGCCGTCCATGTCGCCACCGACCCAGGAGCCGAAACGCACCAGCGGCCGCTCGAGTCCGACGCGCTCGCCGTAGACGGATTCCGCCGCACGCTCGAGGTCCTCGTGCAGCGCGGGCACCACTCGATACAGCACGTCGGAGAGGAAGAACAAGACGTGCTCGACCTCCTCCGCGACGCTCGGTCGCTCGCGCAGCTGCTCTTCGGTCTGCCAGCCGCTGGCGATCTCCAGCGCGATGCGCGCGCCCGTGCGCGACGACTCCTCGGGCGTCATCCCATCGACCTGGAACCGCTCGACGAGCGCGCGTGCGATGCGCTGATCCTTCTTCAGGAGCGTGCGGCGTACCGCCTCGGTCGGGTGCGCCGTGAAGACCGGCTCCACGCACAAGCCGCTGAGCCGCGTGCGCACCTCGCCCAGGGAGACCCCGCGCGACGCCATCTCGCCGAAGACGGCCCTGAATCCTCCGCGCTGGGCGACGCCGTCGCGCTCGTAGTCGACGCGACGGCGGATGCGGTGCACGCGCTCGGCCATGTTCGCGAGGCCGAAGTACGCGGAGAACGCACGCACGACCTCCAGCGCCAGGACGGGCTCGAGATCGGACATCACCGACGCGAGCTCCGCCTCGGCATCCTCCTGACCGCGGCGCCGGCGGCGCGCGGCGAGCCGTGCGCGCTCGACCGTTTCGAAGAGCTGCGGCGGCCCCTGCTCGCGCAGGAGGTCGCCCAAGAGGCCACCGAGCCAGCCGACGTCCGCTCGCAGCGGACGGTCCTTGGGAGCGAAGTAGACAGGCTCGTCGATAGGTCTCATGGCGTAGCGGGCAATCATCGTCTCGATCCGGGGTCAGGCACAACCCTCGGCCCCCCTCGCCGAGAGAAAGATTCGGCGCCTTTGTCACCACGAATGCCGGCGATCTTTGTGGGCTAGGGGCCTGGAACCAAGCACCTTCCGACGGTCTGCCATGAACGCAATCTTCCTCCTGCTCGCCTGCGCTTCCCCCACGATCGCCCAAGAGATCGATCCCGCCCCTTCGCTCGTCCGAACGCGCATGTTCTGGGGCGACTTCGACCGAGACGGGAGAAAGGACGTCTGGGTCAACGAGGCCGACGGCACGGGGCGGCTCCTGCGCAACGTGGGAAAGGGCGAGTTCCAGGACGTCACCGCCGTCTCCGGCCTGGCGCGCGTGAAGGGCGTGAACATGGGGGCGTGGAGCGACGTCGACGGTGACGGCCGACTCGATTTGTACCTCGCCTCGCTGCGCGGGGAGAGTCGCCTCTACGTCCAGGACGCGCAGGGCACGTTCGTCGACTCCACCGCTGGCAGCGGACTCCCGCGCCACGTCGCCGCGATGCACGCCGAGTGGTTCGACGTCGACGGCGACGGACGCATCGACCTGCACCTGATCACGCCGCACGACGAGCTGATCTATCGCAACCTTCCCACTGGTGGTTTCGCGAAGATCGACCTGGCACTCAGGCCGCACACCGCGGTGCTCGGGACGCCAGCACTGGAGTCGGCCAACCCGACCGACGCCACAAACCCGACTGCCCCAGTTGCCCCGAACGGCGCGGCGTTCGCGCCGGTCGCGAGCCAGCCGGGGGCGGCGATCGACGGGCGCACCGCCCCCGGCTCCCCTCCCACCATCGGCTTCGGCGGACCCGACCGAACCGTCCAGAGCGGGTCGGGCTGCGCGATGGCGCTCCTCGACCAGGCTAACCCCACGGCGTGCATCAGCGCCTCGTCCATCCCGACGCTGGGCCTCTTGTTCCCGATGAGCGTCGCGCTCAACGTGACCGCCGCCGGCGACGTCGGGATCGGCACGACGACGCCCGCCGCGCGCCTCGACGTCATGGGCGACATCGCCGTAGGCGGCACGCGAATCATCGACGCGAGCGGCGACTGGGTCGGCGACCCCGCGTGGCCCCACGACGGCGGAGTCGGCAACGTCTCCAGCTCGAGCACCTCCTACATCGGCGGCGGCGAAAACAACTCGACCAGCGTGACGCGCGCGACGATCAGTGGCGGGCTCGACAATACGGTCGACGGCTCACGCGGAACGATCGGCGGCGGGGAGGGCAACCAGATCGGAGCCAAGGGACTCTTCGCCACCATCGCTGGCGGGCACGTGAACGAGGCCGCCGGCAGCGACTCCGCGATCGGCGGCGGCCACGGCAACCTGGCCACGCAGTCGGATACGACCGTCGCCGGGGGACGCTTCAACACGGCCAGCGGATACCGCAGCACCGTCGGAGGGGGCATCCGCAACGAGGCGCTTGCGGGGTACGGCACGGTCGCGGGTGGCGACCGCAACACCGCGACCGGCGCGTGGGCGAGCGTCGGCGGCGGACGCATGAACAACGCCGGCAGCGAAGCACGCGTCGGTGGCGGCAAGCGCAACACCGCCAGCGGCTCCTCATCCTTCCTCGGCGGCGGCGAAGACAACCTCGCGACCGGTGGTCACTCGGCGCTGGCCGGCGGGCTGGAGAGCCTGGCCACCGGCCGATTCTCCTCCGTCGGAGGCGGATACCGCAGCCGCGCGACAGGCCGCTGGTCGAGGGTCGGCGGAGGCGAGGGCAGCTCGGCCTCCGGCGCGCACAGCACCGTCGGCGGCGGCTTCGGAAATGGTGCGTCCGGCTCACGGGCCGCGATCACGGGCGGAAAATTCAATGGGGCCGAAGGCGAGGGGGCCTTCATAGGCGGTGGTGTCCGCAACCAGAGCGACGGTCGCAACAGCGTCGTCGCCGGTGGCGAGGACAACGCGGCCGTCGGGTTGGAATCCACGATCGGCGGTGGCGACGGCAACCTCAACGCGGGCTTCCGCAGCACGATCGCAGGCGGCGAGAGCAACGAGCTGGAGGGCGAACGCGGCACGATCGGCGGCGGGCACCTGAACCGGATCATGGCCCCGGCCAGCGAAGGGACGATCGCCGGCGGCAAGGGCAATACGATCCTCGGCCCGGGCGAGGGCTCCGCGATCGGCGGCGGGCACGACAACCGCGCCCTCGCCGACGACACGACGATCGGCGGCGGCCGCGACAACTTCGCCTCCGGCGTCTGGTCGACGATCGGCGGCGGCAAGGAGAACACCGCGTCGCTGCTGCGCTCCACCGTTTGCGGCGGCGGACAGAACACCGCCTCCGGCGAGAGCGCCATCGTCGCCGGCGGCCTCTCCAACATCGCGGCAGGCGACCACAGCTTCGCCGCTGGACGCCTCGCCCGCGCGCTGCACCGCGGCTCGTTCGTGTGGGGCGACAGCCAGGACGAGGCCAAGCAATCGTCGACCGAGAACGAGTTCTCGATCTTCGCTCGCGGCGGCATCCGCATGTTCGGCGACGACATCGCCAACCCGACCGTCGTCGTCGACGACGGCCGCGTCGGCATCGGCACGGCGTCGCCGTCCGAGGAGCTGCACGTCGACGGCGACATCTGCGCGACCGGCTCGATCGGTAGCTGCTCCGACGCCCGCTTCAAGACGAACGTCACACCGATCGAGGACGCCCTCGCCAAGGTGCTCGCCCTGCGCGGCGTGCAATACGACTGGCGCGCAGACGAGTTCCCCGAGCGCACGTTCAGTGACGAGCGCCAGGTCGGGTTCCTCGCCCAGGAAATCGCCGAGGTCCTGCCCGAGGTCGTCTCCCGCGGCGACGACGGCTACTACACCGTCAGCTACGGCAAGCTGACTCCGATCCTCGTCGAGGCGATCCAGGAGCAGGAGCGAGAGAACGCCGCCCTGCGCTCCCGTGTCGAGGCGCTCGAGAAGCTCGCCGCCCGCATCGAGGCGCTCGAAGCTCGATAGTGCCAGCCGCTACAGGAACGCGATCGCGTCGATGCCGCTACCGCCGAGGGCCGTCAGATCCGGCGCACCATAGATCTGCTGGTAGCGCGAGGCGATCACGGAGCCGAACGGGATCCTGTTGTTCGCGTCGCCCGCGACGTGCGTCTGAGCCGAGGGGACGACCGGATCGTCAGCGAGGCCAGCCGGGGCGATAGCGAGCGCCGCCGAGAAGGACACGAGGACGGATGCGGTGCGGGACAGGCTCATGATTCATCCTCCTGCACGTCAAGCGCTGACCGCGAGACAGGACACGCGCGCGCCCTCGAGCTGGCACGGCCAGCTCGAGGGCGCGTCGATGCAATTCGCCTACTGGAACGTGACTTCGAGCGCGTCCGTGAAGTTGTTCAACTGCGGGCAGGGGCCGCCCGGTAGTTCCCGGTACCAAGCCTGGAAGTTCCAGGTGTCACCAGGTAGGAGGGCGATCTCGAACGGGCCCGGGCTGCCGACGTTGTCGCCCGCGATCGGGATGTCCGTCAGGTCGATTTCGAGCGACCCCGTCCCGGACGGACCGGTCGCGAAGACCTCGCCCGGCCGGTTGAAGCGTCCGAGCAGCGTCGGGTCGCCACCCTTGAGGCAGAACCTGCCGCAGCTCGCCGCCGGAAGGAACGGCCCGTTGCCCGGACCGGCGATGAAGATCCCGAAGACGCCGACCGGCAGGTCGCTGGCGATGAGCGTCACGCAGTTCGCGGCGACGACGTCGCTGCCGGAGGCTGAGATGTGACCGGGCAGACCCGTCGAGTTGGGGATCGCCGGATCGCAGTAGTTGACGCCGATGTTGTTGAAGAGCGTCAGGACCGTCCCGTTCGAGACCGAGCCAGCCGTGTTGAAGCTCCACTCGAAGTCGTTGCCGACCCCACCGGACTGGTAGCCGATCGTCGCAGACGTGCCGCCCGCCGGGCGTGCTCCCTGGATGTCCAAGTAGACGAACTGCGCCAAAGCCGGCCCGCTGGAGTGGACCTGGACCTGGAACGTGGCGATCGGGTCGTTCGGAAAGAAGAACGCCTCGTTCCACTGGACGATCAACGTGCCGGCGATCTCTTCCCAGTAGATCTCGCCGAAGTTGCCGGCGTCGGTGTCCATGTCGTCCCAGAACGGGAGCAGGCTCTGGTTGCTAGGCCCCCCCCAAGCGGCGGGGATCGGGCTGTTGCCGGCGAACAGGTCCAGGCCCGGTCCGGTTCCGCGGATTCCACCGTTGCTTCCGACGCGGACGACGCCGCCCGGCGGCGCCCAGAGGCAGTTGGTCACGGTCGTAACGATGTCGACTTCGCCATCGTCGGAGATGGACAAGGCCGTGCCCGATCCGGAAATGTCGATGAACGCACCAGGATAGGTGTCGACCATCGTCGTCTGAGCGAGCGCCAACGGGCTCAGCATTGCAAACGAAGCAGGCAGCACGAAAGGAGTGAGAGATCGCATCGACAGTTCCTCCAGGGTGATTGATTCGGATACGTCGCAACTCGACTCTACTCTGACGACAAGCTTCCGTGTTCACGGGGTAAACCCGCCCAGGGTTGACCGTTCATTCCAAAACGATGCCCCAGTAGCCCGCCCACGCAGGAGCAACCCAGCAATATGGGTCGAGGTCTCCGAGCCCGGGTTCTACGAGCTGTCCTTCGGTCGACACTGGCTCGAGGGATACCGCGCGATGGACCCGGTACGCGTCGACGCCGCCGCCGGCACGATCACGGACCTGACGGTCCAGCTGCGGCAAGAATGACCTTGGCCGCGCCTCTAGCCTCTAGCCTCTAGCCTCTAGCCTCTAGCCTCTAGCCAAGGTGCGGCGCGAGCGCTTCGATCAAGCGGCCCGCGTCGTACGGCTTCTGGATGAAGTCGGCGTTGGCAGGGAGGATCCCCAGTGCACGCTCGCGCTCGTAGCCCGAGGTGAACAGGATCGCCACCGACGGGTCGTGCGCCCGCAGCGCGCGCCAGGTCGCCTCGATCCCCAGCCCGGGCATCGTCATGTCCAGGAGCACGACGTCGATCTCGGTGCCGTGCTCTTGGAAGATCTCGACGGCGCGACCGCCCTCACTGGCCGTGAGCACCTCGATCCCCGCCCCCTGCAGCATCGAAGACACGACCTCGACCACCAGGGGTTCGTCGTCGACGACGAGCACCACCCCGCCCGACCTCTGCCGCCCGGGTCCCGTGCACTCCTCGGCTCGGTGTGCCGCACCCTCCGACGACGCCCCCTGCACCGGAAGCAGGAACTCGAAGGTCGATCCCTGACCGACCTCGCTCTTGACGCGCACGCCCCCGCCATGGCTTCGCGTGATCCCCAGGACCGCGGCCAGGCCGAGTCCGCGGCCGACGAACTTGGTCGAATAGAAGGGGTCGAACGCCCGCATCCGGACGTCATCCGACATGCCCTGCCCGTCGTCGGCGATCGTCATGCAGACGTAGCCGCCAGGCTCGAGCTCCTGGCCCAACTCGGTCCAGGGCAGGATCTCGTTCGCGCCCCGCGGATCACAGCTCGTCCGGATCTCGATGGAGCTCGCCCCGGCCTCGACCGCGTTGAGCACGAGGTTCATCAGGACCTGGTGGATCTGTGTCTCCTCCGCCCGAATCGGAGGTAACCCGGGCTCGAGCACGAAGCGCAGCTCGACGTTGCTGTCGACGACGCCAGTGAGCAGGGTGCGTGCCCGATCGATGATCGCGTTCAACTCGAACGTGTCCATCTCGTACTGGCGCCGGCCGGCGTAGGCGAGCATCTGCTGCGCGAGCCCGGCGGCTCGTCGCCCGGATTCATGGGCGCGCTCGAGGTAGGAGCGTGCGACGTGATCTTGCTCGAGCGTGTCAGCCGCCAGCGACATGTGACCCAGCACCGCCGTCAGCATGTTGTTGAAGTCGTGTGCCACGCCGCCCGCCAGAAGCCCCAGACTCTCCAGCTTCTGCGCCTGAAGCAGCGTCTTCTCGGCGTGCTCGCGGCGCTTGGTCTCCTCCTCGAGCTGCACGAACTTGAGCTGATAGATCTCGGCCTCGCGCTCCTTGCGCTCGGCGTCGTACTTGGCGCGCATCTCCTCGATGACGCGCGACTGCTGCTCGTCGAACATCAGCTCCTGCAGCTCGAGCACACGGTCGAGGGACCGCAGGGCCTCCTCGGCCGCGCCGCGCTCGCGCAGGACTCTCGCAAGCGCCGCGTGCGCCGCCCGCTCCTCCTGGCGAGCTCCGATCCGGGCTGCGCACTCGAGCGCCTTGCGCAAGTAGCGCTCGGCAACCTCGGGCTCGCCGCGTTGGTGGTGCAAGTTGCCGATCGCGATGCAGGACCCCGCGACCCCGCTCTCGTCGCCGGAGCTCTCGTTCACCTCGAGCGCCTTGCTGAAGAGCTCGAGGGCGGCGTCGAGCTCGCCGTCGGCGCAGCGCATCTCCCCCAAGCTGCGATAGGTCCCCGCGATCGGGAACCCGTCGGGCTCGATCTTCTCCAAGAGCTCGAGGGCCTTCTCGTTGAAGCCGAGCGCCTGCTCTGGCCGCCCGAGCGCCCGGTGCATCTCGCCGATGTTGTTCAGCGCGATCGCGAACCGGTAGCGATCTCCAATCTGCTCGTGAATCTGCGCGCACTCGAGCCTGTAGCGCAGGGCGCGCTCGTACTGACCCAGCCTTGCGTACAGGAGCCCGAGGTTGTTGAGCGCGATCGCTTCGCCCTGCCGGTCCCCACTCTTGGCCGACAGCCGGTGCGCCGTCAAAACCTCTTCGACGGCTCCGGCGATGTGCGACTGCGTCGTGAGCACCATCGCCACGATCAGGTGGGTCCGGGCCCGGGCCGTCAGATCACCGAGCTGCTCGAACCCGCGCAGCGCCCGCGCAGCGTGCTCGAGCGCGACTTCGTGCGAGCCGCAGGCCCAGGCCGTGTAGGCCAGAACCCGGTGGGCCAGCGCGACTATGGAGTCGTCGCCCGACGCGGTCGCGAGCTCGAGCGCCTCCCGCGCATACTCACGCGCGCGTTGTGCGTCGGACGCCGAGAGGACACTCGCCAGCTCGATACGAGTGTTGGCGCGGTCCGCTACCGACCCGTGCTCCAGGAGCGCCTCGAGGCGCCCGAGCTGCGAGGCCGCGGTGTTCGTCTCGTTGCGGTACGAGGTCATGTGGCGGTCCAGAGAATAAGCTCCCGCGGCCGCACTCCAACACGGACCGACCAGCTTTCGCACGACTGCTCGATCCGGCTCCCTTGTGCCGAGGCACATCGGGCACGCTGCGCTCGCCGAACCGTGCGGGCCGATTGCGGACCAGCCGATCCAGTGCTTGGCTCGCACCGGGAAGGGCAGTGCGAGGCGAGGTCCACGGCAAAACCCTGCGACAATCATGGACCGGCGGCCTCTCCTTCGTGGAGTGCGACCCGATGACCCCGATCGATCCCAAACGACTGATGCGCGAGACGGCTTGGATGCGCCGCCTCGCGCGTGAATTGCTCGGCGATGGTGCGCGGGCCGAGGACGCGGTGCAGGACGCCTGTGTCCTCGCTCTCGAGCGCCCCCCGCGTGCGCGTTGCGGCGCGGGCCTGCGCGCCTGGCTCGCGCGCACGCTCAAGAGTCGTGTGCGCGAGCATCACCGGAGCCACGATCGCAGGCGAGTGCGCGAGGCCGAGACGGCACGCGAGGAGGCCGAGCCCTCGGCCCACGGCACCCACGTCGAGACCGCAACCGACCCATCGGGAGCCTACCGCCTCGATGGCGTCTGCGCCGGGAGCGTGTGCCTCGTGGCGATCGCCAACGGCTACCGGTACACCGTCATCGGACCTGTTCAGCTGAGCGGCGGCGGCGCGCTGAGCGGTCAAGACTTGCGCCTCGATCCCTTGCCGAGCGCCAACCGCATCACCGGCGTCGTCCTCGATCCGGCGAGCGAGCCGGTGCCGGGCGCACCGGTCAGTGCCTTTCCGGCAGACGGTCAAGAGAATGTCAACCCGATCGCGCGCACGAACGCGGACGAGGAGGGAGGCTTCCTGCTGTCGGTGGTGAAAGACAGACGCTACAAGCTCGTCGCTGACGACTACCAGGACCGCTGGTGCGATGCCAGGATCGAGGACGTCGCCAGCGGCGCCACGGACGTGCGGCTGAGCTTTCCGCCTACGCGCGAGCTCCTGCTGCGGGTACGTGACGCCCGCGGTGCCCCGGTCGATGGCGTGACCGTTTCGATCGATAGCGCACGGAGTGCGGTCAAGCGCGCCATCGTGGAGCCCGAAGCGGACGGAACGGTCCGCGTCCGGCTCCCCGGGCACTCGTTCCGGCTTTGGCTGCGGGCGCACGGCTACCTGGCACAGGCTCTGGGGCCGTGGGAGCCCGAGGGCGCCCCGAGCGAGACGACCGTCACGCTGGCGAAGGCCGGCCGGTTGCGCGGCATCGTGCGCGCGGATAGCGAGCCGGTTCCGGGCACGGAGGTCCTGCTCGCGACGGTGCGCGACGCGCCCGCGAGCAACGACGACGGCTTCTTCGCGACGCTCAACACGCGAACGCGCTGGGCCGAGGTGCCCGCCGACGCCAGAGGTCGCTTCGATGTCCCGATCACCAGCCGCGGCTCCTACGCACTGATCGCGCGCGCCCCCGGACGCGCGTCGGCGAGGCTCGGGCCGTTCGATCTGGCTGCGGACACAGAGCTCTCGGGTCTCGTGTTCGAGCTGCCAGTCGGCGGCACGCTCGAGGGCCGTGTGGTTCTGCACGGCGAGCGCGACCCCACGGGCACGATCGTAGCGGCGTCGAACGGTGACGGGTTCATGCGGACCGTGAGCGTGGCCTCCGATGGGCGCTACCGCTTCGAGCACTTGTCGCCCGGCCCCTGGCAGGTACGCAAGAGCGATCCCGAGGGCGCGCATCGTCGCAGCGACTTCCGGCCGGTCGCGGCCGGGACCGAGATCCCGTGGGACGTGACGGTCGTGGACGGCCTCACGACCCGCTTCGACCTGGACTCGTCGCGGGTCGCCCCCACGGTCTTCACCGGCCGGCTCGCGTTCGATGGTGCTGGCGCCGAAGGCTGGAGGGTCACGCTCTGGTCGACCAACTCGCGCTGGTACGCGCGCGAGATCCTGGACGGCGATGGGCGCTTTCGCATCGAGGCTCCGAGACCCGGACGGTACGAGTTCTACGCCAACCCGCTCGTGCCAGGCACGGCGCGGACGATGCTCACCGCGACGCTCGAGCTAGGACCTACAGGCCTCGACTGGAGCCACGATCTCACCACCTGCGCCCTGGATGTCACCGCGCCCGCGGCCGGCGTCCCAGCGCAAGACCGGGCGCACATCATCGCGGGTCTGGTCTGGAACGGGTCCGGAATCACCTGGTCGTCCGCGCTCTACTCGAACGACGAGGTGACCGTGCGCATCCCGCAGGCGCCAGCCGGGAGCATCGAGCTGCGCCGCGGCGTCACGAGCGAGATCCAATACGTCGGCCGACTGCCCTTGGTCAGGACGATCGAGGTTGCGGCGGGCGCGAGCGTGCGCGTGGCCATCGACGAGTGAGGGAGCGAACGCCCGCGAAGGCGGCATCGACTCCAGGGCGCAGACGTGGCAGGGTCCGCGCTCTCGGGCGCCCGGCCGCCGCCTGGCAGCACTTCCTCGACGCGATCGAGCTCGATCCGCAGGGCGAGGTCGCTCGCTCCGCGCGCGAGGGGCTGAGCACGATCGAGGCGATGCAGAAGCGCCGCGCCCGCATGCACGGGCGCGGCTGATGGCCCCTCACCAGCGCGTCCGCCAAAACCGACGATAGCGATCAGTCGCCGTGCACTTCGTACAACGCCGCGATCGCCTGGGTCTCACCGAGAATCAGCAATCGGTCGTTCTCCGCGAGCCGCGTCGAGCCGCGCGGGATGAGCGTCTCGCCCATGCGCCGCACGACCGTGACGAGACAGCCTTCGGGCAGTTCGAGATCGCGCACCTCACGGCCGATCCACTCCGCCGCCTGCGAGTCGACGAGTAGCCGAATCGAGATCGAGCGGTCGTCGCGTAGGAAGATCTCCTTGAGGTGCACGTCGTCGGCGGCGGCGAGCCAGTGATGGAGGAAGTCGTCCTGGTCGATGCGGCTCGCGAGTTGCGCGAGCATGCGCAAGTGGCGGCCGGGATCGTCCTCGGGGCTTACGAGGAAGAACACCGCGTGCACCTTGTCCATGTGCTGCGTGCCGAAGACGTCGCCGGTCGAGATGCGAATCTCGCGGCGACAGCGGACGAGCACCATGTGCGGAGCATCGAGCCCATCCATGCGCATGTGCGGGAGCGCGACCCCCTTCGCGACCGGCGTGGCACCGGTCAACGTGCCCTCGGTGAAGCCACGCACCAGCGTCGTACGGTCGCACGGCAGCCGGTCCACGAGCGCATCCGACGCTTGCTCGATCAGATTCTCGAACCCCGGCACCTCCTCGACGTCGATCACCGACGCCGCCAGCACGACCTCGTCGAACGGATCCTGGTCGCGCAGGCCCTTCTCCTTGAGGATCGTTCGCAGCTCGCGGTCGAGCTCCTCGTGGCGCCCCTCCCCCAGGCGCGCGAAGACGTGAAAGATCGCCCCGTGGCGCGCGACGCGCGGAGCGGCGTAGTAGAAGTACCACGCGATCCCGACCGCGATCGTGCCCGCGCTGAACAGCGTCGGCAACCACCCCATCTCCGCGATCAGGACCATGGGCGAGAGGATCCCGACGATCTGCATCCACGGGTAGAAGGGCGCGCGGTAGCCCGGGTCGTAGGACTCGATGCGACTCTCGCGCATGACGATCACCGCCATGCAGAGCAGCGCGAACATCAAGAGCTGGAACGCACTCGCCAGCTTGGCGATCTTCGCCGGTTCGAGCAGCAAGAGCAGCACGAGGATCGCGCCCACCGTGAGAGCGATCGACACGACCGGCGTGCCGCGCCCCGACAGGCGCCCAAGGCGCCCGGGCACGAGGTGATCGCGACTCATCGCCAGCGGGTAGCGCGACGAGCTGAGAATGCCCGCGTTCGCGACCGACGAGAAGGCGATCAACGCAGCGAACGCGATGACGCCGACACCCCAGCCACCGAGCGTGCGGCGCGCCGCGCTCGCCATGGGCGTCAGGTCGTTCTGGAGCTCGTCCATCGGCACGACGCCCACCAGCACGAACGTCGCCACCCCATAGACCAAGATGGCGGTGCCCAGCGAGAGGAACACCCCGAGCGGCAGGTTGCGCTCCGGATCGCGCACCTCCTCGGACACGCTCGCGACGTTGGTCACGCCCACGTAGCTGATGTAGACCATCCCCGTCGTGGCGAGGATCGCGTCCTTGCCGGAGCCGAAGAAGCCCTGGAAGCGCGAGAGATCGACGTCCGTCACACCGGTGCCGAGAAAGAGCACGAGGATGCCCAAGAGGCTCGTCACCAACACGACCTGGAACCCGCCGGTCTTGCTCGAACCGAGAGCGTTGAGCAGGCCGAACGCGATCGCGAAGCCCGACGCAATGAGACGCATCGTCGTGTCGCTGGCGTCGACGAACAGCGCGACGTACGCTCCCATTCCGATGAGCGCGAACGACGTCTTGAGTACCAGCGCCAGCCACGTCCCGAGTCCCCCGATCGTCCCGGCCAGGGGGCCGAGGCTGCGATCGATGAAGTAGTAGGCGCCGCCGGCGCGCGGCATCGCCGTCGAGAGCTCGACGATCGACAGCATCGCGGGCACGAGCGGAACGGCCGCCAGGAGGTAGCAGAAGACGATCGCGGGGCCAACCTGGGCCGCGGCGAGTCCCGGGAGGAGGAACAGGCCCGCACTCAGAGTCGCACCGGTGGCGAGCGCATAGACGTCGAACAGCCGCAGCTCCTTGGAGAGGCCGCCGCGGGGCGCCGATTCTGCCGAGTTGTCGCTCATACGGTCGGGAAGTGTGCGCGGGCGGCCGCGACGTGGCGCAACAATTCTAGGAGCCTGCACGATAGATGTCGACTCCGCAGGCGAGATGCAGGCCAAGCGCGGGCTCATCGGCTTCCTGTTTGGCAGGATCGCCAAGAAGAAGTTCATCGACAGCGACACTCCATTCAACCGCGACGGCCCGACGGACCCCAGGTTCCTCGATCGTTACGCGAGCGACTTCGGCCGCGCGCGGGACCGTCTCCTCGAGCTGGTGGAGCAGTACGGCGAGCACGGCGTGCAGACGCGCGAGCCGCACCCGTTCTTCGGTCCGCTGACGAGCGAGGAGTGGAGCCGGCTGATGTGGAAGCACCTCGACCACCACCTGCGCCAGTTCGGCGTCTGAGTGCCCGTCCGGGACACGACGCATCCCGCCACCTGTTACCACGCGCGCTTGGACCCCTACGGGGCTCGGCCCAACCGTCGCCTCCCCGCCGTTACCCGTCTCGAGATGGACATGCTCCGACTTTCCGCCCCCCTCGCGTTCGCCCTCTCACTCCTCCCTGGATCCGCCGACGGAACGCAGGCCGAGCGTGAGCTGTCGGACGGCGACCTGAAGGCCCTAGGCGAAGGCTTCGCCACATACTTCGCCGCCCGCGAATCGGCGACGTTCGTCGAGGCGGCGCACACCGTCCTGATCAAGGAGCTCGGTGCGCTGCAGAAGAAGCTCGAGGGGCGCGACCCGCTAGGCCAGGTCGCCGACCTCGGGCGCGCGGTGTGGCTCGCGCGGGGCTACGGCGACGTCAAGCTGCGCAAGGGCAAGGTCACGACCGAGACCTTCGCTCACCCGGGGATCGAGGACGGGCTCGAGTACGCCTACCGCATCCCCAAGAGCTACGACGCCGACAAGGCGTGCTACCCGGTCCTGCTCGTCATCCCCGACGAGGACGAGACGCCGGCCGAGCACCTGCGCACGCACTGGTCCTCGCGCGAAATCCGGGACGGGGTGATCGTGCTCTGCCCCGGTATGCCCGCGGACAAAGAGGAGTGGGACCGCGTCGTCGTCGATGGCAAGCCCGGCGGGCTGAGCCACCTGCTCACGGGCCTGCGCATCGCCAGCGAACGCTTCGCCGTCGACTTCGACCGCGTGTTCGTCGCGGGTCGCGGCAAGGGCGTTCCGGCCGCGCTCGCGGCCGGCAACTACAGCCCGCAACGCTTTGCCGGGATCATCGGCCGAGCCGGCGACGCCGGGGAGCTCGCGCCCGACAACTTCGGCAACCTCCCGACGTACTTCGCCGGCGGAGGCGCGCGAGCGACCGCGTTCCGCGACGCGACCGTGTCCGCTGGCTTCGAAAACTGCACCGTCGAGCCGGGCGGCGACGAGACGAGTATCTGGCGCTGGATGCAGAAGCACCCGCGCAAGCCGTTCCCCGCGAGCGTGACCGTCGTGCCCGGCAACCCGTTTCCGACGCGCGCCTACTGGCTGCGCGTCGCGCCGTCCGGCCCGCTGCCGCGCGCGACAGCCGAGATCGAGGACAACACGATCACGGTGACGGGCTCCGACGTCTCCCACGCGACCCTGTACTTGAACGACGCGCTCGTCGACCTCGCCAAGCCCGTCCGCATCGTGTGCAACGGTGTCGAGACGAACGCCGTGCTGCGCCGGCACTTGCCGAGCGCGCTCGCGATGCTCTGGAACGGGACGAGCGACCCCGGTTGCGTCTACGTGAGCGAAACGCTCTACCCGATGTCGGGCGAGGAGTCGGCCAGCGCCTCTGCGAGTGCCCCCGATCCCGAATCTGACGAGCGTCTCGCCGCCGCGGCGGCGGACACGAAGGCCCTCTGGGAGTTCTACCAGTGGTGCGCTTCGACGCAGCGCGAGCAGCCCGGCCAGGTCGCCCTGCACCGCATCGTGCGTCTCGCGCCCGATCACGCCGATGCTCGCGCGGCCCTCGGACACACGCGCGGCGCGGAGCACTGGTTCACGTCCGACGCCGCACGCGCTCGCTTCGAACAGAGTCAGGACGCCGGGGCCGCGCAGGCGAAAGGACACGTCGAATACAAGGGACGCTGGATGCACAGGGCCGAGCGTTCGCGCGTCACCAAGGGCGCGACCAAGGAGCCGGAGACCGGCGTGTGGTCGACGGGGGCCGATCGCAAGAAGCTCGCCAAGGGCTGGGCACGCCAGGATCTCGACTGGATCGAGCCCGACCAGGCGGAGCGCGTCGATGAGGGCCTGTGGCGCGTCGACGGCGAATGGGTCGAGCTCGGCGAGGCGAACCGCCGGCACGCGAAGATCGACTCGATGTGGCGCATCCCGACCGCCGACGTGCTGCTCTACACGACGACCGACCGGGAGGTTGCGCTGCGCGCCCTCGAGCACATGCGGCGCGGCATCGACGACGTGTGGCGCGTCTTCGGCGCGGAGCCCGTGCTGCCGCTGCCCGTCGGCTTGATGCGCGACGAGGAGCAGTACGACCGATTCGCGTTCGGCGACCCCGACGGGCGGCGTCGCGCGACTCACGCCGGCCGCCTGCAGATCATCCACAGCGCCTTCTTCGCCGAGAGCTGGTTCCCACTCGTGGACGGCAAGCCGCAGTTTCGCGGTCTCGGTGTCGGCTACTGGGACGCGCTCGCTCCGCACGGCGACGCGTACGGCGTGCACGCCGCGCGGCTCGCGGCTGCGCTCTCCTACGTCGACGCCCTCGACCCGAGCCCGAAGATCGCCCGCAAGGCGGCTGCGGCCGGTGGAGCGCACCCCGCGTACTACAACGAGTACGAGGCGGAGAAGCAGCTCCCCGCTTGGCTACGCTACGGCGCGGCGGTCTACGCGGAGCGCTTCTTCCTAGACCGCAGCGTCGCCGAGGGCGGCGACCCGCTATGGGCGCGCAAGTGGTCGCTCGAGAACCTGCGCAACCACGGCGGGCTGGGCGAGCTGAAGGACGTGCTCGCGTTCGAGCTGGATCCGGACCAGCGCAAGGCGTCCCAGAAGCTGCTCATCGAGGCGGGCCTGTTGGTCGCCTTCCTCGTCGACGGAGAGAACGCGAGTGTGCGCGAGGCCCACGCCGAGCTGCGCAGGGCGCTGGTCGAGGGACGCCTGCATGCCAAGCACGTCGCGGCACTGACCGAAGCGCTCCTGGCGAGCGAGGAAGATCTGCGCGCCTTCGCCGAGCAGTGAGCGCTCCGGCGGAGAAGAAATCGACGTTGAAGGCAACGAATCGCCCGGCCGCGGAAAACCACCCTCGGCCGCCGATCCCCGCAACGCTGGACATGTCGACATGAACCCCGCCTCGCCCCTGCTGGCCCTCGCGTTCTGGTCGCCGGCCGCCGCCCAGTTCGGCCCCCCCCAGACCTTGGCCGAGTCCACCGGTCCGCTGGACGCGGCGATCGTCGACTTGGACGGCGACGGAGACCTCGATCTGCTCTCCGCCGGATCCGCGCCCCGCGTCGTGTGGTACGAGAATCTCGGAGCCGGATCGGTCGGCCCCTTGCACATCCTCACGACGGAAGCCCAGGAGGGCGAGGATCTGTTCGCCGCCGACCTCGACGGTGACGCCGACGTGGACCTCTTGATCGCGGCGGGCTGGCCGCACTGCATCTCGTCGATCGAGAACCGCGGTCCAGGCGTCTTCGGCGAGCAGCGCCATATCGAGGAGACCTACAACTCGAGGGGCGTGTTCGCCGCGGACCTCGATGCGGACGGCTACAACGACTTGCTCCTCGCAGCGGGAAACGAGATCACCTGGCACGAAAACCTCGCCACACGCACTCCGGTCGGAGACGTCTACTGCGCGCCGTCGATCCCCAACAGCTCAGGTCAGCCCGGTCTGCTGGTCCCACGACCCCGGTGACCGCCGTGCAACCGGGCGAGACGTGGCACTTCCAGTGCTGGCACCGCGACGCGGGCTCGAACAACTTCAGCAACGCGCTGCGCGTCACGTTCGACTGACGGCGGTCCCGAGAGTCCTGATTGGGCTCACGGCGTGAATGCGAGCCGAACGACGTTCGAGAAGTTCGAGGTCGCCCCGTCCCGGTTCCAGGCCTGGAAGTACCAGGTCTCCGGCGTGAACGCCGGAAGCGGCGGGTTCTGCGGAACGGCGATGTTGCCAACCTGCAGACCCCCCGCCGGGACCGGACTGCCGACGCCCTGGCCCACGTGCAGCTGCGACGCGTCGATGTACCTGCCGTAGTTGCCGACGACGCACAGATTGCCGGCGCTGCCGCCGGGCGCGGGGACGAAGCTCAGTCCCTGCGCAGTGAAGAAGTAGCCGAACTGTCCGGCGGGGACGTTGTCGACCGTGAGACGCACGTCCATGTCCGCCAAGCTGAGGCTCCCGCTCGCCGCGATCTCCGCCGGCTGCCCGGTCGAGTTCGGCACGGGGGGATTGCAGGCGTCGGGGGTCGAGCCGATCGCGCCTGGGGCGCAGGGCGTTCCGGTTTCGGTGATCGAGAGCCCGGCCGTGCCGTCCGAGCTCCCGGGGAAGCTGCCGATCTGCACGAGGTACGACTCGCCGCATCCCACGGGGAAGCGGATCTCGGACAACAGGAAGCACGAGTTGTCGTCGCACGCGACCGCCGTCCCGTCGATCGTGGAACAAGGAGCGAGGGGGTACGCGGCGAGCTTGGTGTTGTCGTTGCTCGGACCGAGCGATCCGCACGTGGCGATGATCGCCTCGCCATTCGTGTCCGAGACGTAGACCGCCCAGATGTCGCTCTGGATCCCGCCGACTCCGAACTGGTAGCAGATCGGGTCGACCTGACCCTCGACTCCGGTCGTCGCGCCCGAGTTGTCGAACGAGTACTCTCCGCTCGTCAGCGTGTCGACCGTCGCACTCCCGCACTCGTCCTGGTTCGACAGCGGCGTCAGGCTCGGGACCTCGGTGACGGTGAGAATCCCGGTGCCCTGCGAGCCGATGAACCCACCGATGCGCATGAGGTACTCCGTGCCCGCGGTCGCGTTCGGGAGCAGCACCTGGCTCATCGAGCCGCAGGCGTCGTTGCTGCACCCCTCCGAGACCAGAGCGGCACACGTCCCGCTGAACACCTGGAGCACGGAGTTGTGGTTGTTCTGCGCGCAGGTGTCGAACACGTAGCCGGCGTCGTTCGGCACCGTGAAGCGGAACCAGACGTCGCGCGCGCCAGCGCCGCAGGGCCACACCGGAGCGCTGTTCATGGAGCCCACCGTCGTGTAGTTGTTCGGCCCGAGCTGAGCGACGGCGGCCGTCGCGCAGTCGTCGTTGGGAAGCTGCGCGTGTGCCCCGGCGGTGAGGGCTGAGGCGAGAGCGACGGCGAGGGACAGGCGGAGCACGGAGTGGTCGATGCGCATGGTGTCGATCGGGGAGCCGAAACTGGAAGCGGGTGGACAGACGAGAGGCTGAACAGGTTACCAAGCACCGCGGATCACGCGTCTCAGAGCGATGCGGGGCTACCCGATCACGTCGTGCAAGACCCGGCCGTGCACGTCTGTCAGGCGGACGTCGCGGCAGGCCGACCAGAATCGCGATCATGACTTCGGCTGCGATCGCCTGCCTAGAGGAAGGTGATCGACAAGCCGTCGGTGAAGTTCGACGTCGCGCCCGCGTCGCGGAACCAGCCCTGGAAGTTCCACGTCTCGCCCGGCAGCACCGCGCGCGGCGGGCTGACCGGAATCGCCGCGAGGTCGACCTCGATCGAGATCGTTCCGGACGCTCCGGAGCTCACGATCTGCTGGTTGAAGCGTCCGATCGCTCCGCCCACGCAGAGGTTGCCCGCGCTCCCGCCCGGGCCGGCGACGAAGTCCTGGGTCTGGCTCGCGAGGAAGTAGCCGAACTGGTGCAGCGGAAGCTCGCTCGCGCAGATCGTCAGGTCGTCGTCCGCGACGACCGCGCTGCCCGTGGCCCCCATCCGTGCCGCGCCACCGGACGTGTTGGGGACCGCTGGTCCGCAGTAGCGCGTCCCCAATGCCGGGACCGAGCTCGCGTGCCACGCGATCGTGGTGTCGTTGAAGGAGGTGACGAGCACGTCGAGAACACCGTCTTCGTCGAAGTCAGCCGCGTGAACGGCCCGCGCGCCGAGCGCGGACGATCCGATCTCCGCGCGGGCGCCGAACGTGCCGCCGCCGAGGTTCTCGTACCAGGCCGCCCCGAAGACCTCGGAGACCAGCACGTCGGGGTCGCAATCCCCGTCGAGGTCGGCGGCCCGCACCGCCCGGCCGGCGTTGTCGCTCGTCGTGATGGTCTGCGCCTGCCCGAAGACGCCTGCGCCCTGGTTCTCGTACCAGGCGACGGTGTCGTCGAAGACCGAGGACGACAGCACGTCGACGTCCCCGTCGCCGTCGAGGTCGGCGCTGTACACGCTCCAGGCTCCATCGGCCTGCGCGTTCAGCACGGTCTTCGTCCACGCGCCGCCCGTGTTCTCGAACCAGGCGATCTCGTCGTTTCCGCGCGAAGCCGTCAGGACGTCGGCATCGCCATCGCCGTCGAGGTCAGCCGGGTGCGCGTCCGTCGCCCCGACGAGCGACGAGGTGATCTCCTGACGCTGCGCGAACTGTCCTCCGCCCAACCCCTCGATCCAGAAGACCGAGTCGCTCCACGACGCGTAGAGGACGTCGACGTCCCCGTCGCCGTCCATGTCCGTGACGCGCAGGCTGTCGTGACTGTCGTCGCTGTAGTCTAGGCTGAGCGGCGTGCCGAACGTGCCGCCGCCTTGGTTGATGTAGCGCACGAGCTGGAAGTCGTGGCCGAGCTCGGGGGTCCAGTAGTCGACCCCGGCGAGGATGTCCGCGTCGCCGTCGCCGTCGAGATCGGTGGCGAAGACGGCCAGTGCGCGGTCGGGCTGGCTCGCCAGCGCCTGCCGTGCACCGAACGCTCCGCCGCCGAGGTTCTCGTACCACCCGATGGCGGTGGCGTTCGAGCCGCCGGCGACGACGTCGGCGTCGCCGTCACCGTCGAGGTCCGCGGTGTCCGTCGTCGTCGCCCCGTTCAACTGATCGTCGATGACGATCGCGGAGCCGAACTGCGCGTACCCGGGAGCACACAGGCAAAGCAGGAGGAGCGAGGAGAGCGAGCGTGCACGTGCGTGAGTCATCGTTTTTGCCATTCGACTCGGACAAGCGGGGCCGCCCCATTCTAACCATACCCGGCGCCTTGACACGGATTTGACCGGGGGCACGGGCGCCGTCGAGCGCATAGGATGGGCCCCCACGAGCTCACCCCCTACTAACGGAGGCCTCCCCCGTGAACACGCGCGCTCTCCTCTGCATCGTCGCCGCCCCGGTCCTCGCCGGGTCCACGGCGTCCGCCCAGAACAACCTGCCCGTCAGCGTGTCCTCGAGCGGCGCTCTCGCCAACAACGACTCCTACTACTCGCTGATCTCGACCGACGGCCGCTACGTCGTCTTTCAGAGCGAGGCCGCCAACCTCGCGGCGAACGACCCCGACAGCCAGTACGACATCTTCCGGCGCGACCTGCAGACCGGGACGACCGAGCTCGTCAGCGTGAGCACGAGCGGAAACTCCGGCAGCGGCTTGAGCCTCAGCCCCGCCGTGTCGGGCGAGGGCCGTTGGGTCGCGTGGTCCAGCAACGGCTCGAACCTCGTCGCGGGCGACACGAACGGCACGTGGGACGTGTTCCTGCGCGACATGCAGCTCGGCATCACGACCCGCATCAGCGTCGACGGCGCTGGCAGCCAGGCGCTCGATCGCAGCGATCAGCCGCGCATGACCCCGGACGCGAGCTACATCGTGTTCGAGTCGGACGCCGACCTCATCGCTGCCGACACGAACACGATCAAGGATTGCTACCGGCTCGAGCGGTTGACCGGCCAGCTCGAGCTCGTCAGCACCTCGACGGCAGGCGTGCAGGGCAACAACATCAGCTACGCCGCCCAGCCTTCGGACGACGGGCGCTACGTCGTGTTCTTCTCGAGCGCCTCCAACCTGGTCAACGGGGACACCAACGGGTGGGGCGACGTCTTCTGGAAGGACATGCAGACGGGCGTGCTGTCGCGCGCCAACGTCTCGACGTCCGGCGCCCAGACAACGAACGAGTCGATCTGGCCGAGCATCTCCGGCGACGGGCTGACGGTCACGTTCTGCAGCCGCTCGGGGAACCTCGTGGGCGGTGACACCAACGGGCACTGGGACCTGTTCGCCCGCGACATCCATGCCGCGACGACGACGCGCCTCAACCTGCAGCCAGGCGGTGCCCAGGCCGACAGCTACGTGCGCTCACCCACCGCGCTCAGTACGGACGGGCGGTTCGTGATCTTCGCGTCGCTGTCGACCAACCTCGTGCCCAGCGACACGAATGGATTCCAGGACATCTTCCTGCGCGACCGCCAGCTCGAGACGACGGCGCGCCTCAGCCTCGATTCCAGCGGCACTCAGACCGACGACGACAGCTTCGTCCCGCACATGACGCCCGACGTGCGCGTCATCACATACACTTCCGAGGCGGCCGACGTCGTACCGGGTGACACCAATGGCTTCCGCGACATCTTCGCGGCGGAGCTATTCGGTGACATCGGTACGAGCTACTGCGGTCCCGCGATCCCGAACTCGACCGGCTCCCCGGCGACGATCGCCGCCAACGGAAGCACGACAGTCGCGGCGAACAATCTGCAGCTCACGGCGTCGACGTTGCCCCCCGGACAGTTCGGCTACTTCCTCGTCGGCGAGACCCAGGGGTTCTTCAGCCCGCCCGGGTCGACCGGCTTCATCTGCCTGACCGCGAACATCGGTCGCTTCAACGCAGGCTCCGAGATCTTCGTCGGTCCGACCGGCAGCCTTCAGGTCGACCTCACGGCCCTTCCCGTCAATCCGCCCGTTGCCGTGCAGCCGGGCGAGACCTGGAACTTCCAATGTTGGTACCGCGACATCGGCGGCACGAACAACTTCACCGATGGCATCTCGATCACGTTTCAGTAAGACCGAGACGAACATGAACAACCACATGGCGTTTCCCCTCGTCGCCTTGGCGCTCGCGGCGCCCGCGGCGTCGTTCCAAGAGCGAGCACAGCCCGTCTTCGCCGACGGCCAAGCCCAAGTCGTCGACGCTTTCCGCGACTCGAAGAAGTGGATTCGGTACGACCTGTGGGTCGAGACCGAGTTCGACTCGGACGGCGACGGCCGGCGCGACCGGGTGCACGTCGCCGTCGCGCGTCAGCAGCAGACCGACACGGAGGGGCTCAAGGTCCCCGTCATCTACGAGACGAGTCCCTACTTCGCCGGGACGGGTTCGACGAACCGCGACTACTTCTGGGACCCCCACCAGGAGCTCGGTGCCACCCCGCCCGTGCGCGGCGACATGCCGCCGATCAGCACGCGCAGCAAGCGCCCGACCATCTCGCGCTCCCTCGTGAACACCTGGGTGCCGCGCGGGTTCGCGGTCGTGCACTCCGAGTCGCCGGGAACGGGACTCTCCGAGGGCTGCCCGACGGTCGGGGGCAAGAATGAGTCCCTCGCACCCAAGGCCGTGATCGACTGGCTGAACGGCCGGGCCAAGGGCTACACCGAGGTCGACAGCGACGAAGAGGTCGGCGCGAGCTGGTGCACGGGTAAGGTCGGCATGACCGGCACGTCGTACAACGGCACGCTGCCCCTCGCCGCCGCAACGACCGGCGTCGAGGGACTGGAGGCGATCATCCCGATCGCCCCGAACACCTCGTACTACCACTACTACCGCTCGAACGGCTTGGTGCGCCACCCCGGCGGCTGGACGGGCGAGGACATCGACGTCCTGTACGACTTCATCAACAGCGGCAACCCCGAGGGCCGCGTGTACTGCAACTCGACAGTGCGCGACGGGCTGATGCTCGAGAACTTCGACCGCGTGAGCGGCGACTACAACGACTTCTGGGCCGGCCGCGACTACGCGAACGCGCTCGGGCCGCTGAAGGCCGCCACGCTGATGGCGCACGCCTTCAACGACTGGAACGTGATGCCCGAGCACAGCGTGCGCATCTACGAAGCGATCAAGGCGAAGGGCGTGCCCGCCCAGGCCTACTTCCACCAGGGTGGGCACGGAGGACCTCCGCCGCACGCGATGATGAACCGCTGGTTCACGCGCTACCTGTACGGCATCGAGAATGGCGTCGAGGACGACCCGCGCTCATGGATCACGCGCGAGGGCGCGAAGCGCGACTCGCCCACTCCCTACGCGGACTACCCCAACCCCGACGCGCAGCCGGTGTCCCTGTTCCCGTCCGGCCGCGGCTCCGAGATCGGTGCGCTGGGCCTCACGGCTCCGACCACCTCCGTGCTCGAGAAGCTCGTCGACGACGTCTCCAAGAGCGGCGCCAAGCTGGCCGCGGCGGGGAGCTCGCCCAACCGATTGCTCTTCGCCACCCCGGAGCTGAGCGAAGACGCGCACCTTTCCGGGTGGTCGCGGGTCACGATTCGCCTCGCGTCGAGTAAACCCGCGGCGAACCTGTCCGTGTGGGTCGTCTCCCTGCCGTGGGCCGACGGCGCATCGATCAACTCCAACGTCATCACGCGCGGCTGGGCGGACCCACAGAACCACGCCTCGCTCACCGAGAGCGAGCCCCTCGAGCCCGGTACTTTCTACGAGCTGAGCTTCCGACTGCAACCCGACGACCAGGTCATCCCGGCCGGACAGCGCATCGCCCTGATGATCTTCTCGAGCGACCGCGACTTCACGCTCTGGCCCGAGCCCGGTACCGAGCTGCAGATCGACCTCGGTGTGACCGCGATCGAATTGCCCGTCGTCGGAGGACGCGAGGCCTTCGAGCGCGCGATCGCGCCAAAGTGACCCACTCCCCGATTCCCCACAAACCTGACCAAGAGTTCCCATGGACGTTTTCGACGCGATCCGTTCCCGTCGCGCCGTCAAGCACTTCGATCCTGCCCACCGCATGGACGACGCCGAGGTCGAGCGTCTGATCGAAGTTGCGATGCAATCCCCGACCTCGTTCAACATCCAGCACTGGCGCTTCGTCGTTCTGCGCGACCCCGCTCTGCGCAAGAAGGTCCGCGCCGTCGGCAACGACCAGGCGCAGATGACGGACGCGTCGTTGCTCGTCTTGCTGACTGCCGACGTCGACGCCTGGCGCAAGGAGCCGCAGCGCTACTGGCACGACGCCCCCACGGCGGTCGCGGACCTGTTGGTCAATTGGATGGGCCCCTTCCACGAGGGCAAGCCCGAGCTCCAGCGCGACGAGGCGCAGCGCTCGATCGGCATGGCGATGCAGACCCTCATGCTCGCCGCGCAGGGAATGGGTTACGACTCGTGCCCGATGATCGGCTTCGAACATGAGGCCGTGGCCAAGCTGGTCAACCTCCCCGCCGATCACTGCATCGGCCCGATGGTGGCCATCGGCAAGCGCACGAAGGATCCGTGGCCGAAGCCCGGCCAGCTGTCGCTCGCCGAGGTGATGATCACCGATCGATTCCAGGTCTGAGACGCTCCTGAACGCGTGAGGGCGGGTGGCCGAGAGTGAGCCCGGCCACCCGCCCACGTATCGCGTCACAATCGGGAACGGCTTCAAGATCGCCGCGTGTCCACACCGATCACCTCGCCCGTCCCCGTTGCAAGGAGGGCCCATGGCTGATCTCAGCGACACTCAAATACGAGCGAACCTACGTACGATCCTGGCCGAGGCGGGGATCGATCCGAATCAGACCGCATTCACCTGCACGAGCGGCATCGTGCGCCTACTCGGCGAGCTGATGTCCATTCAGGGCAGCGCAGCTGTCCGGCCGGCACAGATCGACGATCTCGAGACTTCGATCAAGAAGACTCGCGGCGTGCAGCGGGTGCACCTCAACCTCAAGAACTGGGAGCGGGTCGGCACCGGCCAGTGGGCTCCCGTCGAGAAGTCGAAGAACGAGCTCGAGGAGGGCGAGGACTTCGAGCTCCCGCCTATTCCTTCACTGGAATAGAACGGACACCGCGTCGGTGAAGTTGTTGGTGATCCCCGGATTCGAATCCCGGTACCAGCACGTGAAGTTCCACGTCTGACCGGGCAGGACCGGCATCGGCGGATTGACCGGGATCGAGGTCAGGTCGACCTCGAGGCTGGCGATCGGTCCGGTGATGATGTTGGTCACCTGGTTGTAGCGGCCGATGTTGCCGCTGAGGCACAGCGTGCCTTGGCTCACCGGCGGCATGATCATGCCTTGGGTCTGGCCAGCGAGGAAGTACCCGAACTGGCCGACCGGCAATCGCGCGGCGACGAGCGTGACGCAGTCGTCGGCGACGAGGTTCGTGCCGTAAACGCGCGCGATCCCGGGCACGCCCGAGCTGTTTGCCGCGGCGGGCCCGCAGTAGTTCGTCCCGACGCGGTTCGCGCCGGCGATGATCTCGATCATCCCCCCGTTGCCGGCTCCGAAATCGACCCCGTTGGCGCCGACGATCCAATCGTGGATCCCGTCGCCGGTGACGTCCCCCGCGTCGGCGACCGATGAGCCATAGGACTGGGCTCCACTCTGCCCGCCACCGTCGGTTGCGAACAGGATGTCACCGTCCACGCCAGAGATGAGGTTGGCCTTGCCGGGCGCGCTCCCCAGCGACTGCTCGCCGACGACGACGTCGTCAAAACCGTCGCCGTCGATGTCACCGACACCGGCGACACTGGACCCGAAGCCGACCGTACCCGTCAAGGTGCGGATCACGTTGCCGGAGGTGCCCGAGTAGATGCGCGCGTACCCCTCATTGCGCGGGCCGGCGATCACGTCGTCCGCGCCATCCATGTTGACGTCCCCCGCGCCGTCGAGCGCCCATCCGAGCTCATCGCCTCCCACATCCCCGAACACGGTGTAGAACACCGTGCCGTTGCGGGGCGACACGACGCGCACGCTGCCCGACGCCGAGCCGTTGTCGTCATCGCGCCGCGCCGCGATGGCGAGGTCGGTGAACCCGTCCCCGTCGACGTTGCCGGCCGCGGCGATCCTGGAGCCGAAGCTGTCCTGGTTGGAGTCTCCGTCGAACGTGCGAATGATCGACCCGTCCAGACCCGAATGGATCGTCACGACGCCGGAGCGGACGCCCGAGCTGTTGAGGGCCACCTCGGCGCCGATCGCGTAGTCGTCGCGCATGTCGCCGTTCAGATCTCCCAGCCCGGCGATCGAGCTCCCGAACTCATCGTTGCCGGGACCTGAGCCAAGCACGTCGTAGATGACACTCCCGTCGACGCCGGACCATATGACGACGCGTCCCGAGCCCTGCATCGGTGCGCTCCCCGCAAAATCGTCGAAGCCGTCCATGTCGACGTCACCTACGCCAGCGACCGCCATGCCCAGGCCCTGGCCGATCGAACCGACGCGGGTGTAGAGAACGGATGCGTCGAACCCCGAGTAGACCCAGACGATCCCGTCGCCCGAGTTCCCGCTCGGCGTCCCGCACAGGATGTCGTCGAACCCATCATTGTTGACGTCACCGGCGCCAGCGATGACGCCGCCGAGGCGGAGCTGGTTCTGCTGACCGAAGACCGTGTGCACGATCTTTTGGGCGCCGGCGTGGGAAGCGAGGAGCGAGAGCGTGCATACGGAGAGAACCAATCGAGAGGTGGAGAGCATGGTGAGGCTTCGGGTTGCTTTCGGTAGTTGGAAGCGGAGCCAGATCCTACGCGACCGATCGGCCCAGCTGGCGCCTCGAACTGTCCTGACGATTCGCTCCTCGGCTCGCCTGCGTCGGCCGATCCAAACACACCCCATTGCGGGCAATCACTCACGCCCCCCCAAGATCTTGTGCCTACCGCACCCCTAACAAAACCCTACCCTATCCATGTGCCCTCCCCTCGCTCCTCCACCCAAGCAGTCCGCCTCCTCCAACGCCGGATCCGCCGCATCATGGCCGGCAGCCGCCCGCGCGAGGCCGCCCCGATCACCACCGGTTGGACCGACTTCGACGCGGCCTCGGGCGGCCTCGCCCGCGGAGCAATCCACGAGTGGATCGGCGTCGAGGGGCGCGGAGCCGATTGGAGCCCGCCGCTCGCGGTCCTCACCCACCTCGCCCGCAGGTCGCTGGCCTCCTCGGCGGGTCACGCCGTCTGGGTCGGGCGGGCCGTCTGGCCCTACCCGCCGACGTTGGGCCCAGGCTTCGAGGTGCGCGAGACACG
The DNA here is from genome assembly GCA_024226735.1 of bacterium. GTDB lineage: Bacteria > Planctomycetota > UBA1135 > UBA1135 > JAAELL01. The sequence continues at coordinate 8,122 of JAAELL010000158.1, read as the reverse complement.
CGACGGTCTCGAGCTGACTCGCACCCGGGCTGGACACGAACCTCGTCCTGCGCTGCTCGAGCGCTCGATCTTCCTCGACGTCTCGCGCGCATCGGAGCGGCTGTGGGCGATCGACTCCGCGCTGCGTTGCCACTCGGTCCGTGCCGTGATCGGCGACGGCAGCGGGCTCGACCTCGCGGCGACGCGACGGCTGCAGCTCGCCGCGGAAGCCGGTGGCGGAATCGCCTGGATCGCGCGCCCACCGGCAGAGGCGCGCGCGCTCTCCGCGGCCGCGACGCGCTGCATCGTAACCCGCTTGCCTTCTGGATCCCTCCCCGGGTGGACGTTGCGCATCCAGCGCTGCAAGAGCGTCGTGTCGTGCACCGCATCCTAGCCGTTCACCTTCCGACCTTCGCCGTCGATCGTGTCCGCCAGAGCGCCGGTGGCAGGGCGGCGCCGATCCTGCTCGTCGAGGAGACGCGCGGCACCCAGCGCATCGGCGCGTGCTGCGAAAGGGCGCGCGCCGCCGGCGCGCGGAGCGCGATGACTGTCGCGCACGCTCGCGCGTTGCTCGTGGAGTGCGAGCCGGTGATCGAGCCGTTCGACCCCGAGGGGGATGCGCTCGCGCTCGCCGCCCTCGTCCCTTGGGCGTCGCGCTTCTCCCCCACGATTGCAGTCGAGGGACCGGGCGGGCTCTTGTTCGACGTCACGGGAACCCGCCGCCTCTTCGGCGAGGAAGCGCGCCTCGCGCGGGAGGTCGCTCACGCTTTCGAAGGGCGCGGCTTCGGGGTGCGCGTCGCGGTCGCTGGCACGATCGGCTGCGCGTGGGCGCTCGCCCGTCACGGTCCACCGGGCGTCCCGTGCGTCCCGACCGGAGACGAACGACGCGCCCTCGGTCCCTTACCCGTCGTGGCGCTGCGAATCGAAGCCGAGACCGCCGCCGGCCTGGGCGAGCTCGAGATCGAGACGATCCAGGAGGTGCTCGACCTGCCGCGATCGGGGCTGCCGGCCCGCTTCCGTGGTGAGCTGCTCGAACGGCTCGACCAGGCGCTCGGGCGCGCGTTCGAACCGGTGCTGGTGGAACGCGTGCTGCCGCCCCTGCGAGCGAGCCACGCGTTCGAAGCCCCGGTCGGGCTCGAGGTCGTCCAGCACACCGTCGAGTCGCTCCTGCGCACGCTCACCAAGGATCTGGACGCGCGCCGCCTCGGAGCGCGGCGCCTCGAGCTGGAGCTCACTTGCGCCGAGGCCGAGGACGCCCGCGCGTCGATCCTCCTCAGCCGTCCGAGCCCGTCGTACGCGCACCTACTCTCGCTGCTCGCCCCGCGCCTCGAGCGCATCCAGCTCGGTTTCGGCGCCGAACGCGTCTCGCTCGCCGTCCCCGACGCAGGCCCCGCGGACCAGCAGCAGGTGAGCGCGTGGGGCACGGACCAACGGCCCAGCAACCCACGACGCAGGGAGGGCTTCGACGCCGAGCTCGGCCGGCTCGTCGACAACCTCGTGCTCCGTCTAGGAAGACAGAAAGTGCTCGCCATGGAATGCATCGACACGCACGCCCCCGAATCCGCTCACCGCGCCACGCCGATTCTCGATGCGAAACGACGCGCGGAGGGAGAGTCGGTGCCGCTGCCTCCCCTACGGCCGACGCGTCTGTTCGACACGCCGCCGCGGGTCCGCGTCGAAACGGCGGACGGCGCGCCCGCGCGCATCGCATGGCGCGGCGGACTGCGGGACGTGCGCGCCTACTTCGGACCCGAACGCGTGCGTCCGCCGTGGTGGAAGAAGGGCAAGCACGAGGCGCGCGACTACTACCGCGTGCTCGACGGAGACGGGCGCTGGCTGTGGTTGCTCCTGACCGCGGACGGTCGCTGGTTCGCCCACGGGGAATGGACGTGAGCGATGCCCGAGGCCCCGTTCCCCAAGCTCAGCCCGCACCCGGCGCACGACACGGTCCCGCGTGATCCTGTTCCGCCGCGACGTGCGGCCGTCGCCTACGCCGAGCTCCAGGTCACCTCGAACTTCACTTTCCTGACCGGAGCGAGCCAGCCCGAGGAGCTCGTCCGCCGCGCCGCGGAGCTCGGCTACCGCGCGATTGCGATCACCGACACGAACACGCTCGCCGGCATCGTGCGGGCCAAGGTCGCCGCCGAGGAGGCGGGCATCCAGCTCGCCGTCGGCTGCCGCATCGCACTCGCCTGCGAACGCTCGGTGCTGGTGTACCCGACCGACCGCGCGAGCTACGCCCGGCTCAGCCGGCTGTTGACCGTCGGCAAGCGGCGCGCGCCCAAGGGCGAGTGCCACCTCGCACTCGACGATCTGCGCGAGTACGCGGACGGCCTGCTCGCGATCGTGTTGCCGCGGTGTGCGAGCGGCGAGCCGGACGGCATCGACTCGGACTACCTCGTGTTCGCGCGGGAGCTGAAGGACGCGTTCGACTCGGACCGGCTGTCCCTCGCCGCACCTAGGCTGTACGGTCCGGACGACCGCGGATTCCTCACGCGCATCGCGCGCGTCGGCGAGCGCGCGGGCATCCCACTGGTCGCCACGAACGACGTCCACTACCACGTGCCCGAGCGGCGCCGCCTGCAGGACGTTCTGGTGTGCATCCGCAGGGGCTGCACGATCGACGAGGCCGGTCACGCCCTGTTCCCCAACGGCGAGCGCTACCTCAAGCCGCCGCGCGAGCTGGCGCGCCTGCACGCGGATCGCCCGCATGCGCTCGCGCGCACGATCGAGCTTGCCGAGCGCGCGGAGGGCTTTCACCTGGACCAGCTCACCTATCAGTACCCGGACGAGATCTGCCCCGCGGGTTGCAGCCCGATGCGGCATCTGATCGAGATCACCGAACGCGGAGCCGCCGAGCACTACCCCAGCGGCGTCCCGACCAAGGTGCGTGCCAAGCTCGACCACGAGTTCCGGCTGATCGCCGAACTCGATTACGCGCCCTATTTCTTGACCGTGCACGATCTCGTCGCGTTCGCGCGCTCGCGCGGCATCCTGTGCCAGGGGCGCGGAGCGGCGGCCAACTCGGCGGTGTGCTACTGCCTGGGCGTGACGGCGGTCGATCCCGAGCGGATCGATATGTTGTTCGAGCGTTTCGTCAGCAAGGAGCGCGACGAGCCGCCCGACATCGACGTCGACTTCGAGCACGAGCGGCGCGAGGAGGTGATCCAGTACATCTACGCCAAGTACGGCCGCGAGCGCGCCGCATTGACGGCCGAGGTGATCTCGTACCGCGCCAAGAGCGCCATCCGCGACGTCGGCAAAGCGCTCGGCTTCTCACTCGACTGTGTCGATCGGTTCGCCAAGGACCTCGACTGGTGGCACGAGGGCATCGACACCGAGCGTGTCCGCGCCCTCGGCCTGGATCCGAAGGAGCCGATGGTGATCCGCTACGTGCAGCTCGTGGACGAGATCCTCGGCTTCCCGCGGCACCTGTCCCAGCACGTCGGCGGCTTCGTGATCACGCGCGGTCCCTTGTGCGAGCTCGTCCCGATCGAGAACGCGGCGATGGAGGACCGCACGGTGATCGAGTGGGACAAGGACGACATCGACGCGATGGGCATGTTGAAGGTCGACGTGCTCGGGCTCGGGATGTTGACGGCCGTGCGCAAGGCGCTCGCGCTCGCCGGCGAGCACACGGGCTCACCGCTCGACATCACGGCGATCCCCCCCGAGGACCCGGCCGTGTACGACATGATCTGCGCCGCCGACACGGTCGGCGTCTTCCAGATCGAGTCACGCGCGCAGATGTCGATGCTCCCGCGCCTGCGTCCGCGCGAGTTCTACGACCTGGTCATCGAGGTCGCGATCGTCCGCCCGGGCCCGATCCAGGGCGACATGGTCCACCCTTACCTGCGCCGCCGAAACGGCGAGGAGCCCGTCGAGTTCCCGAGCGAAGACGTGCGCGAGGTCCTGGCGAAGACCCTCGGCGTGCCCCTCTTCCAGGAGCAAGCGATGGCGCTCGCGATCGTCGCCGCCGGCTTCACCGCCGGCCAAGCCGACGAGCTGCGGCGCGCGATGGCCGCATGGAAGCGCAAGAGCGACCGACTCGAGGCGCTGTGCGCGAAGCTGCACAGCGGAATGATCGAACGCGGCTACACCGTCGACTTCGCCAAGCGCCTGGGCGATCAGATCATGGGTTTCGGCGAGTACGGCTTCCCCGAATCGCACGCGGCGAGCTTCGCGTTGATCGTGTACGTGTCGGCATGGCTGAAGCATCACCACCCCGCGGCCTTCGCGGCGGCCCTGATCAACAGCCAGCCGATGGGCTTCTACGCCCCGGCCCAGCTCGTGCGCGACGCGAAGGACCACGGCGTCGAGGTGCGCCCGGTCGATGTCAACGCGAGTGCCTGGGACTGCACACTCGAGCGCCGCCCAGACGGCGCGCCGGCCCTACGCCTGGGCATGCGCCTGGTGAAGGGCCTGCGCCAGGAAGAGGCCGAGGCGATCGCGAATACTGGCGGTCCCTTCGGCGACGTCGAGTCCCTGCGACGCGCGAGTGGAGCGCGGGTCGCGACGTTGCGGGCGCTCGCCTACGCGGACGCGTTCACGTCGATGGGGCTCGACCGACAGAAGGCCTTGTGGGCCGTGCGCGGATTGCGCGACGGCGACACGACCGATCTCTGGTCGACGCCCGCTAGCGAGCCGCCCGCCCCGGAACCGCGCCTACCGGAGGTGACCGCCTTCAAACGCGTCCTGCACGACTACGCGTCAACGCGCCTTTCGCTGAAGGCGCATCCGGTGTCGTTCGTGCGTTCGGACCTCGACGCGCTGGGCGTCGCGACCGCGGCCGAGCTGCGCGACGCGGAGCTGTATCCCAACGGGCGCTCCGCCAGCGCCGCGGGAATCGTCCTGGTCCGGCAACGACCGGGAACGGCGAAGGGGATCATCTTCATGACGCTCGAGGACGAGACGGGGATCTCGAACTTGATCATTCGGCCCGAGGTGTTCGAGAAGTACCGATCGGCGGCGCGGCATGCGTCGACGGTGCTCGCGCATGGGCGCGTCGAGCGGTCGGGGGAGGTCGTGCATTTGTTCACGACGAAGATCGAGAGTTTGGATCGGGTGGAGGAGGGGTCGTTCCGGAGCCGGGATTTTCACTGAGCGCGACTGCGGCCTGTTAACTGATAGGCGATTGCGGGACTCGAGCGCAGCGAGACCTTCGGTAATTGCGAGGTTGAGCGAAACCCGGCCAGTGCGTCTATGGGAAGTCATGGACGACGGGAACAGGTGCGTGGGCCCTTGGGCCGCGGGCGAGGCCTTCCTCGTCGATCGAAGCGATCGCATGCATGAAGACAGATGGATTGCTTCGCCGCGAGGTCGAGGCGCTGGCCGCGGCGCGAGAGCGTGGTGTGATCCGGCGCGGAGAGCTCCACGTCCATCACCCCGAAGATCGAGTTCAGAAAGCCCTCGGTCTGGCGGAGGGGCAGGTTGAAGAGGATGCGCAGAGTCAGCGCGGTTTCGATGGCGAGGTCGGAGTACTTCAACTGCCCTCCACGTTTGCCGACGCCCGCAGGCTCCCAGGTGGCGATCGCCTCCGGTGACAACCAGACCGTGACATCTCCTCGACGTACGAGTGCGCGATTGTCGGAGGCCCAGTTCTAGACGCGGTACTTCGTCTTGCTACTTGGGATGGACTCTCGACTTCATCCCGAGATCGTGCACGACGTGCGTTGACGATGGCCAGCGCATCGGCGGTTGCTCGCCTGGAGCGTAGGACTCGTGCACCAACGCCGCGATCGTCGAGACCTGCATCAGCAACCGACGGCCGATCCGTTCGCCCTCGCGGCCAACCGCCGCCGCTGGTCATCGTTCAACCGGAGCGCCTCCCCCCGAGCTGCTCTTTCAGCACTCGGTTCTCTTCGATGAGATACTCGAGGACGTCGGCTTGGTGCCGGTTCACCAGCCCCGCGCGACGCGATCAGGATTCGGCCGAGTCTATGCACCCTTCGCGATCGACTGGACGTCCGCCAGGTGCGGCTCGCTGCAGAGAGAGGTGCCCACCGGGAGCCTCCCAGGGTCGTGCGATCGAGGAGCCTCGCGATGGGGCAGGTCGGGCTACAGGTCCTCGACTCTTGAGATGCGCAGCGAGCTGATTGACTCTCCCTCTTCCAGTTCAAAGAACGGGGTGTAGAGGCGGCGGTCCCCAGGGATCTCCACCACGGCCCGCATCCGACCTGCCGGGAGGCCCAGCAGAAGCAGCGCATCGTGCAGGAGACGCTGCCCCGAGTGCCCGAGCCGACGGCCGCTCTCCCCCTCCAACCAAGCGTCGTAGGACGCCAGAGCCCTCGACTCGAGGGAGACGCCGAGCAGCTCGATACGTACGAAATTGTGGCGGTAGGCGATGATTGAGTAGCGACTGCCGGCCTCGACCTCCAGGAGATCGTCGAAGGTGTAGTAGAAGTCTCTGGGCGTGCGACCCGAGAAGGAGGATGAGAGCCGGTAGGCCCTGCCCAGCAGCGATCAGCAGGTTGGAGTCCGTTGGGGCGAAGCGTCGTTGCACCCACACGAAGCGACCGTTAGGATCCGCGGCTCGCTCGCGGACGAGTGGCCCCTCGGGGGCCGCTCGTTCTCACATTTGGACTCTCACGCGCAACAACGAGAGGTTCGAAGAAATGAAGTCAGCTCTATTCCTTACGGGACTCGCGTGTTCCGTGATCGGCTCTCCGGCTCTCGCTCAATCCGGGGCATGCAATGACACGAACAGGGACATCGCACAAGACGGTGGACCCGGGAACCAGATCACCGAGAGCTGCACCGTCATCACATACGGACCCATCTCCACTCCGGCCAGTTGTACTGTCAGCACTCGCGTCACCGAGCAGAACCTCTATCTGTGCAGCGGCACCCTGGTTAACGTCCACTGTGACCCTTTCAAGTTTGACGTCGCTGTGACCGTCTTCTCGGGAGGCGGTTGTCCCGACCTCCCCGATCTGGACCAGTTCGACTTCGGGTCGATCGGTGGCGCGCTCGCCACCCTGGCCAAGGTCCCCAAGATCCTGAAGGATGCGACCAATTGCATCAAGCCGAAAGAAAACACGACGAACGACAAAGGCGCCGATATTTCGCCTTGCAACACCCAGGTGAGTACAGCCCCCGTCGAGGGTGACCCCGTCGAGGCGACAGGGACCTCGCACGGCTTCTACACTTACCAGAACGCCTCGAACGGGAACGGATACTATGCCAACCATTTCAACCCGTTCGAGTCGGAGTTCGACGCGGCTGAAGACGGGGATCCCCAAACGATAGGGGGCCTCATCGGGCAAATCGCCCTCGCGCAGCAAGGGTGCGACGGGGCGGCATTCGCGGCTCAAGTCCGCGTCCAGCACTTCGACAGCCCCCCCTTGCCGCCGACGTCCGACGTCACCGTCACCCTACGCGGAGACGTCACCACGGATGGCCGCTTCAAGGCCCTGCGTGTGACGCCTGACGACAACGACGCGAACGGTGGGGGCATCGTCCACACCACCACCTATGATGGCAGATACCTCAGCAACGTCCAGGAGCTTGCCGAAGGAGGTAACATTCACCTACTCGATGGCAGCAATCCGATCTGGGTCGAGTGGGCCTATTTGCTAGAGATCGGTGAGGTGTACGATTGGCTTGCGGACCCTTTTGACCTCTCTCTCTTCAGCCTGGCTAACTTCGAAGACTCCGTCGATCCGAATTCCGGGCTGCAAGTCGTCGAGAACATTTTCACGGACGGCACGGGCTACGAATTCGTGGGCGAGCGCTATGAAGTGACGATCCGAGATGGAATTGCGCTGCCCCTCAAGAGGTGGGTTTACGACACAGCGGGGTTCGAGTGGTTCCAAGAGGAATACTCGAACTTCTTTCAGTTCCGGCCGGGCGATTGGCGCCCTGGGACCATTAAGGAAACGCGCTATCTGACGAGTGACCTGCTAGGGCCCAAGGTCGTCACGACGACCTCGATCAACCAAGCTGCTGCACTGGATGCAACGGCGGCCGCGGCGGTTCCAGCTTCGGGCTGGATGCCGAACCAGCTCTGGACGCTGTGGACTAGCTACTAGTGGTGTGAGTCACTCTTGTGCGGCATTTTGGTCGGTGCGTACGCGTTCGCTGCAAGGCGCAGCGACGACGCGACTTCGCTGCAAGTCTCGGAGGAGGCGCAACGCAGCAGCGG
>JAAELL010000157.1 GCA_024226735.1 bacterium | reverse complement strand
TCGAGCGCTCGTTCGTCTTGCCGGACGGCGGCCTCGACACAGATGACCTGCTCGATGCCTTCGTCGATTTCTGGCGCGAGCACGCCGAGTCGTTCCTGAGCCGTCAGCCCTACTCGGAAGCGGCGGCCCAGCTGGTTTGCATGGCCTACTTCCAGCGGATCGTGAATGGCGGTTGTCGTCCCCTTGGGGGGACCGAGGGGGGACTACGCAGCATCGACCGCGAGTACGTCGTGGGCAGCGGACGCATCGACCTCTGCATCCGTTGGCCCATGGCGGACGGAACGGTGCAGCGTTTCGCTTTGGAGCTCAAAGTTTGGCGCCCTGGACGCGCCGACCCCGAGAAGGCCGGCCTCGGGCACCTGAACCGCTATCTCTCGCGGCTCGGCCTCGACGAAGGAACGCTCGTCATCTTCGATCAGCGGCCGAGCGCGGCACCGTTCGCCGAGCGCGGCAGCCGCAAGACCAGGATCGTCGACGGCCGCAAGATCCTCGTCCTACGGCTGTGACGTGCCCGAATGGCGACGATCAAGGCTCAGGGGTAGTAGCCGCGCAGGGTCTTGGCTTCGAGGCCGGACGGGGCGAGCTCGACTTCGATGGCGCGGAAGGTGTCTCTGCCGCTGGTGTTGGAGCTCTGGTAGGCGAGCAGGTAGCGGGAGCGGAGCTCGGTCTGGATGGCGTCGTAGACGGCGGTGAGCTCGGACGCGTCGGCGATCAGGAAGCTGCGGCCG